>NZ_AP022332.1:2202500-2545635 GCF_009936375.1 Methylosinus sp. C49 | reverse complement strand
ACGATGAGATGGATGTGGAGCGGTTCATGACGCTATCGAGACTGCGGCCGAAGCTCTTGCTCGCGATGGCGAGCCTCGCGCCGATGGCGGCGCCGACGCCGGCCGCGGCGGATTTCTTCTTTCGTCCGTTCGGCTACGCCTTTCACCAGCCGATCCCGGAACCCGCGCCCAACGCCACGCCTCGAGCGATCGCCGGCATTTTGGGCGAGGAAGGCTTTCGTCTCGTCGGTGGGCTCGGCCGGCGCGGCGATCAGGTGGTCGCGACGGGCGTCGACCGCCGCGGCCATTATCGGCGCTTTTTGATCGACCCCTATGAGGGCGAGATTTTGCGCTCCTGGCGCATTGGGCCGGAGGAAGTCGGACCGGGCTTCGTCGAAGCGCCGCCCGCCGCCTATCGCGGACCGCCGGGGCCGGAACCCTATGAGGGGCCGAGCGCCGGCCCGGCGGAAGACCCTCTGGTGGTGCCCGGCCTCGGCGGCGAGCCCCGCCGCCCGGCGCGGCAATCCAACGCTCCGGCGCGAGGCGTGGAGACGCCGGCGCGCACCCATGCCGCCGTCAGGCAAGACAATGCCGAGACACGCCGCCCGCCCCATTCGCCGCCCTCCGAGGCGACCAAACCGCCGGCGCGCGCCGCCGCTCCGCAGGATAGACCGACGGCCGCCAAGCCCGCCGTCGCCAAGCCCGCCGTCACCAAGCCGGCCGAGCGCAAGGCGCCGGCGCAGCAGCCGCCGCAAGGCGGGACCGCGTCCGCTCCTTCTTCTTTATCTCCTGCGCCTTCTCCTTCTCCCGCCGCCGCCTCCGCCCAGCCGATCCAAGCCGCTCCCGAGCCGCCGCATGCGGCCGCGCCGGAGCCCGCAGCGGTCGGCCATCAGCAGGCGGCGCCGGCGCCACAGACCATCGTTCCAGCGACGCCGGTCACGCCGCCGCCCGCCGCTGCGGCTCCCGCCAATCCGGTCTCGGCGGAGCAATCCAAGGAGCCGTCCGCGGGCGAGCCGCCCAAGCCGACACCAGGCGGTTGAACGAAAAAAGAGGCGTCCCTCACGGGACGCCTCTATTTTTTGCAAGGCTGGGGTGCGGCGTGCGATCAGGCGGCTTTGGCGTCGATCGTCTGCGCCGGAACGCCGCCGCCGATCTCGATGCGGCGCGGCTTCTGCGCCTCGGGAATTTGGCGGACCAGATCGACATGCAGCAAGCCATTGGCGAGGGTCGCCCCGGTCACGACGACATGGTCGGCGAGCTGGAAGCGGCGCTCGAAGGCGCGCGCGGCGATGCCTTGATGCAGGATCTCGCGCTTGACGCCGCCGGGCTCGGGCTGCGAGTCTTTCGCGCCCTTGATGGTCAGCGTGTTCTCGCGCGTCTCGATGGAGAGATCCTCGCGCGCGAAGCCGGCCACGGCCAAGGTCACGCGATAATCGTTCTCGCCGGTGCGCTCGATATTATAAGGCGGATAGGTCGGAGCCGCCTCCGCGCCCGGACCTTGGTCGAGCAGGGAGAAGAGACGGTCGAAACCGACGGTCGAGCGATAGAGGGGGGAAAGATCGAAGTGACGCATGTCATTGTCCTCCTAGAAGCGACAGTGGAAGCGCGATCGGGATGTTCGTCCCCGCTCGCGCCGGGGAAGAAGCGCGTCCGCTACGGCCCGCGCTGAATTCCATGTGGGAGCGCCTTTTGCGGCCTGCAAGAGGCGCCGGCGCGGGTGTCGCAATTTTGTGACAGGCCCCGAGTTTTCGCCGCGAGCGCGACGATCGCATTGACCGCGGAAATTTCCCGGCGCTAGTTTCGGACATGGCGAAGCTGAGGTCACGGCGCTGGTCGGACGTCTCCGCGGCGAGACGCGCGTTCGTCTCGGCGCTGGCGCTTTGCCTTTTCGCGCTGCAGGCTTTCGTCGCCGCCTCGCTGGTTCGAGGCCATGGCGCGCCTCTGGCGGGCGGCGTCTCGGCCTCCGCCTATTGCGAGCCGCACAGGGACGGCGCGCCGCCGGCGGAGCGCGATCATGCGCCCTGCTGCATTCTCTGCGTCTCCGGCCGCGATCTGCCGAGCCTCGTCGAGCCGCCGTCCGAGGAGCCGATCCTCGCGCCGCCGGTCGTCGCTTTCGCCTTCGTCGCCTATACCTCGACGGCGCCGCCGCAGCGCGGACCCGTCGGCTGGGCCAGCTCCTGGTCGTCCCGCGCCCCTCCCCTCGCCTGATCGCGCGGCGCCCCGCGGATCGCGGCCGCCGTTTCGATACGCCGATGGACGCACCGGACGCCCCCGCGCCCGGGCGACGCCGCGACGGATGGCGCCGATGCCCGACACGAGATTTTCGATTTTGCGCGAGCTCTTCGCGCGCACCCAACGCGATCTGACACGCCTGCTCACGCGGCGGGTCGGTCCCGATCACGCCCCAGACATCGTCCAGGAGGCGTTTCTGCGCGTCATGCATCGCGACATGACCGAGGAGATCACCGATCCTCCGGCCTATCTGCGCCGCACCGCCGTCAATTTGGCGATGGACTTTTCGCGCCGGCGCAGGCTCGAGAGCAGGCTCTTCGTGGCCGATGCGGAGACCTATGACGCGCCCTCGGACGAGCCCTCCGCCGACGAGACTCTGGAAGCGGACCGCCGCGCGCGGATTCTCACCACGGCGATCGAGACGCTGCCGCCCAAATGCCGCGAGGTCTTCGTGCTGCGCATGCATCACGACGTCCCGCAGGACGAGATCGCGCGGCGGCTCGGCATCTCCCGCAATATGGTGGACCGGCATTTGCGCATCGCCATAAAGCGCTGCCGAAGCGCCGTGCAGTAAAAAATTGCCGAGACGCATCCGCGTTTCGGGCCGTCGTTCGTCTGTATGTGTGAGGAGCGAGTTTCGACCTATGGCCGCCCACAAAGATCCCGCGCCGCAGGAGAGCGCCTCGCAGGACTCCGCCGTCGCCTGGTGGGTGCGGCGCGACGCCGGCAACATGTCGAGCGCCGAGATCGCCGCCTTCGAGGCCTGGGTGGCCGATCGGGCCAACGCGGCGGCCTTCACCTATATTTGCGCGCTCTGCGGCGAGGTGAAAGCGCTGAAGCCGCGTCGCGTCGACGCCCTCGCGGCGCGGCGGCGGCGACGCATGGCTTTCGCCGCCGCGCTGGCCGCGACGCTGGCCGCCGTGGCGAGCTTCGACACGCTGCGCCTGCTCTGGAGCGCCGATTTCCGCACCGCCGCCGGCGAGACGCGCATGGTCGCGCTCGCGGACGGATCCAAGGTTCAGCTCGGCGGAAAATCCGCTATCGCCGTGCATTACGCCGCCGGCGAACGCTCGCTCACTCTGCTCGAAGGCGAGGCGTTTTTCGATGTCGCGCCGGATGCCGCGCGGCCCTTCGTCGTCACGGCGGCGGGCGGATCGGTGACGGCGCTCGGCACCTCTTTCGATATCGCGCTCGAGAATGACGGCGCCCGCGTGACCGTCGCCGAGCATAAGGTCGCCGTCGCGAGCCATGGCGAGAAGACGATCGTCGAGGAAGGTCGCCAATGCGACTTCGGCCCGGCGGCGCCGACGAGCGCGCCCGTCCCTGTCGCCGTGCCGGACGCCACCGCCTGGCGCCGCGGCAAGCTCATTTTCGTCGATCGTCCGCTCGGCGAGGTCGTCGATATTCTCTCACGCTATCACCGCGGCTACATCATCGTGGCGAGCGACTCCACGCGCCGGCTTCGCGTCACCGGCGTGTTCGACGCCGCCGATCCGATCGGCGCCTTGCGCGCGATCGAGGCTTCGCTCGCGCTCGATGCGATTCACATCGGCGATTATCTCGTGGCGCTGCGCGGATGAGACAGAACGCCGCATCACGCGCCTGCATTTTTTCGTCGCACGGACGTGCGTGTTCGCGCGCTCCATTCGTCAGAGTTCATAGAGGGACGTTTTCGTTCCCGACAAGAACTCGGAGAAGGGCGGATGCAGCGGCGATTTTTTCGTCTCGAGAATAAAAACATGGGCGCGACGGCGATAGCGACGGCTCTGAGCGCTCTCGTCTTCGGACAAGAGCCGGCCATCGCGCATGTCGCAATGCCGGAGGCGGAGCTCGCCGCCGCAGTGCGCAGCTATGAGATTCCGGCGGGCTCCGTCGCCGCCGCGCTCAATCGCCTCGCCGACGCCACCGGCGCGCAGCTCGTCTATAAGTCGCGACTGACGCGCGATCTCACGACGCATGGACTCTCCGGCGCCTTCACACTGGAAGACGCGCTCGATCGTCTGCTCGCCGGCACGGGCATAGGCTATCGCCTCACGCGTGATGGACGCAGCGTCGCCATCGTGCTCGCGCAGAACGAGACGATGCGCAATGACGCCGGCGCGGTCGCGCTGCCGCCGATCGACGTGGCCGGTGAGCGCGAGCGAGCGCTGCGCGCCGCAGCGCGTCACGCCGATGGCCCCTTCACGCCGATCGGCGCGACGGACATCAGCGGCGCGGCGCTCGACGCTCAGCGTCCAAACGCCAGCGACACGGCGCAGCTGCTCTATGCGGCGCCGGGCGTCGATCTCTATGAGGCGGGGGGCGTGTCGCGCCTTCCGGCGCTGCGCGGCCTCGCCGACGATCGCATCAAGATTCTGCTCGGCGGCGCCGAGATCACCTCGGCCTGCGCCAATCACATGAATCCGCCGCTCTCCTATATCGATCCGAACAATGTCGGAAAGATCGAGGTGCTCTCCGGCGTGACGCCGGTGAGCAAAGGCGGCGATTCGATCGCGGGCACGATTTCGGTCACGCCCAAGCCGCCGATCTTCGCCAATCCGCGCGTCGCCTCCGCGCCAGGCCTCGTTCCGTCGGTCGCGCCCGGCGTCATCGCCTCGGGATCGATCTCGGGCTTCTTCCGCAGCTCCAACAGCGGCTTCGGAGTGTCGGGAACCGCGAATGTCGCCACCGAGCATTTCAGCCTGCTCTACAATGGCGGCTACACGCGCGGCTCCGACTATCACGCCGGCGACAATGGACCGAAGGTCCTCTCCACCGGCTTCATCTCCGAAAATCATTCGGCGACTCTCGCCTATCAGAACGACGGACATCTCTTCACGCTGCGTGGCGGATATCAGAACATTCCCTATCAGGGCTTCGTCAATCAGCGCATGGATATGACTTATAATCGCGGCTATTCGGTCGACGCCGGCTATGAGGGCGCGTTCGAATGGGGCAAGCTCGAGGCGCGCGCCTTCTGGCATCATACGGCGCATAAGATGGGCTTTCTCTACGACAAGCAGCCCGCCAACATGCCGATGAACGCCGCCGGCACTGATTACGGATATGTGGTCAAGGCGGCCATTCCTCTCGACTCTTCCAATCTGCTGCGCATCGGCAATGAGTTCCACGGCTATCATTTGAACGACTGGTGGCCGCCGATCGTCGGCAGCATGATGATGGGTCCAGGGACCTTCTGGAACATCAATGGCGGCCAGCGCGATCACATCGGCACATTCGCGGAATGGGAAGCGAAATGGTCGCCGCAATGGACGACATCGCTCGGCGTGCGCAATGACATCGTGTGGATGAGCACGGGCGACGCCAGCGCCTATGATCCGCGCAATCCCATCCCCATGGGCATGATGGGCATGGCCAATCCTGACGCCACGGCGGCCCGTTTCTTCAACGCCCGCAGCCATGCGCGCACCGACGTCAATTTCGACATGACCGCGCTCGTGCGCTACCAGGCCGACGAGACGAGCACATATGAGCTCGGCTATTCGCGCAAGACGCGCTCGCCCAATCTCTACGAGCGCTACGCTTTCGGCGTCGGCGGCATGGCGAGCAGCATGATCGGCTGGTTCGGCGACGCCAATGGCTATGTCGGCAATCTCGATCTGAAGCCCGAGGTCGCGCATACGGTGAGCTTCACGGCCGCGTGGCGCGATCCCGTCTCCCATGATTGGGAAGTAAAGGCGACGCCCTATTTCAGCTATGTCGAGAACTTCATCGACGCCGATCGCATCGGCGGCTTCACCGACAAGAATGGAAGCTGGTTTCCCATTCTTCAGTTCCGCAATCACAAGGCGGAGCTCTATGGCTTCGACCT
Organism: Methylosinus sp. C49; assembly: GCF_009936375.1. GTDB lineage: Bacteria > Pseudomonadota > Alphaproteobacteria > Rhizobiales > Beijerinckiaceae > Methylosinus. The sequence goes on along the minus strand of NZ_AP022332.1, from coordinate 2,539,613 downwards.
CTCCGGCCGCGGCAAGCTCTATGAGGCGCCGGATGTCGGCAGCTTCACGCTCTCCGGCGTCATCGGCTACGTCTATGGCGAAAATCTCGATCGCGGCGACGGGCTCTATCACATAATGCCGCTCAACGCCCGCTTCGCTCTCGAGCACAAGCTCGGCGGCTGGAGCAGCGCTGTCGAGCTGCAGCTGGTCGATAGCAAGACGCATGTGAGCACGGCGCGCAATGAATTGAAGACGCCCTCCTACGGGCTCGTCAATCTGCGCACCGCCTATGAATGGGACGCATTCCGCATCGATCTCGGCATCACCAATGTCGCCGACGTGCGCTATTATTCGCCGCTCGGCGGCTTCGATTACACGAATTACAAGAAGACGAGCGTCTTCGGCGCCGTGCCGGGGCAAGGCCGCTCCTATTACGCGGGGCTGACGGTGAAGTTCTGAGCTTCGCCTTTTGCGCGGTCGGGCGAGACATGCGATAGACGGGGCGAGAGGCGCGGGCAGCGTCTCTCGTTCCCGCCGCAGCAGGATCGCCCGACATGCCGCTCACCGAATCGCAGCTCATCGGAACGCCCGACAATCCCGTGCCGCCCAATGCGAAGGTCTTCGCCATTCGCACGGCGGATGGACGCAGCCTGCGCGCGGCGAGCTTCGCGCCGCCGCGTGGAGCGATCGGCACGGTGGCGCTGTTTCAGGGCCGGGCCGAGTTCATCGAGAAATATTTCGAGACGATCAATGATCTGCTCGCCCGCGACCTCCATGTGGTGACGCTGGATTGGCGCGGACAGGGCGGCTCGGAGCGCGATCTTTCCGATCCGCGCAAGGGCCATGTCGATGATTTCGCGCTCTATCAGCGCGATCTCGACGCCTTCATCACCGACGTTCTGGCGCTCGAATGCCCCTCCCCCTGGCATGCGCTGGCGCATTCCATGGGCGGCGCCATTTTGCTCGATCGCGTCCATTCGGCGCGCTCGCCTTTCGATCGCGTCATCGTCGCCGCGCCAATGGTCGATTTCGAAGGGCTGCGCTTTCCGATCGGCGCGCGCGCCGTCGCCGACACGCTCGATATGTTCGGCTTCGGCGCGATGTATGTGCCGGGCGGCGGACCGAAATCGCTGGAGGAGCTGCCCTTCGAGGGCAATCGGCTGACCTCCGATCCCGCGCGCTTCTCCCGCAACGCCGATGTGGTGCGCGCCGCGCCGCATCTCGCCATCGGCGATCCGACGGTCGGCTGGGTCAACGCCGCCTTCAGGCTGATGAAGCAGTTCGCCGCGCCCGAATACGCCCGCGCCGTGCGCTCGCCGGTGATGGCCTTTCTCTGCGGGCGCGACCGCATCATTTCCTCGCGCGCGATCGAGCGTTTCGCGCAGAGGCTACCGGTCGCGAGCCTGATAGAGGTCCCCGGCGCGCGTCATGAATTGCTGATGGAGCGAGACGAATTGCGCGAGCAGTTCTGGGCGGCCTTCGACGCTTTCGTCCCCGGCGAGGCGGTGGATAGCGCCTGAGCGCTTTTCGATCACTCGAAGGCGGTCTGGAAACGCACGATCGCCCGCGCCACCGGCCGCGTCGGCAAATAGCAGAAGGAATTGGTGGCGATCTTCGCCTCCTTGCAATGCTCGTGCTCGGCGTTCCATTCATAGCCGAGCCGCTCCATGCAGGCGACGATATGATCGTGCAGCACTCGGCTGTTCTTGTGCCGCTCCTCCGGGAGCTTGCTCTCACTATCGAGCTCGCAATCGGTGACGTCGATCTTCAGCCCGGCGAAATAGCGGCCACTGCTGCTGCTGGTGACGAAGACGAGCTCGGTGGCGACGATAAAGGCGAGGCCGACTGCGAAGGCGACGCGCGCCTTGAACTTGCTGTCGAAGTAGTCGACGCCGATGAAGGACAGCCCGCCGAGGGCCAGCAATCCGCCGCCGAGCATGAGCGTCAGCGGAGCCACGAAGGCGGCGATATCCTCATTCATCGGCACATCTCCCGTCTGTTCCCGACGGGGCGCCGCCTTCCCCTCAGTCTCGAGGTCAAATGGAGCAAGCTCTCCAACCGGCAAGCGCCCCGCGAGGCGAGCGGCGAGCTTAGGCTCGCCATCGCGGTCGGGCTATTCGAATCTCAGCTGAAACGCAGTGATCGCGCGCTCGAAGCCGGTGGCGGGCAGATAGCAATAGGCATTGGTGGCGACCGGCGCATCCTTGCAATTGCGATGCGCGGGAGCCCATTCATAGCCGGCCTCCTGCATGCAGCCGAGAATGTGCTTGTGGATGACATTGACGTCCACGCCGAGGCGGGCCTCTGGATGCGCCGACTCGCCTTCCAGCTCACAGGCGGATGTCTGCACCTGCTGCGCCTTGAAGAAGGAGACGCTGCTGCCGGCGAGCACGACCTCGAGCGCGGCCAAAACGAGGGAGCCCGCGACGAGCGCGGCGATCGCCTGCAAGCGCGACTTCAGAAATTGAATCTCGATGAAGTAGAGCCCGCCGGCGGCGATCAGCGCGCATCCGATAACGAGAGCGAAAGGTGTGACGAAAACCGAGAGATCCTGATTCATCTGCTTCCTCCTGCTTTATGAGCGCGCGAGCGCCCTCTTTCGATGACCTTGCGATCATCGGGCATTGAGCAGGAGTCATCAGCCTATTCGGCGGTTATAGGGGGCACCCCATCCCCTGGCGCAAAGGCTATCGCCCTCGCGACCTTGTGTAGCTAATTCGATACATAAGCCTGGTCGGGTCGTCAATGCGCCTGGATGAAAGTCTGGTGAAAGCCACGGCGCTACTTATCCGCCCAGCGGAAACGGACTCACTTGATCTCGGCGAAGCCCAATGGCTTGGCGTCGCTCGGCGCAGAGGCCGGCCCGCCCCGCGTCGCCGCGGCGATCGTCACGCCCGACCGGGCTCCGGCCGCCGCAGCGATAGCCTCCGGCGTATCGGAGAGAAAAGCGGCAAGCTCGTCGGCGCCTCGCGCCGCGACCGCGGCCAGCGCCCGATCGTCGAGCAGGGTCCAGGGATCGCCGACGCCGGTCACGGCCACCTCGTCGGTGAGCCGTCGCGCGCGTCGTCCATTGCGGTCGAAAATATCGAAGACATAGGCGAAGCGCGTCGCCCCTTCGGGGCTCGCATAGGCGGTGAGATAGCCCCGCAGACGATAGGCGGCCGCAGGCTCTTCGGAAGCAGCGACGTCGCGGCTCTCCGTCGCGCGGGCGAAGGCCGGGCGGAAGCGCGCCAGCGCATCCTCCGGCGCGCCTTCCAGGCTAATGAGCGCCACAGGCGCGCCGTGTGGGCTGACGCCCTGCCGCGGCGCCGGACGCTGCCGCTGCGCGAGCTGCTCGGGCCGCGGATGGCCGATCTCGACCGCCGTATCGACGCAGCCGGCGAGCGTCAGCGCGCCGATCGCCGCGCAGAACGGCCCGCAAAAACGAAGGGCTGAGCGTTTCAGATCGCGCATCGTCTCCAGCACCCTCCGCCTCATGATGAAGAAAGTGCTAACAATGATCCGGGCGGCGGTCCAGCCCCCGCATTCCCCATACGCAATTCCCTGTGGGAGAAGGCGCATCGCCTTTCGCGCCGCCTTTTCGCCTCACTGCCGCCACGGACCGCGTCGACTATCAAGCTCACGTTAACCTTACCGCGCTTTCGCGCGCCGCATCGGGGCGCGCAAAGCTTTCGTCAAGGTTGACGGAACCTTCGCTTAACCCCTGCGCGGATAGGACTGGCGACAGCAGAGACACCGTCGTCAGAGGAGCTTAGAGGAAATGGCATTGCTTTCCGCCACGCGCGCCCTGCGCTTCGCCGTCGCCATTCTGGCGGCCGTCTCGCTCGGCGCCTGCGCCAAAAACGCCGAGGACGAAAACGCGGCGCTGGCCGGCGGCGCCAATGGACGTGGCGGCTATGCGGCGCCCGGAAGCCCGCAGGATTTCGTGGTCAATGTCGGCGACCGCGTCTATTTCGAGACCGATTCGAGCGAGCTGACGCCTACTGCGCAGGCGACGCTCGACAAGCAGTCCGACTGGCTGCAGCGCTATGGCCGCTATTCCTTCACCGTGGAGGGGCATGCGGACGAGCGCGGCACGCGCGAATATAATTTCGCGCTCGGCGCTCGCCGCGCCGAGGTGGTGAAAAATTATCTGGCCTCGCGCGGCCTCTCCGCCGGCCGCATCCGCACGATCAGCTATGGCAAGGAGCGTCCGGTCGCCGTCTGCGACGATATTTCCTGCTGGTCGCAGAACCGCCGCGCCGTCACCGTGCTGTCCGGCGGCAATTCTTGACCCGCAAAATGCGCCGAGGCCCCTCCCCGGCGCTTGCATCCTCGGCCGCGATGCGGCATGAGAGCCATGACGGCGCGCCGTCACCGCAGGAGTGTAGCTCAATCGGCTAGAGCACCGGTCTCCAAAACCGGGGGTTGGGGGTTCGAGTCCCTCCACTCCTGCCAGCTCCTCCCAAAATTCCGCTCAACAAAGATCGCGCGGCCGGGCTTTCGGCGAAGCGCGATATCGAAGCGCATTTCGTGATCGGGATGTTTCGCTGCGTTCCATGCTCGCCGGCGCCGCCATTCTCGCTTTTCTGATTTCCGCCGGGACGGCGCGCGCCTGTGGCGGCGGCGATCCGACGCCCGGGCGCTGGTCGCTCGATCAGAGGAGCTACGCCGAGCAGAATGGCATGCCCTTCCTCGATCCGGGCAATGACACACGTCTCAATCTCCTCTTTCTGATGATCGACGCCGATCCGGCGCTGCGGCCGAAGGACGAGGCGATTTCAAAGGGCGAGGAGAAGCTCGACTTCTATTCCTCTGTGCTGTTCTTTCGGCCCGATTTCACCGACGCCTGCCGCAAAGGCGCGGCGGCGCGCGACCGCAAGGACGAAACCGCGAGCGCTTTCGCCGATGGCGAGGGAACGCGCTGCGTCTCGATAGAGTCGGGCCGGGCCGCCTTCACAGCCGCGGTCGAGGTGGAGCCCGCGCTTTCCGTCGAGGAGCGGCGGGCGCTGATGGCTGCGCGGGAGAAGATCGCCCCCTCCTGCCGTAATGAGAAAGCCGACGCGGCGGCGCGCAATGCGCTCGCGCAAATCGCGCCCTCCGCGGCCGGGCAGGAGTTCGCGTCCTATCTCATCGGCGCCGACGCCTTCTACGAAGGCGATTTCGATCGCGCGCTGGAGCGTTTCGGCAAGCTCGACTCGGCGCGCAATGCCTGGCTGCGCGAGGCGGCGCGCTACATGACCGCCCGCGTCCTGCTCAACAAGGCGCAGATCGGCGCCTTCGCCGATTTCGACGCGACCGCGACGCCCAATGTGACCGATCGCGCCACGCTCGCCGCGGCTCAGGCCGCCTTCCAGACCTATCTGAAATCCTATCCCACGGGGCGCTACGCGGCCTCGGCGCAAGGACTGTTGCGGCGCGTCTATTGGCTGGCGGCGGATGATGAGCGCCTCGCCGCCGAATATGGCCGGCAGATCGTGCAAGGGAGCGGCGCCAAGGTCGGGCTCGACGGCGTCGATCTGGTGCAGGAGATCGACGCCAAATATCTGACAACCGCCAAAGACCATGCGAGCCGCGAGCCGATCCTGCTGGCGACGCAGGATCTGATGAAGCTGCGCTCGGACGGCAAGGAGACGCATCTTGCCGCCGCGGAGCTGGACGCGCAGGCAAAGGCCTTCGCCGGACGCGAGGATCTCTTCGGCTTTCTGAAAGCCGCGCGCGCCTATTACGCCGACGCCGATTTTGCGGCGACGCTACAGGCGCTCGGAGCGCCGATAGCAGCGCCGCGCTCTTATCTCGCTTTCAGCCGCGAGACTTTGCGCGGTCAGGCGCTGATGGCCTCGGGACAATATCCACAGGCGATCGAGCATTGGACGAAGCTGCGCGGAACCGTCTCCAATCCCTTGTGGAAAGAGGCCGTCGAGCTCGGCCTCGCGCTGAGCTACGAGCGCGCCGGCATGGCGAACAGGGTTTTCCTGCCGGAGACGCGGCTCTCCTCGCCGCGCATTCGCGCGATTCTGCTGCGCCACACGGCCGGGCCGATCCTGCTGCGCATGGCGGTGGCCGATCCGCAGGCGAGCGCGGAGGAGCGCAAGCTCGCCCGCTTCCTCCTGCTCTACAAGGAGGCGACGCGCGGCCAATATGCGAATTTCCTGCGCGACTTTTCAGCTGAAGGACTCGCGCAGGACGACGCCGCGGCGCCGGAAGTCTCCGATCTTCCCAAATCGGCGATCTTCCTCTCCTCGCCCGCCGACGAGCCCTATAAATGCCCGGCGCCAAAGGCGGTGGTCGCGGAGCTTGCCGCCGATCCGCGCTCCGCGCATGGCCTGCTCTGCCTCGGCGATTTCGTCCGCCACTCGGGCTTCGCCCGTTTCGACGCCTGGCGTCCGGCGGCGGACGAGCTGGGCGGCGCCAAGGCGATTTTCCCGGGCGAGCCTTTCTCGCGGGGCGATGTCTATCAGCGCCTGATCGCCGATCCGGCGACCAAGGACGCCGACCGAGCCTATGCGCTCTATCGCGCCATCAATTGCTACGCCCCGGCGGGCGGCAATGATTGCGGCGGCAAGGATGTCGACAAGGCGCAGCGAAAGGCATGGTTCCAAACGCTGAAATCGCGCTATGGCGCGACGCGATGGGCGCGCGGCCTTCAATATTACTGGTGAGAGCGCGGGCTTTTCTCCTCGCGCTGTGCGCTTTGCTCTCGGCCTCCGCCGCCGGGGCCGAGCCGCTGGTGCGGGCGGCGGATCATGACGCCTTCTGGCTCTGGGCCGGCGTCAAAAGGCGCGCCGAGCTCGCCACAGCGAAAACCATCTATCTCCATTCGGGCGAGATCGGGCCGGATCGCGACGGCTTCATCCGCATGAAGGCGCAAGGCGGCGTCGAGCCCGGACCGCACAAGGCCGCGCTCTGGCTCGCCTATCGCGTCCGCAGCCTCGATTGGCCGCCGGAGATCGTCGCCCAGATTCGCCGCCGTCTGGAGGCCTGGCGCGCGCAGCCGGGCGGCGTCGCCGGCGTGCAGATCGATTTCGACGCTTCGACGCGAGGCTTGCAGAATTACGCCGCCTTCCTGCGCACGCTGCGGCGGGAGCTGCCTCGAGGCTGCGCGCTCGGCGTGACCGGCCTCATGGATTGGGCGTCGCAGGCCGCGCCCGAGGATTTGAACGCGCTTTCGGGAAGCGTCGACGAGCTCGTCTTCCAGACCTACAAAGGCGCGCAGACGGTCGAGAATATCGACGCCTATGTGGCGCGGCTGTCGCGGCTTCGCATTCCCTTCCGTCTCGGCCTCGCCGAAGGGGCGCGATGGGCGCCTCCGGCCGCTCTGGCGGAGCGGCCGAATTTCCTCGGCTATGTGGTGTTCCTGCGCAATCGCGCCGCGCCATGAGCGATCGGCTCACGCCTTGGGAAGCAGCCCGCGCAGACGCTCCGCCCCTTGCGGCGCCGAACGGCGCGGCGGGCCGCCCGGCGGAAATCCCCCCGGCGGCGGTCCGGCGAAACGATCGCCGCGCGGCGGCATGAAGGGCGGCGTCGGCACGGCGCGCACAGTCTTGCGGTCGATCCGCGCGCGCAGCGACACGACATAGCGGCCGGCCGCCTCGCGCAGCTCGCCATGCGTCGTCTCGCCTGCGGCGAGCGCTATGCCGTCGGTCGAGTTCAGCGTGTCGCGCAGCCGGCCGCGCGCATAGTCGGCGAGACTGGCGTAGAGGAACTCGCTCAGCGCATCCGGCAGGAAAATCTGCGAGGTGAGGCGCGCCGTTCCGCCGTCAATGATCTTGAAATGAATATGGGTGGTGCGGCCGGGATACCAGCCCGGATAGACGCTGGAAAAGCGCGCGCGTCCGTCCGCCCCCGCGACCTGGCTTCCGCGCAGAAATGTCTTGCCCGAAAGATCGAGCCGCCCATCCTCGCCCTGGCCGGGGAAGCCGGAATAGCATCCCTGCGCGTCGCAATGCCAAACATCGATTCGGGCGCCGGGCAGCGGCGCGCCGGCCTCGTCCTGGACGGCGAAGACGATGTCCAGCGGCACGCCGGCGAGCCCTTCGGCTATGTCCACACGCTGGAGGTCGAGATCGAGATAGAATGGTTTCTCTTCCGCCGGCGCCGTCAGCGGCCCAGGGGCCGGCTCGGGAGCGGCGGGTTCCGGCAGGACGGCGGTCGCCGAGCCGGCCAGCGCAACAACCACGAGGCCGCGTCGCGTCAAAGCAATCTTGTCACGCATGGAATTTCCTAAGGTCTTCGTCAGCGCGCGCAGGATGAAACGGCGGGGTGTCGGATGCGCGGCGGAAAATCTCTCGCGCGTTTCGGTCCGGTTTCTTCTCGCCGTGCGGCGCGGGGTGGGCTTTCCGCGCAGACGGGCTATAAGTCCCGCCGTCCCGCATCTCGAATGAGCCGATCGCCCGTGAAACGTCCCTCTCTCGATTCCTTCCGCCGCATTGTCGTCAAGGTCGGCTCCTCGCTGCTCGTCGATCCGCGCGAGGCGAAGGTGAAGCGCGAGTGGCTCGCGCGGCTCGCCGCGGACATCGCCGCTTTGCATCGCCGCGGCGCCGATGTTCTCGTCGTCTCCTCGGGCGCGGTGGCGCTGGGACGCAGCGTGCTCGGCCTGCCCTCCGGCGCGCTGCCGCTGGAGGATAGCCAGGCGTCGGCGGCCGTCGGGCAGATCGCCCTCGCCCGCATCTGGGCCGAGACTTTGGGCGATCTCGGGATCACGGCCGGGCAGATTCTCGTCACCTTCGGCGATACGGAGGAGCGCCGCCGCTATCTCTACGCCCGCGAATGCCTGACCCGGCTGCTGGCGCTGCGCGCCGTGCCGGTCATCAATGAGAACGACACGGTCGCGACCTCCGAGATTCGCTATGGCGACAACGACCGCCTCGCCGCCCGCGTCGCGACGATGGCGAGCGCCGATCTCTTGGTGCTGCTCTCCGATGTCGATGGGCTATACACCGCGCCGCCGGCGAGCGATCCGAATGCGAAGCTGCTCGAGGTGGTGCCGCGCGTCACGGCGGAGGTGGAGGCGATGGCCGGCGGCGCCGCCTCGCAATTCTCCCGCGGCGGCATGCGCACCAAGATCGAGGCGGCCAAGATCGCGACCACGGGCGGCGCCCATATGGTCATCGCCGACGGTCGCGTGGAGGCGCCGCTCTCGCGAATCGCAGCGGGCGGGCCTTGCAGCTGGTTCTTGACCCCCTCCTCGCCGGTGACGGCGCGAAAAAAATGGATCGCCGGCTCGCTCGAGCCCAAGGGCGTCGTGCATGTGGACGAAGGCGCGGCGCGCGCGCTGTTCTCCGGCAAGAGCCTGCTGCCGGCCGGCGTCACCGCGCTGGAGGGCGGCTTCGCGCGCGGCGACTGCGTCGTGATCCGCAATCCCTCGGGTGGCGAAATCGGCCGCGGTCTCGTGACTTACGACGCGCTGGACGCGGCCCGCATCATCGGCCGATCCTCGCGCGACATAGAGGGGCTGCTCGGCTTCAAAGGCCCGGACGAGATCATACACCGCGACGACATGGCGCTCGCCGGCGACTGACCCGCCCGATTCTCTGGCGGGACCGCGGCTGCGGCCCTTGTTAGAGCGAAAATGCGCTCCCATATTTCTGGCGCCACGCCCGCGAAAAGGGCTGGTTCCAACTGGGAGAGACCTATGTCACCCGAAGAACGCCAACTGCTCGCCGGTTTGTTCGAGCGTACGCGCAGCGCCGCCGGCGCTCAGCGCGATCAGGAGGCGGAGAGTTTCATCGCCGAGCAGCTGAAGTCGCAGCCGGGCGCGCCCTATCTGCTGGCGCAGACCGTTCTGGTGCAGGATCAGGCGCTGCAGGCGGCCAATCAACGTTTGCAGGAGCTGGAAGGTCGCGTACGCGACCTCGAGAGCCGTCCGCAGCAGTCCGGCGGATTTTTGGGCGGTCTGTTCGGCGGCGCTCAGCGCCAGGCTCCGCCCCCGCCGCGTCCGGCTCCGCCTCCGGGCTATGGCCAGCAGCCCGGCTATCCGCAACAGCAAGGCGGTCCCTGGGGCGCGGCCCCGGCCGGCGGCCCCGCTTATGCGCCGCCCCCGCCTCCCGGCTACGCCCCGCAAGGCTATCCGCCTCAGCAGGCGGCTGCGGCACCCGGCGGCGGCTTTCTGAAGGGCGCGCTGGGCACGGCGGCGGGCGTCGCCGGCGGCGTGCTGCTCGCCGACTCGATCCGCGGCCTGTTTCATGGCGGCGGCATGGGCGGCGCCGGCAACAATCTCGGCATAGGCTCGGGCTTCGAGCATGCGAGCGCCGGCGGCGGCGACACGATCATCAACAATTACTATGGCGATCAGGGCGGCTATAGCCAGCCCTACCCCGACGCCGGCTATAACGGCCCGGAGCCCAGCAGCCCCGATGTGCAGAGCGCCGATTATGATACGGATACCGGCGGCTTCGACGATGGCGGCGGGGATGGCGGCTTCGACGTGTAAGCCGACCTACGAGAAAGATCGAGCGGCGCGCCTTAGGGCGCGCCGTCTTTTTATGACCATCGATTTCCTGCCGTCATGGGTTTTCGAGGAGCGACATGATGCAGAAGGTCGCCATTCTGACGATCCCGTCTCCCTCGACGGCTGCGATCCGCGATCCTGGTCTTCGCACCGATGGTTCAGACTTGCTACTGTCGATGGAATTCGACCACGAAGGTGAAATTCGATCCGACAGTCTTCGCTTCGTGAAGCAACGCGCATTCCGCAAGCGCGCGGAAAGCCATTGCGCCGCAAGGCATGTGGCGGACTCTTACGACACGGTCTGCGAGGTGGAAGAGTCCGATTGGATTCGGGAGCTGCGCTCCGATTCCACACCGAGATGGCGCGACTATTGGGTCATGCGTCACTTCATCATCTACGTCGACAGCTTCGGCTGCCTGGAAGTCATCGCCGAATCCGTCGTGCTGGAAGCGACGTTTCGATCATCGACGTAGTCGACTGCTGCGAGATGCGGTCTTTCGGCGACCCTCAGAGGAAATCCATGCCTGTCTTCGGCGATCCAAATCGATTTGCGATCGAGCATGAATTGGACGAAAATCATGGTGGCGTATGGATGTACGGCAGCTTCTGCTATTGGTGCGGCGGACGACGCGTCGGCGACTACGAACTCGGCGCCTCGCTGCGCGACGTTCTGTTTCAGCTCGAGCAACTGGCGAAATATTATGAGCGTCTCCGCGCCAATCCTCGCTTCGACTCTATGTCCGCGAGCGCGGTATTTCATACGCTCCACACGGCGTTTTACGGCGAAACCGACGACGATACATTCGCGCTGGCGGCGGAAGAGCAATGGCGGCGGCACGAGGTCATTCCGAATGTCGATGTTTTCGACAACTGGAAAGGATTTCTCGTGGAAAGCGAGCGGGCCGCACGCCTCATTTTCGCGCGCGCCCCTCATGTCGAGGTGACGGAGCTCGCGCTGAATTCGGGAGAATTCGATTCCATTCTCGACGCGGCGATCAGCGCGCTCGGGAAAATCTATGAGCATGAAGCCCTCGAGCGAGAAATCATGGATGAGCGGAAGCGATGACGCGCAAGACTATCGTCCTGGGCGACGAATTCGACGATGGGCTCGCAGCGCGTCTCATGGAGAATTTGAAAACGGCGGGAGCTGTTCCACTGTCCTCGGAATGGTCTCTCGCCGGATCGCAGGAGATTCGCTCATTGTCGGCGCGCATAGGGAGCAGGATCGTGGAAATATCGTCAGAGACCTATGTCGGCCTGTCGATCTCGGGACCGGCGGATATCGTCGATGAAATCGCCGCCTCGCTCGCGCGATGAGGGCGATCTATGGCGAGCCGGCTGGACCGTTTCGCTCGACATCGGCCGAAAAGGCGCAGCCCGAGGCGCCTCTCCCTCCGAACGCCTGCGCGCTCCTCCCTTGCGCCCCGTCCCCTTTCCCCGTAACACCCTGCCCCCATGTCCGACGCATTCCGCCCCAAGTCAGAATTCCTCGCGACGCTCATCGCGCGCGGCTTCGTGCATCAGTGCTCCGATTTCGAGGGGCTGGATGAAAAGGCGCGCTCCGGCGAGCTCACCGCCTATGTCGGCTTCGACTGCACGGCGGCCTCGCTGCATATCGGCAATCTTTTGTCGATCATGCTGCTGTCCTGGCTCCAGCGCACCGGCGGCAAGCCGCTGCCGCTCGTCGGCGGCGGCACCACGCGCGTCGGCGACCCTTCCGGCAAGGACGAGAGCCGCAAGCTGCTCTCCATCGAGACGATCGACTCCAATAAGGCGGCGATCCAGAAGACCTTCGCGAAATTCCTCAGCTTCGGCAACGGCGAGACGGATGCGATCCTGCTCGACAACGCCGAATGGCTGACCAAGCTCAACTATATCGACTTTCTGCGCGATGTCGGCCGGCATTTCTCGGTCAATCGCATGCTGTCGATGGATTCGGTGAAGCTGCGGCTCGATCGCGAGCAGGAGCTGTCCTTCATCGAATTCAACTATATGTGCCTGCAGTCCTATGATTTCGTCGAGATCGCCAAGCGCTATGGCGCGAGCCTGCAGATGGGCGGCTCCGATCAATGGGGCAATATCGTCATGGGCGTCGATCTCGGCCGCCGGCTCGGGACGCATCAGCTCTATGCGCTCACCGCGCCGCTGCTCACCACCTCTTCGGGCGCCAAAATGGGCAAGACGGCGGCCGGCGCGATCTGGCTCGACGCGTCGATGCTCGCGCCCTACGATTATTGGCAATATTGGCGCAATACGGAGGATGCGGACGTCGTTCGCTTCCTGAAGCTGTTTACGTTCCTGCCTTTGGACGAGATCGAGAAGCTCGCCGCGCTCGGCGGGGCGGAGATCAACGAGGCGAAGAAGATTCTCGCCACGGAAGCGACCGCGCTGCTGCATGGACGCGAGGCGGCCGAGCTCGCCGCCGAGACCGCGCGCCGCACCTTCGAGGAAGGCGCGCTCGCGCTCTCCCTGCCCAAAGTGTCCGTCGCGGCGAGCGAGGTCGCAGCGGGGCTCGGCGTCCTCACCGCCTTTGTGAAGGCCGGTCTCGTCGCCTCCACAGGCGAAGCCCGGCGGCAGATCAAGGCGGGCGGATTGCGCCTCAACGACGCTCCGGTGACTGACGAGAAGGCCGCGCTCGGCGAGAAGGACTTCGTCGAGGGCGTCGCCAAATTATCGCTCGGCAAGAAAAAGCATGTGCTGCTGGAGCGCACGGAAGACGCCGACCGCGCTTGATGCGAAGCGCCGACGCTCGCCGAGCGTCGGCTTCTTCCGCCATGACGAGATCGCCCCCGAGAAGAGCTCATCGCCGATATCATGCCTAGCCGCCACACGCCCTGCCTAATGTGGCGGTTCGGCGAATTAGCTCGCTCGACCAACGACTACCGGCCATAGACGGTCAGCTCGCGGGCGCCGGCGGCGATCGCCTTGCGGTCGCGCAGCGGATAATCGGCCTCCACGATATAAGGCCCGCCGCCGACCGAATCGCGCGAGGAGAACAGCACGAAGCGCGCCGCCTCGAAGCGCATGGGCGGAAAATAGCCGCGCGTGCCGAGATAGGTCGCGACCGTGGAGCAGGACGCTCCGCGCAGACGCGCGAGCGTCACATGCGGCACGAATTTGCGCGGCTCGGGCGGTATGCCGATGCGCCGCAGCAGGCGCTCCTGCTCGGCCTGCAGCTCGGCCAGCGCCGAATCGGCGCGCGCCTTCACCACTATGGCTCGCGGCTTGTCGCCGCCGAAGCTAGACAGCTCCTCGAGCGTGATCGAGACGGGAGGACGGCGGATGGCGGCCAGCGTCATAGCCGCGTCATGGCCGAGCGCATCGTCCACATCGCCGATGAAGCGCAGCGTGATGTGATAATTCTCCGCGTCGATCCAGCGGGCTCCCGGCAATCCTCCGCGCAGAGCGGCGAGATCGCCGGCGACGAGAGGGGGGATTTCGAGGGCGGTGAACAGTCTGGGCATCGCAGGTCCTCCATCCTGGCCTCGCAAGGCGCTCGGGGAGTGGGAAAGGCGAAGTCGCTGTCTGCTCGCTCGGTCCCTGCCCGGCCCGCGGATGCGGCGGAGCGACGGGGCCGTTGTCGGGCGCCTCCTCGTGGATCGGCGCGCCAATGACGCGCGCTAAAGGATGGTGTCGGCACTATATCGAGAATGCGACAGCTGTAACGAAAATCCGGCGGGTGGGAGGATTTTTTCACAGCCTCGCTCGCGGCCTCGCTCAGCGCTGCGCGGCGCCCTGCCGCTTCGATCGCAGAGAATCGAGGCTCTTCTCCACCAGCGGCGCGACGCCGGCGACGATCCGCGCCACGCCGGCCCGGCTCGGATGCAGTCCGTCGACGAGGGTCATGCCCTTCTCGCCGACGACGCCATCGAGAAAGAAGGGATAGAGCGGCAGGCCGCGCCGCGCCGAAAGATCGGGAAAAATAGCGTCGAAGGCTTTTTTCTGCTCCTCGCCGAAATTGGCGTTGGCCAGCATTCCGGCGAGCAGCACGGCGAGGCCTTTCTCCTCGGCGGCGCCGATGATTTTTTCCAGATTGCCGCGCGTTGTCGCCGGATCGAAGCCGAGCAGCATGTCATTGGCGCCGAGCTCGAGAATCATCAGGTCGCCGCCGTCGCGCAGCGCATAGGAGACGCGCGCCAGCCCGCCTCTCGTGGTGTCGCCGGAAACGCTGGCGTTGACGACGCGGGCGTCATAGCCGTCATTTTTCAGCCGGGCCTCGAGCTGCGCCGGAAAGGAGGCGTCCGCCGGCAGCTGAAAGCCGGCGCTGAGACTGTCGCCGAAGGCGATGATGCGCAGCGGCTCGGCCATGGCGGGCAGCGAGATCATGGTGAGAAGCGCCAAAATCGCGGCGGCGCAGAGCAGCGCCGCCGGGCCGAGCGGACGAAAGCGCGGCCGCGCACTGGAAACCGGCGGCGCCTTCGCATATGTCGGGGCGGGCGTCTTGGCCGGATCGCGAGAGCGGCGGCGGGCGCAGCGGCAAACCATATCAGGACCTCCAAAGTGCAGCGGCCGGTCATCGAGCTCGAGGACGTCGATCTCACCCTCGGAGCGGGCGCGGCGCGCGTCCATGTGCTCAAGAACATAAGCCTCGCCGTCGCGCGCGGCGAGGCTGTCGGCCTCGTCGGACCCTCGGGCTCGGGGAAATCCACATTGCTGATGACGCTCGCCGGCCTCGAGCGGCCCGATTCCGGCAAGGTGCTCGTCGACGGCAGCGACCTCGCCCGGCTCGATGAAAATGCGCTGGCGCGGTTCCGTGGAGGGAAGATAGGGGTCGTCTTCCAGTCTTTCCAGCTCATCGCCACGATGACGGCGCTGGAGAACGTCGCCATTCCGCTGGAGCTCGCCGGCCGCGCCGACGCTTTCGAGCGCGCCGCGCAGGAGCTGGAGGCCGTGGGCCTTCGCCAGCGTCTCTCCCATTATCCCACGCAAATGTCCGGCGGCGAGCAGCAGCGCGTCGCCATCGCCAGGGCGCTCGCGCCCGATCCTGTCATCCTCGTCGCCGACGAGCCGACCGGCAATCTCGATTCGGAGACCGGCGCGGCCATCGTCGATCTCATCTTCGCGCAAAAGGCCCGGCGCTCGGCGACCCTGGTGCTGGTCACGCACGACCCCTCCCTCGCCGCCCGCTGCGACCGCGCCGTGCGGCTGCGCTCCGGCCGCATAGAGGACGAGGCGCCAGAATTATGAGGAAGAGCCTCGCATCGCGCCTGCCGCTGGCGTTGCGTTTCGCTTTGCGCGATCTCTCCGGCGATCTGCGCGGCTTTTCCGTCTTCATCGCCTGCATCGTCATCGGCGTCGCCGCCATTTCCGGCGTCGGCGCCGTATCGCGCTCGCTCGCCGACGGCCTCGCCCGCGAGGGGCGCACGATCTTGGGCGGCGACGTCTCCGTCACCACCACAATGCGGCGGCTCTCGCCGCAGGAGCGGGAATTTTTCGAGCGCGACGGCCGCGTCTGCGAGATCGGCCTGATGCGCGCCATGGCCCGCTCGGCGAGCGGCGAGGCGGCGCTGATCGAAATAAAGGCTGTCGATTCGGCCTATCCCGGCCAAGGCGCAGTCGGGCTGACGCCCGCGCAGCTGCTCGCCGAGGCTCTGGCGCCGCGTGAGGGCGGCTTCGGCCTCGTCGCCGATGCGGGCCTCATCGCCCGGCTCGGGCTCGAGATCGGCGACTCTGTGAAGATCGGCTCCGGCTCCTTTATCTTCACGGCCGAGCTGTCGAGCGAGCCGGATAAGCTCGCCGGCGCCTTCGGTTTCGGCGCGCGCGTGCTGATGAGCCAGGAGGCGCTGAAGGCGACCGGGCTGATGCAGCCGGGCGCCGTGGTGCGCTGGCTGACGCGGGTCTCGCTCGGCAAGACCGAAGCCGTCGCCAGCGACGCGGAGGTGGAGCGCTTCGTCACGGCGCTGACCGCGGCCTTTCCAGACGCCGGCTGGGATTTGCGCAAACGGGACGCCGTCTCCCCGCAATTCTCGCGCAATCAGGAGCGCTTCACCCAGCTGCTGACGCTCGTGGCGCTGACCGCGCTGGTCGCGGGCGGAGCCGGCGTCGCCAACGCCGTCTCCGGCTTCGTCGCCCGAAAGCGCGACGCTTTCGCAATATTGAAGGCGCTGGGCGCGCCGGCCTCGCGCGTCTTCGCCATGGCGCTCGTCGAGGTGCTGCTCGTCGCCGGCCTCGCCGTCGGCGGCGGCCTCGCGATCGGCGCGACCTTTCCCTATCTCGCCGCTCTCTCTCTTTCCGCCTCTATTCCTCTGCCCTTCTCGCCGACGCTCGATGCGCGCTCGCTCGCTGTCGGCGCGGCCTATGGGCTGCTGGTGACGCTGATCTTCGCGCTGCCGCCGCTCGGCCGCGCCTATGGAACGCCGGTCGCGCGGCTCTTGCGCGACGAGGCCGAGGAGAAATCCCCTCCCCGCGTCTTTCTGCTCGCCGCGCTGGTCGCCGCGGCGGCGCTCGTGGCCCTGGTCATGCTCTCGGCCGCCGACAAGAAGCTCGCAGCGACCTATATCGCCGCCACCGCCATGGTCTTCGTCCTGCTGCGCGGCGTTGCGGCTCTCGTCGTCCGCATGGCGCAACGTTTCGCCCATTCGCCCGGCGCGCAGCTGCGCCATGCGATCGGCAATATTCGCCGCCCCAAGAGCCTCGCCGCGACATTGATCGTCTCCATCGGGGTGACACAAACCCTTCTCGTCGCACTGGCGCTGATCGAGGGCTCGATCCATGCGGAATTGTTCCAGGCGCAGAAGAGCCGCACGCCCAGCTTCTATTTCATCGATATCGCCAAGGAGCAGGTGGAGGAATTCTCCGCCTTCCTCTCCTCTTTCTCCGCCGACGCCCACATCGAGCATGTGCCGATGATGCGCGGCCGCATCGTCGCCGTGAAAGGCGTCCGCTCCGAGAATCTGAAGCCGCCGGACGATATCGCCTGGGCGCTGGAGGGCGACCGCGGCGTCACCATCGCCGCGACGCCGCCCAAGGGCTCGGAGATCGTCGCCGGACAATGGTGGGAAGAGGGACGCATCGGCCCGCCCCTCGTCTCGCTGGAGGCGCGCGTCGCCGAAGGGCTCGGCCTCGCGGTCGGCGACGAGATCGTCGTCAATGTGCTCGGCCGCGACCTCACCGTCCGCATCGCCAATCTGCGCCGCGTCGATTGGCGCAGCTATGGCATTAATTTCATGATGGTGTTCTCGCCCGAGGCTTTCGCCGACGCGCCCTTTTCGGAGATTTTCACCGTCGCTTTCGCCGATCGCGACGATCCGCTCCGCGACAAAAGGTTGACGCGCGAGGCGGCCACGCGCTTTCCGCAAGTCGCGGCGCTGCGCGTGAGGGACGCGCTGGAGGCGGTGGAGAAAATCGCCGATCAGCTGACCTTCGCAGCGCGGGCGGCCGCCGGCCTCGCCATCGTCACGGCGGCGCTGGCGTTGGGCAGCGCCGTGGCGGCGAGCCAGCGCGGACGCCAGCGCGACGCCATAATATTGAAGACTCTCGGAGCGACGCGCGCTTGGCTGACTGGCGCTTTTGCGCTGGAATTCGCTCTGCTCGGCGTCGTGGCGGGAGTCTTCTCGGTCCTCGCGGGCGCCGGCGCGGCGGCCTTCATATTGAAGGCGCTGATGCGGATGGATTTCGTCTTTCGCCCCTGGCCGGTCGCGCTGACGACGCTCGGCGCGCTGGTTTTCGCGGTCGGCCTCGGCCTCGCGGGCAGCTGGCGCGTGCTCGGCGAGAAGCCCGGCCCGGCTCTACGCCGCCAATAAAGGCGAAAAACGCCGCTCCGGCGACGTTTTCGGCTATACGAAGCGGGTTTTTCGCGCTTCCACCCTTGCCGGGAGAGATCGCTCGCCTTAAAAGGCGGGCTTCGCCGGCGTTCAGGGGGCTGGACGCGAGATGATCGCGCTCGCCCTCGAACAAGCGTTGAGACCATGCCCCAGCTTCTACCCGAACGCAAGAAACTGCCCGTTCCAGACAACGGCGACTTTTCGTTCTCGCAGATTTTCGCCTCCGTCGGCGGCGGTCTCGCGGGAGCGGCCGTGTTCGCCGTCCTCACCAAGGGCACTTCGGCGTCGGTTCTGTTCGCATTTCTCGCGCCGCTGCCGATCTCCATCGTCGCGCTCGGCTTCGGCCTTCGCCATGGCGCGACCGCGGGCCTCATCGCGACCGGACTGCTGTCGATCTGGCCCAATCCCATTTTCGGCCTCGTCTACGCTTTTCTCGTCGCGCTGCCGGCGCTCGCCGCCGCCTATGTCGTCTCTGGAGCCAATTGGCGCGGCCGCGAGCTGGTGACGTCCCATGCGCCGGCCTGGGCGGTGCTCGCCGCCGGCGGCGCAGTCGCAGCCGCCGTCTCGGCGGCGGTCGCCATAGCGGCGATTCGCTTCGGCAGCCTCGACGAGGCGCTGAATCCGCTGCGGGCGCGCGCCTTCATGGCGATCGAGGACCTCATCCGCACGCAGGAGCTCGGCGACAAGCTCGACGCCAGCCAGCTTTCGGCGCTGGTCGTCTTCGCCTTTCCGGCGACGCTCGCGGCGCTCACTCTGTTCAGCCATGCGCTCAATCTGTGGGGCGCCGGCCTGCTCGCCCGCGCCTCCGAGGCGCTGCCGCGGCCCTGGCCGGACATTGCGCAGGAATTCGTGCTGCCGCGCGCCGTCGCCGGGGTTTTTCTCGCCGCCTGCGCCCTCGCCTATCTCGGCGACCTCCCGGGCGAGATCGGGCTGGTGATCGCCGAGACGCTCGGCCTTGCTCTGGCGATGCAAGGCCTCGCCGTCGTTCACTTTCTGCTGCGCGGGACGCGCATCGGCGGCGTGACGCTCACCGTCATCTATATCGTCATCGGCCTGTTCGCCTGGCCGATCGTCCTATTCACCGTCGTCGGCGTCGCCGACGCGGCGTTTTCGTTCCGAAGCCGCAAGCAGGCGGCGCAGGCGCGGCGCGGCTGAGATCGCCGCGGCATCAATTCGAGAGACACGAGGAGAGAGAACCCATGGTCGATGTCATTCTGCTGGAGCGCGTGGCCAAGCTCGGCCAGATGGGCGACACCGTTCGCGTGCGCGACGGCTATGCGCGCAACTTCCTGCTGGCCCGCGGCAAGGCGCTGCGCGCCACGGAAAACAACAAGAAGCATTTCGAGACGCAGCGCGCTCAGATCGAGGCGCGCAACCTCACCGCCCGCAAGGAGGCCGAGGCCGTCGCCGAGAAGCTCGAGGGTCAGACCTTCGTCATCATCCGCCAGGCCGGCGAGAGCGGCCATCTCTATGGCTCCGTGGCTCCGCGCGACATTTCGGACGCGGCGACCACAGGCGGCTTCTCGCTGAACCGCAATCAGATCGATCTGCAGCATCCGATCAAGGCGCTCGGCCTGCATAATGTGCCGGTGAATCTGCATCCCGAGATCGAGGTGAAGATCATCGTCAACGTCGCTCGCTCCGCCGAAGAGGCCGAACGTCAGGCGCGCGGCGAAGCCGCCGCCACTCGCGAGGAGACGACGCTGGACGATCTCGGCCTCGAGGTCGGCGCCGCTCTGGCCGAGGCCGGCGACGTCGAGCTCTGATCGCTCGCGACCGATTCGGTCTATCGAAACGGGCCGGAGACGCCAGCGTCTCCGGCCTTTTTCGTGCCTGAGCGATTCGGCGTGACGAAATTGTCACAAGCAAAGGAATTCACGCAGATAGACCTAAAGCTGCGCTGTTGCATGTGGAAATGACTCACAAGATGGCCGCGCTCGCATTCGCCGAGCTTTGCGGCCATCTTTGTCATTGGCGCCGCTCTCTCCTTCGGGCAAATTCGCCGCCGTTCTCGAGTGCCTGTCGCTACGCGTTCACGAGCATCGAAGACATCCCGCCATGAGAGAGAAATGCCAGCAATCGAACCGTTGCCGGGTCCGCGGCCTTTTTCGGTCGCGCCGCTCGACGCGCCCGCCTATCGCACGCCGCCACATAATATCGAGGCCGAGCAAGCGCTGCTCGGCGCCATATTGGTCAATAATGACGCCTTCGATCGCGTCTCCGATTTTCTGCGCTCCGAACATTTCTCCGAGGAACTGCACAGGCGCATCTTCGAGGTCGCGTCGCAGATCATTCGAGCGGGCCGCGTCGCCACTGTGGTGACGCTGAAAACGCATCTCGGCGACGTGGAGCTGCCCGGCGGCGTCACCATGCAGGCCTATCTCGCGCGCCTCGCCCGCGAGGCGACGACGATCATCAACGCCGAGGATTACGGCCGCACGATCCATGATCTCGCCGTACGGCGCGAGCTGATCGTCATCGGCGAGGATATCGTCAATTCCGCCTTCGATGCGCCGGTCGATCAGGCGCCGCGCCAGCAGATAGAAGAGGCCGAGCGCAAGCTCTATGCGGTGGCAGAAACCGGCCGCTATGACGGCGGCTTTCAGCGCTTCGCCGACGCGCTCGTCACCGCCATGGATATGGCGAGCAGCGCCTATCAGCGCGACGGGCATCTCTCCGGCGTCGCGACTGGCCTCGTCGATCTCGACGAGAAGATGGGCGGATTGCAGAAGTCCGATCTCATCATCGTCGCCGGCCGTCCCGGCATGGGCAAGACGGCGCTCGCCACCAATATCGCCTTCAACATCGCCAAAGCCTATGAGTTTTCCGTCGAGCCCGACGGCTCGCACAAGACCACCAATGGCGGCATCGTCGGCTTCTTCTCGCTGGAAATGTCGGCCGAGCAATTGGCGACGCGCGTCATCGCCGAGCAGTCCGGCGTACCCTCCTACAAAATCCGCCGCGGCGACATCAACGAGGACGATTTCCGCCGCATAGCGGAAGCGGCGCGCGAGATGCAGAGCGTGCCCTTCTTCATCGATCAGAGCGGCGGCATTTCCATCGCCCAGCTCACCGCGCGGGCGCGACGTTTGAAGCGCCAGCGCGGGCTCGACCTGCTCGTCGTGGACTATCTTCAGCTGCTCTCGGGCTCCAAATCGCGCGGCGACAATCGCGTGCAGGAGCTGACCGAGATCACCACCGGCCTCAAGGCGTTGGCCAAGGAGCTGGCGGTGCCGATCATCGCGCTCTCACAGCTCTCGCGTCAGGTCGAGAGTCGCGACGACAAGCGCCCGCAGCTCTCCGACCTTCGCGAATCCGGCTCGATCGAGCAGGACGCCGACGTGGTGATGTTCGTCTATCGCGAGGAATATTATCTGCGCAATCGCGAGCCGCGCGAGGGCACGGAAGAGCATATCGCCTGGCAGAACGAGATGGAGCGCGTGCATGGGCGCGCCGAGGCGATCCTCGGCAAGCAGCGTCACGGCCCCACGGGAACGGTGACGCTCTCCTTCGAAGCCGAAGTGACGCGCTTCTCCAATCTCGCCGAGGAAGACAAGCTGCCGGCGCGCATGTGAGGCGCCGGCGGTTTCAAGCGACGCGCGTCGCCTCGAAGGCCGGAACCTCGCGCGAAAAAGCGTCCAGCCAAGCGAGGAGCGCGGGATATTTCGCGCGCCAAGCGCCTTCGAAACGCAGATCGAGATAGCCGAGCGCGGCGGCGACGGCCACATGGCCGATCGTCACCGGGCCGGCCGGCGGAGCGGCGTCGAGCGCCGCGAGCGCGCGGTCGAGCTTTCCGGTCTGCAACGCCACCCAATCGGCGGAGCGCAGAGCCTGCGGCCGCATCGCCTCGTAACGGATCAGCAGCGCGGCGTCGTTCATGCCGTCGCCGAGCGATTGCAGCGTCTGCGCCGCGATCCGTTCGGCTGGATCTTTCGGTATGAGCTTGCCGCCGGCGAGAAGATCGAAATATTCGCAGATCACGCGGCTGTCATAGATGGTCTCGCCACCGTCGAGGATGAGCACCGGCACCTTGCCGAGTGGATTTTGCGCGCGCAACGAATCGTCGGGATTGGTCGTGTCGGCGCCGACGAGCTCGACGCTCGCGCCGAAGCCGAGCAGCTCGGCGACGATGCGGCACTTGCGGGCATAGGGCGAAGCCGCGGAATAGCGTAGAATGGGCATTGGCTCCCTCACGTCGAAAAAGGCGTCGTCGAGCAATAGGACGTAACGAAGATGACCGCCAGTCCCGAAGAGATCGCCGCCGGCCAAGCCGTCTACACGCCCGCGGTTCTGCGGCTCTACGATCTTCTGGTGCTCGGCCTCTCCAACCGCTTCATCTGGAAATGTCCGACGCCGCGCCTGCGCGCGCTCTATGACGCGCATGTGTCGGGCAATCATCTCGATGTCGGCGTCGGCACGGGCTATTATCTCGACCATTGCCGCTTTCCCGCCGCCGCGCCGCGCGTCGCGCTGATGGATTTGAACCAGGACGCGCTACGCTTCGCGGCGGCCCGCATCGCGCGCTATTCGCCGGAGCGCTATCGCCGCAATGTGCTGGAGCCGATCGCCTTCGACGCGCCGAAATTCGATTCCGTCGGCGTCAATTATCTGCTGCATTGCCTGCCGGGCGCGACAGCGGAAAAGGCCGTCGTTTTCGACCATCTGAAGCCGCTGACGAATGACGGCGCCGTCTTTTTCGGCTCGACCTTGCTGCAAGGCGGCGTCGAACGCTCCGGCGCGGCGCGGCGGCTGATGGACTTCTACAATCGCAAAGGCGTGTTCTCGAATAGGAACGATGATCTCGACGGGCTGCGCAACGCGCTCGAGCGGCGCTTCCGCAATGTCGAGATCGACATCGTCGGCTGCGCCGCCGTGTTCGTCGCGCATGATTGACGGATCGCGCGAGCCTTTCGGCTCGCGCCTCCGACGCCGTCACTCGTAGATCGCGCTCAGCACCACATGGAACTTCGCGACCGAATTGCCGATATTCTTGACCTCGTAATGAATCTCGGTCTCGTCCTTGGTGTCGACTGTCTGCGACTGCGGGAAAGGCTTGACCTCCGTCACCGTGTAATGACGCCAAACGCGCGTCACCTCGAGCGAGGTGTCCTGGTTGAAGCCGGTCGCCGTGCTGCCGGTGGCGAAAGGCACGGCCTGCGCGTCCCACACGGCGTTGAAGGGCGAGGCGTTATTCCACCAGCCATGCACCGTCGCGCCGGGCGCGAGGGTGAGCTCGGTCTTGGTGTCGATGAAAAGCACTTTGGACATTTTCAATCTCCTATCTGAAACCGTCGCGTGAAATCATTGCGATCGGATGCAGAGAAGATTAGTCGCGGCGCGTTCTCATCGCCGTGCGCGCGAGCACAGAGCGCGCTTCAAAGAATCTCGCCATAGAGCGCGGACAGCGGAAAGACGAGGCCGGGCGGATCGAGCGTGATGTCGCCGTCATGAACAACGCGCGTCAGAATATCGCTCCCCTCCCCGCGACGATGATGAATCACCAGCGGCGAATCTGGATCGACAATGAGATAATGCGCGACGCTCGCGATACGAAAATAGCCGACGAGCTTGCCGAGAGCGTCATTGCGCCCTGTGGAGGGCGAGAGCACCTCGACGACGATGAGAGGCGCTTCGACAAAAAGCGCGTCCGGCGGAAGCTCGGGTCCGCAATAGAGCTGCGCGTCGGGCTCGAAGACGGTCGTCGCATCGACGCGCACAGCCATTCCATCCGGCAGCACATGGCACGGCGCGCCCGCGCGGCGCACAGCGTCCTGGAGAGCGCGAGCGGCCGCGAGCTTTGCCTTCGCGTGGGCGGCTCGTTCCGCCGCCTGAGCGAGAACTTCACCATCGACGAGCTCGTGTCGACCGGGCTGTCCTTCGGCCCAGACGACGAACTCCTCGGCGGTCATTTTCATCTTCGGAAGAGCGCTCATGGGAGCATCCTAGCGGAATGGCGCTTCTGGCGCCATTCGGGGGCGTCACCCCTTCAGATCGTCGAAGGGCACCATCACATGCTGACGATAGGCCGGCCGCTCGCAGAGGCGCGCATACCATGCCTCGACATTGGGGAGCGACGGCCGCTCTATGTCGAGCGAGAAATAGCGAAACAGCGTTGTTCCGGCGGGAATGTCGGCGAGCGTCGGCTCGTCCCCGGCGAGGAAAGGACGATCCGCGAGCCAGCCGTCGAGAAATCGATAATGCTGCGCGCAGCGCGCGACGGCGGCGTTGATCGCCGGCCAGTCGCGCTTTTCCTCCGGCGTGCGGTAATAGCCCATGAACACGCCGTCGACGAAGGCCGGCTGCAACGTCGTCTGCGCCCAATCCATCCAGCGATCGGGGAAGGAGCGCGTCGCCGGATCCGCCGGCCAGAAGGCCTCGCCGCCATGGCGCGCGGCGAGATAGCGCAATATGGCGTGAGATTCCCACACCACCACGCCTTCGTCATCGATGACCGGAATGCGGCCATGCGGATTTTTCGCGCGAAACTGCGGATCGTCCAGCCCGCCGAAAGCTCCGCCGAGCGGCACATGGGCGTGATCGAGCGCGAGCTCGCCGACGAGCCACATGACTTTCTGCACATTGAAGGAGTTGCGCCGTCCCCAGATCGTGAGCATGCGTTGGTCTCCTTCTTCGGCAATCTCGGCGTTGCGGCAATCTAGCCCGAGGCGCAGGCGCGCGCCATTGACGTGGGGTTGCGTTTATCGAAGCCGCGCAGCTGCGCGCGACGAGAGCAATTCATGAAAACAATTTGCGTTTCGCCGAAAATCTCCCCGGCGAAACGCGCTTCTTTCGGCGGCGACGAAGGCTCAGGCGGTCTCGCCGCCTGTCTCGCCGGCCGCCTCGTCCTCGCCGGCGTCGGCCAAATGCTCGACCGAGACGACACGCTCGCCCTCCGCCGTGTCGAAGACGATGACGCCCTGCGTGCCGCGGCCAGCTATGCGTATGCCCTCGACCGGGCAGCGGATGAGCTGGCCGCCATCCGTCACCAGCATGATCTCATCGCCGCGGCCCACGGGGAAGGAGGCGACGAGCTTGCCGTTGCGGGCGTTCACCGCCATGGCGGCGATACCTTTGCCGCCACGTCCGGTGATGCGATATTCGAAGGACGAAGAGCGCTTGCCGTAGCCGTTCTCGGAGACGGTCAGGATGATCTGCTCGGCCTGCTCCATCTCGCGATAGCGCGCCTCTGTCAGCTCGATCGCGGTCGAAGCCTCCTCGGTCTCCGCCGCGCCCTCCTCCACGCCTTCCGCTCCGGCGTTGCGGCGCTGCGCGGCGGCGCGCTTGAGATAGGCGGCGCGCTCGTCGCCGACGGCCTCGAAATGCCGCAGGATCGACATTGAGATCACGCGATCGTCGCCAGCGAGCGCTATGCCGCGCACGCCCATGGAGGTGCGGCCCTGGAACACGCGCACGTCGCTGACGGGGAAGCGGATGCACTGCCCCTCGCGCGTCGTCAGCAGAATATCCTCCTGCTCCGCCGCTGTGGCGACATCGACGATGGCCTCGCCTTCGTCGAGCTTCATGGCGATGATGCCGGAGCGCCGCACATCGGAGAAGTCCGAGAGCTTGTTGCGGCGCACCGTGCCGCCCGTCGTCGCGAAAATGGCGTCGAGCGTCGCCCAGCTCGATTCGTCCTCGGGCAAAGGCATGATGGTGGTGATGCGCTCGTCCTGCTCGAGCGGCAGCATGTTGACCAGCGCTTTGCCGCGCGCCTGCGGCGCCGCCAAAGGCAGACGCCAGACCTTTTCCTTGTAAGCCCTGCCGAGCGAGGAGAAGAACAGCACCGGCGTATGCGTCGAGGCGACGAAGAGGCGCTGGACGAAATCTTCTTCCTTCGTCTGCATGCCGGAGCGGCCCTTGCCGCCGCGCCTTTGCGCGCGATAGGTGGAGAGCGGCACGCGCTTGATGTAGCCGGCGTGCGAGACGGTGACGACCATATCCTCTCTGGCGATAAGGTCCTCGTCCTCCACATCGCCATCGCCATCGACGATCTGCGTCCGGCGAGGCGTCGCATAGGCCTCCTTGACCGCGATCATCTCGTCCTTGACGATTCCGAACAGCTTTTCGCGCGAGCGCAGAATCTCGAGATATTCGGCGATCTCGGCGGCGAGCTTGTTCAGCGCTTCGGCGATCTCCTCGCGGCCGAGCGCGGTGAGGCGCTGCAGGCGCAGCTCGAGAATAGCGCGCGCCTGCGCCTCGGAGAGGCGAATGGTTCCGTCCTCGGCGAGCACATGGCGCGGATCGGCGATCAGCGCGACCAGCGGCGCCATATCCTTGGCCGGCCAGGCGCGCTCCATCAGCGCCTCGCGCGCGGCGGCGGCGTCGGCAGACGTGCGGATGAGGCGAATGACCTCGTCGATATTGGCGACGGCGATGGCGAGGCCGACCTGCAGATGCGCGGCGTCGCGCGCCTTGGCGAGGCGGAATTTGGTGCGCCGCGTGACGACGCTCTCGCGGAAATCCACGAAGGCGACGAGAACGTCCTTCAGCGTCAACAGCTCGGGCCGGCCGCCATTGAGCGCGATCATATTGACCGGGAAGCTCGATTGCAGAGCCGTATGGCGCCAGAGCTGGTTCAGCACCACATCCGCCACCGCGTCGCGCTTCAGCTCGACGACGATGCGCATGCCTTGGCGATCGGATTCGTCGCGGAGATCCGAAATCCCTTCGATCTTCTTCTCGCGGACGAGCTCGGCGATGCGCTCGATCAGCGCGGCCTTGTTCACCTGATAGGGAATCTCGGTGAAGATGATCGCCTCACGCTCCTTGCGGAGCGTCTCGAAATCGGCCTTGGCGCGCATGATGATCGAGCCGCGCCCGGTCGTATATGCGTTGCGAATGCCGCCGCGGCCGAGAATTGTCGCCGCTGTGGGGAAGTCCGGGCCGGGCACGATCTCCATCAGCTCGGCGACGCCCATGTCGGGCCGGTCGATCAGCGCTATGGCGGCGTCGATCACCTCGCCGAGATTATGCGGCGGAATATTGGTGGCCATGCCGACGGCGATGCCGCCCGCGCCATTGACGAGGAGATTGGGGAAGCGCGCCGGGAGAACCGTCGGCTCCATCTCCTTGTCGTCATAGTTGGGCTTGAAGTCGACCGTGCCTTCGTCGATATCCTCGAGCAGGGCCAAAGCCGGCTTGGCGAGGCGCGACTCGGTGTAGCGCATGGCCGCGGGCGGGTCGTTGTCGACAGAGCCGAAATTGCCCTGGCCATCGATGAGCGGCAGCCGCATGGAAAAGGGCTGCGCCATGCGCACCAGCGCGTCATAGATCGCGGCGTCGCCGTGCGGGTGATATTTACCCATGACGTCGCCGACGATGCGCGCCGATTTTACATAGGGCTTATCGGGCGTATGGCCGTTCTCGTGCATGGAGAACATGATGCGGCGATGCACGGGCTTCAGCCCGTCGCGCACATCGGGCAGCGCGCGGCTCACGATCACGCTCATCGCGTAATCGAGATAGCTGCGCTTCATCTCGTCGGCGATCGAGACCGGGCGAATGTCTGAGCCGGGCGTCGGAGGCTGCGTGTCGTCTGTGTCGTTCTCGGCCAATGGCTCGCCAATCCGCTTCGATCGTCCCGCGCTCCGCGGCGAAATCCTGCCGCGGCAAAGTCGCGCCGGCTCTGGGAAAGAGCGCTTCTCGTCGTCGTCCCGTCTCGCCGACAAAGGCGAGGCGGCTGCAGAGTCCGCCACTCGGGAGAGCGGCGGGACGTGGAGATCGCGCTCGCAGGACGTTTCGAGCGAAGCGCGCCGAGGCGGCCCTGGCGGCAGCCGTCGACGACGCTCGAAACCGCCATTTTTCTATAGGCGATTCTCGGCGGCGACGCCAGTTCGCCCCGGCGCGCCGCGCCGCAGTTCTGCTCGAAGAAACACGGGTTTAGAAAAGCTCTTCAAATCTCTTTCGATTCATTTTCGGATTCTGGCGTCAGCTCTGCGCCGAGCGCAGCCTGCGTCGCGCGTTCATGACGATCGTCCGCGCGCTGGCGTCGCCGGGCTCCAGCAGTTCCAGCCCGTCATCCTCGCTCGAATCCCAGGAGTCGGCCGTCCGTCCCCGCGCCTCCGAATCGACCAGGGCGATCACGCGATTGGACTGCGCCGCCGCCGGTTCTCGCGCGGTCTTGCCGCCTCCGGCGAAACGAGCGCGCAGAGCGGTCGCGACCTCGGCCCAATCCATCGTCTTCGGCTTTTTGGCCTTTTTGGGCGCTTCCTGCGGCGCAGCTTCTGTCTGTGGCGCGACTTCCGCAGCCTTCTTGCCGCGCAGCGCGGCGAATTTGGCGAGGATCGGCTCGAATTTCGCGTGCGCGGCGACGAGCGCAACGGCCAAACGGCCCGCCGGCGCCGCTTCGCCCTCCTGCGGGACGGCGGCTTTCGAGGCGAGGGGCTCGGCCGCCTTGGCGACGGCGGGACCGCGCCGCAGATATTTCGTCACGAGCAGGCCGCCGAGCGCGACAGCGGCGACCAGCGCCTGCCAGAGAGCCATCGGCGATTCACCTTCCTCCTGCGCTGGCGGCATAGCCTCCGCGCTCGGAGCCGGAGAGGCTTCCGCCGCCGGCGCCTCCTTCGGCGCGTCGGCTTCGGCCTCGGGCGTGACGGCTCGCTCGGCCGGGGCCTCCGCCTTCGCCTCGACAGCGGCGGCCTCTGGCGCGGCAGGCGACGCGATCTGAGCAGCCGGCGCGGCCGCCTGCGGAGCGCTCTCGGCCTGGGGCGGCGCGATCGGAGCCGGCTCGGCCGACGTTGCGACGACAGCCTGCTCCGGCGCCTCGGCGAAATCGGCGATCGGCGCATTCTCGAAGGTCGGCAGCGGTTCGCGCAGGAAGACCGGGACGGCAGGCGTCGGCTTCGCCGATTCGGCCGGAGCCGCGACAGCGATCTTGGGCGCCTCGACGGCGAGAGCGGGAGCCGCGGGCCGTTCGGCCGGACGCGCCTCTTTCCCGGGCTTCGCCGCGACGAGCGGCGCGAGATTCACGATGATGTCGTCATAGCCTTTGCCGCTGGGAGCGCCCAGTTCCTCGATTCGCACGGCTTCGGGCGCAGGGCGCGCGTGCGAGCGGCGCGGCTCGGCGGCCGCGCATCCGATATCGGCGGCCGCGGCCGCCAGCATCAGGCCGCCAGCCGAAAGGCGCGTGAACGGCGTGAAATTCGACCTCATCTGCGAGCTCCGCTAGAATGACGAGGCTCCAGCTTGCCTCGCGGAGCTGAACAAAGCCTTAGCATTGCGATGAACGAAGCGTTAACGCGCGCATTCTACGATTCGTTCACGACTGGTTCACTGGCTTTGGCCGATGCTCGCGTCCTCGCTTCGCAATCCAATAGGAGGAGACAAATGAAGCTGAAGCTCGCTTTCGTCGCCATTCTGGCGCTCGCCGGCGTCGCCGCGCCGGCCGCCATGGCCATGCCGCTCGCGCCGCTGACCGAGGCCGCCGCCGCCCCGCTGACGCAGGAAGCCGGCTGGCGCTGCGGTCCTGGCTGGCACGCCGATCCGTGGGGCCGCTGCGTGCCGCATCGTCGTCCGCCGCCGCCCGTCTATGGTCCGCGTCCGGGATACCATCCCCCGGCCTATGGCCCGCGCCCGGGCTTCCGTTGCGGCCCTGGCACGCATCCCAATCAATGGGGCCGCTGCGTTCCGAACCGCTGGTGATCCGCCGCGGCGCGCGGAGCCGAGGATAAACTCACCGAGCTCTCGCCGCGCGCCGCGCGAAGTCTTCCCGACTGTCGCTCAAAGTCTTGCCGTCCGCCGACAAGTCCTGTATGAGCGGCCTTCTCACGTCGACGCCGAGCTTTCGGCGCCGACGTCCGGGGCCTCGTGGCGGAGTGGCTACGCAGAGGACTGCAAATCCTTGTACGGGGGTTCGATTCCCTCCGAGGCCTCCAGCCCCTTCCCTCGCTTTCAGACCGATTGGCGGATCGAAAGGCGCTCCGACGCGAGAATGCGTGCGCGCTAGGTCGGCGTCGTCCGTGTCGCGTCGCGAGCGAGCCCGAAGGCTCGCGCTCCGAGGGCGCTGGACCGCTACAGCCGTTCGACTATCAGCGATTTCTCGAGAGCGCTGAGCTTCTCGGGCAGATCGGCGACCGTATCGGCGAGAGCGGCGGCGAGCAGGCTCTCTGCGACGTCATGCTTATATTCGTCGAACACGGATTCCAGCGCGTCATAGGAATCGTCCTGAATCGGCCGCGCCAATGCGATGCTCGTGTGATCGTCGACCGATTGCGCGAGGCGATCGAAACGCGCGCGGGTCGTCTCCGGCAGCATGGAGAGGACAGCTCGCTCATAAGCGCCGTCGAACATGTCGCGCAACGCGAGCAGCTCACGCATCAGTCGATAGAGCTCTATGACCTCGGGGCTGCTGGATGCTCGGAAAAGTTGATCCATCGGAAATCCTGCTCTCTTGAATTCAATAATTTCGAATTCAACCCGGTTCGGAACGCTTGTCAAGGTTGCGTTTAGTCCGGCGCACGCGCATCACGGCGCCGTTACCCTCCGATGATGGCGGCGCTTGATCGCATCGATCTCCTCCAGCATCGCCTTCAGCGCGTCGATCGCCTCGCGCTCCTGCGCGGAGAGCTCGCATTGCGGATGAAAATGCGCGAGCAGAACGGCCATTGCGTCGCCGATCCGGCCGAGCTGCTTGCCATAGCTGCCGACGTCGGCGAGCACGTCCTCTTCCACCTGTGGCGCGCTCGAGCGACCGAGATTTATGTTGATGAGGCCGAATTGCCCGCCATAGGGGCTGAAAACGGCGGTCCATGGATTGATGGTCTGGGCGACATCGCCCGAAAGCGGAAGCTTGAAATTTGCCATGAGAGCGTCGCCTCGTGAAATGAAACGAAAGCCGAGCTTAACCCTTTTTCACGAATCGGCCAGCGGATGCGCGAGCTTCTCGGCGCGCCGACGCGATGCGATCCACAGAACCAGCGAGCCCAGCAGAATAGAGGCGGCCGAGCCCGCCAGCACGCCGATCTTGGTGGCGCGCATCGCCGCCTCGTCCGACTCGAAGGCGATCTGGCCGATGAAGAGGCTCATGGTGAAGCCGACTCCGCAGAGCACGGACACGCCATAGAGCTGGACCCAGCCGGTCTTGGGGGGCCGCGAGGCGATTCGCGTGGCTATGGACAGGGCGACGGCCGCGAAGACTCCGAGCTGCTTGCCGAGAAAAAGTCCGAGCGCGACGCCCAGAAGAATGGGAGCGCCGGCGGTCGCCAGATCGCCGCCGCCGAGCGCAACCCCCGCATTGGCGAAGCCGAACAGCGGCAGCACGATAAAGGCGACGAACGGTCCGATCGCATTCTCGAGCCGGTGCAGCGGCGTATGCTCCTCCGGGTCCGGCCCGGAGAGACGCAGCGGAATCATGGCCGCCAGCAGCACTCCGGCCAGCGTCGCATGGACGCCGCTGATCTGCACGAAATGCCAGAGCGCCAAGCCGAGCAAAAGATAGGGCGTGAGAATCGTAACCTCGAAGAGATTGAGGCCGAGCAGCAGGAACAAGGTCACGCCGGCGCCGAGCATCGGCGGGGCCGCCGGCTCGCCTGCATAGAACACCGCAATAATGACGATCGCGCCGAGATCGTCGAGAATGGCGAGCGCGGTGAGAAACACCTTCAACGCGCCCGGCACGCGGTCGCCGAGCAGCGCCAGCACGCCGAGCGCGAAAGCGATGTCGGTGGCCGAAGGAATCGCCCAGCCGCGCGCCGCCGGGGAATCGGCGTTGAAATAGGCGTAGATCAGCGCCGGCGCGGCCATGCCGCCGAGCGCGCCGACGCCGGGCAGCACGCGAGCGGACCAATGGCGCAAATGGCCGTCGAGCAGCTCGCGCTTGATCTCGAGGCCGACGAGCAGGAAAAACACCGCCATCAGCCCATCATTGATCCAATGCAGCAGCGAGTGCCCAGAGATCGGAGTCTCCAGCAGGCTGTGATAGGATTCGGCAAAAGGCGAGTTGGCGAGCGCGAGCGCCACTGCAGCGCTCGCCATCAGCACGACGCCGCCCGCCGCCTCGCTGGCGAGGAAGCGACGGAGAGTCGAGGGCGTGGCGTGATGCAGGCGTTGTTTCATAGCGAGCGTTGTTTCTCGGCGGGCGCCGCCCAAGGTGAGAAGGACGCGCCACACTTGAGCGATTTGCATCGCTCTGGCAAGAAAATCCGGCGCGGCCACGAGTCGCCCGAATATGCGCAGGCAGGAGACGCAACATGACCCTCTTTCGCGCTATCGGCCTCATGTCCGGCACCTCGATGGACGGTGTGGACGTCGCGCTGCTGGACACGGACGGCGAAAAGCGCCTCGCCTTCGGCCCGACCGGCTTCTTCCCTTATTCGGATGCCGATCGCGAGATGCTTCGCGCCGCGCTCGCCGAGGCGACGCGCCTCACGGACCGAGCCGCCCGGCCCGGCGCGGTCGGGGCGGCGGAGCGCCTCATCACCGAACGCCATGCCCAAGCCGTCGTGTCCTTCCTGCGCAACGAGAGGCTCGATCCGGCCGGCGTCGACATTTTGGGGTTTCACGGGCAGACCGTGCTGCATCGGCCACAGAGCCGGCTCACCGTCCAGATCGGCGACGCATCGTCGCTGGCCGGTCGGCTCGGCGTCGATGTCGCCTATGATTTCCGCGCCGCCGATGTCGCCGCCGGCGGCGAGGGCGCGCCGCTCGCGCCGGCCTATCATCGCGCTCTGGTTGCATCGAGCGGGCTCGAGGGGCCGGTCGCCGTCATCAATATCGGCGGGGTCGGCAATGTCACTTTCGTCGATGGCGACGCCGAGCCCCTCGCCTTCGACACTGGCCCCGGCAATGCGCTGATCGACGATCTGATGCTCGCGCGCACCGGCTCGCCGGTCGACCGAGACGGCGCGACCGCCGCCCAGGGTCGCGTCGACGAGTCGATTCTGCAATCCATGCTGCTTCATCCATTTTTTCGGAAAGCGCCGCCGAAGTCTTTAGATAGAAACGACTTTTCATTTCGAGCAACAGATGAGCTTTCGCTGGGGGACGCGGCCGCGACGCTCACCGCCTTCACCGCGGCCTCCCTCGCTCTCGCCTTTTCGCAGACGCCCGCAGCGCCGCGGCGAGCGATCGTCTGCGGCGGCGGCGCGCATAATCCGACGCTGATGCGCGCGCTCGCCGACCGCCTGCCCTGCCCGGTCGCCACAGCGGCGGAGGTCGGCTGGATGGGCGATGCCATAGAGGCGCAGGCCTTCGCTTTTCTCGCAGTGCGTGTGCTGAAAGGCCTGCCGCTGACCTTCCCCGGAACCACCGGGGCGCCCGCGCCGACCAAGGGCGGCGAGATCGCCGCCGCGCAGCGCGGCCGCCGCGCCGTCGGCTGAGGGACGATCACTCGAGCTTTCGCCGCCTCTTTCATTCCGCATTGAGGGTTTCGTCGTCAAATGCGCGATATGAGAAGGAGGAAGCATGACCGAGACGATTCAGCGTGACGAGGACGCCCCCGCCTGGCCGAGCCGGCGCAATCTTCTGCTCGGAGCGCTCGGGGCCATCTCCGCCGGCGTCGGGGCCGCGGTCGTCGAGCAGGTCTGGAAACGCAAGGACCTCTCGGCCCGCTTCTTCAACACACTGTCGATCGAGGCCTTCGATCTGCCGCCGACGCCGGGGCTGACCTTCGCGGACGGGCGGGCCATGCCGGGTTTCGGCGCCGCCGATCTTGCGGGCAAGCGCTCGCTCCTCTATCTCTGGGCCTCTTATTGTCCGAGCTGCCGCGCCGAGCATCACCTTTTGATGGCGCTGGCGCAAAAAGGCGTCGCCATCTACGGCGCCGATGTGAAGGACGGTCCGGCCCACGCCCGCAGCTTTCTCGCCGAGCACGGCAATCCTTTCGTCGCCGTCGGGCAGGATCAGCGCGCCTTTCTACAGCGGGCCCTGGGCGCGCGCGGGGTTCCGGCGAGCTTCGTGGTGACGCCCGGCCCCAAAATCGATGTCGCGATCCTCGGCCCGATAGACGAGACCGCGATCACGACGCGAATTTTGCCGGCGCTTGCGAAAAGCGCCTGACGACGCTCGGAGCCGGGACTGCGCGAGCCGAGCGAAGGCTCTGAGCGCATTGCCAAAAATTTATAATATTAAATTTTGTTCACAAGTAGATTTGCGCTTCGTCCGCAATATTGCGAAAAATTAACTTGAGATCGGACCGCATAGAGCAGAGCCTTCGCTCGCTCCCGCCGGTTTGCGGCTCGCGTTTTCGAGACCGCCCCCGCCATCCGGCCCGCCCCGGCCCCGTCTCAGCGGATCGTGGGGACGGCGGGAGCGCTATCGAAACCGAGGTCCTGTCCCATGACGAAATCCATCGTCGTGGCGAGCGCGCTCGCGCTCGCCTGCGCTGTCGCTCCGGCTGTCGCCGCCGACCTTCCCTCCACCAAATCCGCGCCCGCCTTCATCCCGCCGGTCGCGCCGCCGCCGATCTGGACCGGCTTCTACGCCGGTCTCAACGCCGGCTATACATGGTCCAATAGCGACGCTGTCGCCCAGAGCTATTGGGATACAGACGCCGCCGGCCTCGGCGCCAATGCGCTCATCGGCAATTTCCCCGGCTCGATCAACGCCAGCGTCGACGGCTTCATCGGCGGCGGCCAGATCGGCTATAATTCCCAGGTTTCGGACAAATTCCTCTGGGGCGTGGAGGCCGATATTCAGGGCGTCGCCACCAGCGGCTCCACGGCCGCGCTCACCGGCGCCTCCGCCTACACCACGCTCTCGCGCGGGATCGATTATATCGGCACGGCGCGCGGGCGGCTCGGCTATCTCGTCACGCCGACTCTGCTCGCCTATGCGACGGGCGGTCTCGCCTATGGCCAGACCAATCTCTCGGCAAATTATGTCGGCGCGCCGACGATCATCGCGTCCGACTCCTATTCCAATCTTCGTATCGGCTATGCGGTCGGCGGCGGCCTCGAATGGCTGTTCGCGCCGCGATGGAGCGCCAAGGTCGAATATCTCTATTACGATCTCGGAACCGCCTCGACGCCCGGCGCCGTTTACGCCTACGCATCGGCGCTCGGCTCGCAGATCTCGGGCGCGCAATCCTCGACGCGCTTCGACGGCCATATCGCCCGCGCCGGGCTGAACTATCATTTCGATTGGTTCAAGCCGACGCCGATCGTCGCCAAATTCTGAGCAAAAAAAAGCGCGGCGCCCGGCGCCGCGCTCTCCAGTCGCGAATATTTCCCGCGATCAATCGCCCCGCGCAGGAATGGCGATGCGCGGCGGATTGCCGAGACGCTTGTCGAGATAGGCGTCGACATGGGCGATCAGCGGCTCGATGCGGTTCTCGAAGAAGTGGTTGGCGCCCTGCACCACCGCATGCTCGATGACGATGCCCTTCTGCGTCTTCAGCTTCTCGATGAGCCCCATCACTTCCTTCAGCGGAGCGACGCGATCGATGTCGCCGTGAATGAAGAGGCCCGAGGACGGGCACGGCGCCAGAAACGAGAAATCGAAGCGATTGGCCGGCGGCGCGACCGAGACGAAGCCCTCGATCTCCGGCCGGCGCATCAGCAATTGCATGCCGATCCAGGAGCCGAAGGAGACGCCGGCGATCCAGCATGCGCGCGCCTCGGGATTGACGGCCTGCGCCCAATCGAGCGCCGCGGCCGCGTCGGAGAGCTCGCCCGCGCCATGATCGAAAGAGCCCTGGCTGCGGCCGACGCCGCGAAAATTGAAGCGCAGGACGGAAAAGCCGCGCTCGGCGAAAGCGTAATAGAGGTTGTAGACGATCTGATTGTTCATCGTGCCGCCGAATTGCGGATGCGGATGCAGCACGATGGCGATCGGCGCGCCGCGCTGCGCCGATTGATGAAAGCGGCCTTCGAGCCGGCCGGCGGGGCCGGTGAAAATGACCTCGGGCATGAAGTTCCTCGTCTCCCCCGCGCGAAAAACGCGCTTTTTTCGTCGGGCTGTTTTCGCCGGCGCCGAAAATGCGTTATGCTCCAGCCGGAGCGCCCCTTGCCGGGCGTCCACGCGTCCGGCGCGCACCGAACCCGCGGCTCGTTTTCGGCCGAGCGGGCCTTCTAGCATGTGTGACGGCGCTAGATGCAAGAGTTTTGAAGGGCAGCGGCGCATTCTCGGCCGCCGATCTTCAGCTCGACAGCCGCAGGCGTTTCGCGAAGGGACGAGATTTCTTGGTCGATATCGTCCAGCGTCCCGCTCCGCTCGAGACATCGCCAGCGGAGCTCAGAGACGGCCGCGATCTCGGTCTCGACTTCATCAAAGGGATTTTGATCCTCCTCGTCGTCTTCGGCCACTCGATCCAATGGATCGTCCATGCGGGAACGGAAGACTATTGGGACGACGGGCTGTTCAGGGCCATCTATCTCTTTCATATGCCGGCCTTCATCGCCGTCTCCGGCTATCTCGCCGCGCGACGGATCGACGCCGCGACGCGCCTCGGGCAATTCTTCTTTCGCCGCACGCTGCCTCTGCTCCTCGCAATGGCGGTCTGGGCGGCCTGGCCGAACCTCGCGCGCGCCTATGTCGGCCTCGAGACTCACATCCGCTCGGATGTGTGGAAGGATTTTCGCGGCTCGTTTTGGTTCCTATGGGCTGTCGTCATCAGCTCGGCCGGAGCCTTCGCCGCGACGCGCTTCGGCGCCTATGAGCGCGCGGCGCTGCTGCTGATCGCGGCCGCGCTGCTGCTGGCGCCGCTACCCGACTTTCCTCCCTCGGCCATTCGCTACACGGCCGCCTTCTATCTCATCGCCTTTCTCGCGGGGCGCGCCGGCGTGACGATCCGCGCTATCCCGCCCCACGTCGCCGTAACGGCCGGGGCGGCGGCCGCGGTCGGATGGCTGTTCTGGACGAGGGACACTTATATCTACAACAATGGCTTCGCCTATTGGCGGCCGGGCGTCGCCGGCCATCTGGCGCTGATGCTGCCGGTCTCCATCGCGGCGACGCTGGCCTTTCTGCGCGCGGCCGTCGCCCTGCACGACAGGATCGCGCCATCGGCGGCGGCGCGGACCGTGATCGCCGTCGGCGGAATAACGCTGGAAATCTATCTGGCGCAGACAGTCGCGTTTCGCGCGACCTCGCTGTTGCCGGAATTCGCCGCCGGCTATCTCGACGCGGCGGCGGCGACCGCGGTCATCGTCGCGGGAACTGCGGCGCTCGTCGCCCTCTCCCGCCGCCTGCCCGGCGGGGAACTGCTCTGGGGCCGCCCGCCGGCTCTCCCATTCCGCGCGCGGAACGATTAGCTTCGCAATATGACTGCTCCCCGCGCCTATCTCGACCATAACGCCACCACGCCGCTGCGGCCGCAGGCGCGCGACGCCGTGCTCGCGGCGCTGGAGACACTCGGCAATCCCTCCTCCATCCATGCCGAAGGCCGAGCCGCCCGCGCGCTGATCGAGGCGGCGCGCGGTGAAATCGCCGCGGGACTTGGGACGAAATCGCGCAATGTCGTCTTCACGTCCGGCTCGACCGAGGCCGCCAATCTGATTTTGACGCCTTTCTTACAACGAGACCAAACTACGGCGGAGATCGATCTGCTGCTCCTCGGCGCCGGCGAGCATTCGGCCGTTCTGGCCGGCCATCGCTTCCCCGCCGCGCGCGCCGAGACAATAGGGCTCGACCCTGAGGGCGGCCTGTCGCTCGATGCGCTGGCAGATACGCTGCAGCGCAACAAAGGTAAACGAATTCTGCTCGCCCTGCAGGCCGCCAACAATGAGACCGGCGCCATACAGCCGGTCGCCGCGGCCGCCGATCTCGTCCATGCGGCCGGCGGGCTTCTCGTCTGCGACGCCACGCAGGCGGTCGGTCGGCTGGAGACCACATTCGCGGCCCTGCGGGCCGATGCATTGTTCTTTTCCTCACATAAGATCGGGGGACCTATGGGCGCCGGCGCACTGGCGTTCGCCGAGGACCGGCTCCATATCAGAGAGGCGCTTTTGCGCGGCGGCGGACAGGAGAGCGGACGCCGCGCCGGCACCGAGAATGTGGCCGCCATCGCCGGCTTCGCCGCGGCTTTCGCAGTCGCAAAAAAAAGCATGGCTGCGGAGGCGGAGAGGCTCGGCGCGCTGCGCGACCGGCTGGAGGCGAAAGTCACGGAAATCTGGCCGGAAGCCCTGTTTCTCGGCGCAAAAGGCCCGAGGCTCGCCAATACCTCGGCCTTTCTGACCCCGGGCCAGAAGGCGCAGACCTTGCTGATGGCGCTGGATGTTGAAGGGGTCGCCCTCTCCTCCGGCTCGGCCTGCTCCTCGGGCAAGGTGAAAGCCTCCCATGTGCTCGCCGCCATGGGGCTCGAGGACAAAGCCGCGCTCAGGGCGAGCTTGGGTTGGAGTTCGACTGAGGAGCATGTAGATTTGTTTGGTATCGCTTTTGCAGGGGTCGCAAAGAGGATCAGGGCGCGGCGGACGGCCGCCTGAAGGGCGGCTCCGGCGGCTCTAATTTCGGCCGGCGGGCCTTGAACCCGTCGAGACGAGGAGAGGACACATGGCGGCTCGCCAGGAGACGGTGGCGCGCGTCGAAGAGATCGACGTCGACGCATATAAATACGGCTTCACCACCGATATCGAATCCGAAAAGGCCCCAAAGGGTCTCAGCGAGGATATCGTCCGCTTCATTTCGGCAAAGAAGAACGAGCCCGAATGGCTGACCGAGTGGCGGCTCGAGGCCTATCGGCGCTGGCTGACGATGGAGGAGCCCAAATGGGCTCGCGTCGATTATCCCGCGATCGACTATCAGGACCTCT
This sequence comes from Methylosinus sp. C49, assembly GCF_009936375.1. Lineage (GTDB taxonomy): Bacteria > Pseudomonadota > Alphaproteobacteria > Rhizobiales > Beijerinckiaceae > Methylosinus. The sequence continues at coordinate 2,500,758 of NZ_AP022332.1, read as the reverse complement.
ATTACTATTCCGCGCCGAAATCGACGCCCGGGCCGAAGTCGCTGGACGAGGTCGATCCCGAGCTGCTGCGCACCTATGAGAAGCTCGGCATTCCGCTGCGCGAGCAGGAGGCGCTCGCCGGCGTCGAGCAGCGCAAGGTCGCCGTGGACGCGGTGTTCGACTCTGTCTCGGTGGCGACGACCTTCCGCGAGGAGCTGTCCAAGGCCGGCGTGATCTTCTGCCCGATCTCGGAAGCGGTGCGCGAGCATCCCGAGCTGGTGCGCAAATATCTCGGCTCTGTCGTTCCGGTGACGGATAATTTCTACGCCACGCTGAACTCCGCCGTCTTCTCGGACGGATCTTTCGTCTACATCCCGCCGGGCGTTCGCTGCCCGATGGAGCTGTCGACCTATTTCCGCATCAATGAGAAGAACACGGGACAGTTCGAGCGCACGCTCATCATCGCCGACGCCGGCTCCTATGTCAGCTATCTCGAAGGCTGCACGGCGCCCAAGCGCGACGAGAACCAGCTGCACGCCGCCGTGGTCGAGCTCGTCGCTCTCGACGACGCCGAGATCAAATATTCGACGGTGCAGAACTGGTATCCCGGCGACAGCGAGGGCAAGGGCGGCATCTACAATTTCGTCACCAAGCGTGGCGATTGCCGCGGCAAGAACTCGCATATCTCCTGGACGCAAGTGGAGACGGGCTCCGCGGTGACGTGGAAATATCCGTCCTGCATTCTGCGCGGCGACAATTCGCAAGGCGAGTTCTATTCGATCGCAGTGTCGAACGGCTATCAGCAGGTCGACAGCGGCACGAAGATGATCCACCTCGGCAAGAACACCAAGAGCCGCATCATCTCCAAGGGCATCTCCGCCGGCAATTCGCAGAACACCTATCGTGGTCAGGTGTCGGCGCATCGCAAGGCGGAAGGCGCGCGCAATTTCACAAATTGCGACAGCCTGCTCATCGGCGACAAATGCGGCGCGCATACGGTGCCCTATCTCGAGTCGAAGAACGCTTCCGCCGTGTTCGAGCATGAGGCGACGACGTCGAAGATCTCCGATGACCAGCTGTTCTACTGCATGCAGCGCGGCCTTTCCGAAGAAGAGGCGACGGCGCTCATCGTCAATGGTTTTGTGCGCGACGTTCTGCAGAAGCTGCCCATGGAATTCGCAGTGGAAGCGCAGAAACTGATCGCAGTTAGCCTCGAAGGCAGCGTCGGTTGACGTATCGATGAGCAAAGAGGCGCTCTGCGTTTTTTGAGCGCCTCTTTACGAGGCAGGCGAGCGACGAAACGGCCCACAAAGAGCGGCCCCCGAATTGCAACGTCCCTCGCAAGACAGCGAACAGCCAACAGGACGAGACCATGATCGAAATCAAGAATCTCCACGTCTCCATCGGCGAGCGCAAAATTCTCGACGGGCTGAACCTCACGGTGAAGGACGGCGAGGTGGCGGCCATCATGGGGCCGAACGGCACCGGCAAATCCACGCTCTCCTATGTCATCTCCGGCCGCGAGGGCTATGACGTCACCGAGGGCGAGGTGCTGCTCGACGGCGAGAATATTCTGGGCCTCGAGCCGCATGAGCGCGCCGCCAAGGGCGTGTTTCTCGCCTTCCAATATCCGGTCGAAATTCCTGGCGTCGCGACGATGACCTTCCTCAAGGCCGCCGTGAACGCGCAGCGCCGCTCGCGCGGCGAGGAAGAGCTGCAGACGCCGGACTTCATGAAGCTGATCCGCGAGGCGTCCACCAAGCTCGGCATCAACATGGACATGCTGAAGCGCGCGCTGAACGTCGGCTTCTCCGGCGGCGAGAAGAAGCGCATGGACATTCTGCAGATGAGCCTGCTGCAGCCCAAGTTCGGCATTCTCGACGAGACCGACTCCGGCCTCGACATCGACGCTCTGCGCATCGTCTCCGAGGGCGTGAACGCGCTGCGCTCGCCGAACCGCGGCTTCCTCGTCATCACCCATTATCAGCGCCTGCTCGACTACATCAAGCCGGACACTGTGCATGTGATGGCCAAGGGCAAGATTCAGAAGACCGGCGGGCCGGAGCTCGCGCTCGAGCTCGAGAAGAGCGGCTATCGCGATTATGTCGGCGAAGCGGCGTGAGGGTGAGATCATGACCGTGCAGGCGATCGACAAGAAGAGCGAGGCCGAGACGGCCTTCGCCGGCGCCTTCGAGGCGATGAAGGGCAAGGGCGCGCCCGCGTTGCGCCAGGCCTCGTGGGAGTTCTTCACGCGCAAGGGACTGCCGACGCGTCGCGTCGAGGCGTGGCACTACACCGATCTGCGCGCCTCGCTGCGCACAGTGGCGCCGCTCGGTGCGCCGGGAGCGATCACGCTGCCGCCGACGACCCTCGGCCGTGTGCGTCTCGTCGTCGCCGACGGCGCCTTCCGTCCCGATCTGTCCGATGTCGCGTCTTTGCCGGCCGGCGTCGAGCTCGCCTCTCTCGCCGACGTCCTCGCCAAGGAGGACGCCTCCGTCCTCACCGCGCTGGGCCTGCCGGAGAACGCCGGCGCCGACGCTGTAGTCGCTCTCAATGCGGCGCTGATGCAGGACGGCGTGGTTCTGCGCATCGCTCCGGCGACGGAAGTGGCGAAGACGATCGAAATATTGCTGGTCTCCACCGGCGACGAGGCGCGCTCCTCCTTCACGCGTTCGCTGGTCGTCGTCGGCGACGGCGCCAAGGCGAAGATCGTCGAGACGTCGCTCGCCCTCGCGCCTTCCGGCGCGCAGGAGAATCACGTTCTCGCCTTCGCGATCGGCGCCGGCGCCGAGGTCGAGCATATCGCCGATATCGGCCCGCAGTCGGAAGCGGCGATACGGCTGTTCAGCCTGCTCGTCACCGGCCAAGCGAAGGCGTCGTTCAAATCGCTCGGCTTCGTCGAAGGCGGCGGTCTGGTGCGCCGGCAAATCTTCGCGCGGCTCGCCGGCGAAGAGGCGAGCGTCGCGCTCGACGGAATTTCCCTGCTCGGCGGCAAGGACCATGCGGATACGACGCTCGTCGTCGAGCACGCGGCGGCCCATTGCCAGAGCCGTGAGCGTTTCCGCAGCGTGCTCGACGGTCAATCGACCGGCGTGTTCCAAGGCAAGGTGGTGGTGCGCCCGGGCGCGCAGAAGACCGACGGCTCCATGCAGTCGCGGGCTCTGCTGCTCAGCGAGAACGCCACGATGAACAATAAGCCGGAGCTGGAGATTTTCGCCGACGACGTCGTTTGCGGCCATGGCGCCACTTGCGGACGTCTCGACGCCGACCAGCTCTTCTATCTGGTGGCGCGCGGCCTGCCCAAGCATGAGGCCGAGGCGCTGCTGATCGAAGGCTTCGCCGGCGAGATCGTCGAGGCGCTCGGCGAGGAAGCGGTGCGCGACGTCTATTTCGAGCGCATCCGCAGCTGGCTCGGCAAGCGAGGGGGAGCGAAGTGAACCAGCCGCTCTTGGCCGAGGCCACGGCCGCCTATGACGTCGAGGCGATCCGCCGCGACTTTCCGATCCTGGCCGAAAAGCCCTATGGCAAGGATCTCGTCTATCTCGACAACGCCGCCTCGGCGCAGAAGCCGCGGCAGGTAATCGAGCGGATCTCCCAGGTCTACGAGCACGAATACGCCAATGTGCATCGCGGCCTGCATTATCTCGCCAATGCGGCGACCGACGCCTATGAGGGCGCGCGCGAATCCTTGCGCCGCTTCCTCAACGCCGGCGATCGCGAGGAGATCATCTTCACGCGCGGCGCGACGGAGGCGATCAATCTCGTCGCCTCCTCTTTCGGCCTCGCCAATATCGGCGAGGGCGACGAGATCATCCTCTCGATCATGGAGCATCACTCCAATATCGTGCCCTGGCATTTCCTGCGCGAGCGCAAGGGCGCGGTGCTGAAATGGATCGAGACCGACGATAATGGCGTCTTCTCGCTCGAGGATTTCGAGAAGCTCATCACGCCGCGGACGAAGATCGTCGCGCTGACGCATATGTCCAATGTGCTGGCGGCGCCGACGCCGATCGCCGATGTCGTGCGCATCGCTCATGCCCATGGCGTTCCGGTTCTCGTCGACGGCTCGCAAGGCGCGGTGCATCTCGATGTCGACGTGCGCGCGCTGGACGTCGATTTCTACATCATCACCGGCCACAAGCTCTATGGACCGACCGGCATCGGCGCGCTCTATGGCAAGCGCGAGTGGCTCGAGAAGCTGCCGCCCTTCGCCGGCGGCGGCGAGATGATCGAGACGGTCACGCGCGACTATGTGACCTACAATACGCCGCCGCATCGCTTCGAGGCCGGCACACCGCCCATCGTGCAGGCGGCGGGGCTCGGCGCGGCGCTCGACTATATGCAGAAGATCGGCCGCCCGGCGATCCGCGCTCATGAGGCCGATCTCACCGCCTATGCGCATGAGCGCCTCTCCGTTATACCGGGGCTTCGAATCTTCGGTCACGCCAAGGACAAGGGACCGATCGTCGCTTTCGACATGCCGGAGGCCCATGCCCACGACATAGCGACCGTCATCGACCGCTCTGGCGTCGCCGTGCGCGCCGGAACCCATTGCGCCATGCCGCTATTGCAGCGCTTCAACGTCACCTCCACCTGCCGCGCCTCTTTCGCAATGTATAATACGCGCGACGAGGTCGATCGCCTGGCGGAAGCGCTACTGAAAGCGAAGGCGCTGTTTTCTTGATAAGGAGACAGAATCGTGACCAAGACCGATGACGCGGTGGAGCCGCAGGAAGTCGTGACCGGTCGGGAGCTGACGCGGGAGGAGCAGCAGCCCCTTCCCGCCGGCCGATCGAAGGAAGATGTCGAGCGGCTGACGCAAGGCATCATCGCCGCGCTGAAGACCGTGCAGGATCCCGAGATTCCCGCCGATATTTTCGAGCTCGGCCTCATTTACAATATCGACATCACGCCCGAGGACGTCGTCTATATCGACATGACCTTGACCGCGCCGGGCTGCCCCGTCGCAGGCACGATCGTCGAGCAGGTGCAGAGCTCGGTGAGCCTCGTGCCGGGCGTGATGGCCGTCATCGTCAAGCTCGTCTTCGAGCCGCCATGGGATCAGAGCCGCATGTCGGACGAAGCCCGCATGACGCTCGACATGTGGTGAGAATGAGGAGAGCCGATGGAAGCGCCCGCGCCGAAAATCGACGGGTGTCTCGAGACGGCTCTCTATGTCGAGGATTTGACGCGCGCCTCGCGTTTCTATGAGGATGCGCTCGGCCTCGAGCCCATGTTCGCCGATCAGCGGCTGATAGCCTATGATTGCGGTCCGCGCAGCGTGCTTCTACTTTTCGCGCGGGAAACTATGGGCGAGACGGTGGTTCTGCCGGGGGGCGAGATACCGCCGCACGAAGGTCGCGGGCGTCTGCATTTCGCGCTCGCGATCCGGCCCGAGGATCTCGGCCTGTGGGAGCGGCGGCTCGCGGAGAAGAATGTGCCGATCGAGGCGAGGATGGAGTGGCCGCTTGGCGGGCGGAGCCTCTATTTCCGCGATCCAGACGACAATCTCGTCGAGCTGGCGACGCCGGGCATATGGAAGAATTATTGATCGCGACGTCTGGCCGCGCATCCACGCGGAAGACGAAGGGATGTAGGGAGCGAACAGATGAACGTCATGAGCCTCAGCGACTCCGCGGCGGAGCGCGTGCGCGGCCTGCTCGCCGGCGCCGAGAACGCCAATATCGGCCTGCGCATATCGGTGGAGAAGAGCGGCTGCGCCGGCATGGCCTATAAGATGGAGCTGGCCGAGCCCTCGCCCGGCGACGAGGTGATCGAAGAAAAAGGCGCGCGCGTCATCGTCGCCGGCCAGGCGGTCATCTATCTGCTCGGCACGCGCATGGATCTCGATGTGCAGCAATTCTCCTCGAGCTTCGTGTTCCAGAACCCGAACCAGACCTCGGCCTGCGGCTGCGGCGAGAGCGTCGAGCTCAACCCGGTCGATCCGAGCGCCGTCGAGAAGCATGTGAACGGCTGAGCTTTCATTCCTCCTAGACACGCGTCTACCCTGGGGCGATGATATTGGGAAATATTGTCGCGCCATTCTCAGAGGCGCCCGCGCATCGTTGCCCGTGTTGCGGCTATCGCACGCTCGTCGAACGGGGCGCCTATGAGATTTGCCCAGTGTGTTTTTGGGAGGACGATGGGCAGGACGATCATGACGCCGACGAGGTTCGTGGCGGCCCCAATGGCTCGCTGTCGCTCACCCGAGCACGGCAAAATTTCCAACGGTGCGGCGCCTCGGACCCTGCGCAGCAAAAACGCGTCCGGCCTCCTACGGAAGCGGAGCGCTAGATTATGATGCGCATCCTGGACAGCCAGCCAAGTCTCGGAAGCGTTTCGTCCCCTGTTCGAAACGGATTGCGCTGGCGCGCGTAAGGCGCTAGGCCGCTGGCTCGAAACCGAGCGCGGGACATCCGAATGACGGAAGGCAAGGGCCTCACATATGCGAAAGCCGGCGTCGATATAGACGCGGGCAATCGATTGGTGGACATGATCCGTCCCGCCGTGCGCTCGACTCGCCGGCCGGGCGCGGATGGCGAGATCGGCGGCTTCGGGGGCCTCTTCGACCTCAAGGCGGCCGGCTTTTCCGATCCGGTGCTGGTTGCCGCCAATGACGGCGTCGGCACCAAGATCAAGATCGCCATAGAATCGGGCGTTCACGATACGATCGGCGTCGATCTCGTCGCAATGTGCGTCAATGATCTCGTGGTCCAGGGCGCCGAGCCTCTGTTTTTTCTCGACTATTATGCGAGCGGCAAGCTCGAGCCGGATGCGGCGGCCTCGGTCGTCTCGGGGATCGCCGCCGGCTGCGTCGAGGCCGGCTGCGCGCTGCTGGGCGGCGAGACGGCGGAAATGCCGGGCCTCTATTCCAAGGGCGATTATGATCTCGCCGGCTTCGCCGTCGGCGCGGCCGAGCGCTCCCGCCTGCTGCCGCGCGCCGAGGTGAGGGAAGGCGACCTCTTGTTCGGCCTGCCCTCCTCCGGCGCCCATTCCAACGGCTTTTCGCTTATTCGCCGCATCGTCGCCGAGTCGGGCCTCGCCTGGGACGCGCCCGCGCCCTTCGCGGCCGAGCGAACGCTGGCCGAGGCGCTGCTCACGCCGACGCGCATCTATGTGAAGCCGCTGCTCGCGGCGCTGAAACGCAGCGAGAAAATTCTCGGCCTCGCCCATATCACCGGCGGCGGCTTTCCCGACAATCTGCCGCGCGTGCTGCCGAAGGGTCTGGGCGCCTCGCTCGATCTCGGCGCATTTCGTCCGCCGCCGGTCTTCTCCTGGCTCGCGCTGACGGGCGGCGTCGCGGAAGCCGAAATGCTGCGCACCTTCAATTGCGGAATCGGCATGGTCGTTGTCGTCGCCAAAGACGGCGCGGACGAAGCCGTCGCAGCGCTGCGCGAAGCGGGCGAGACGCCGATCGCCATAGGCGAGATCGCGGCGTCGGGCGACGGGCCGCGCGTCGTCACGCGCGGGACCCTGCCGCTGTGAGCCGGCTGCGCACGGCGATCCTCATTTCAGGGCGCGGCTCCAATATGGACGCGCTGATCGAGGCGGCGCGCGCGCCGGATTTTCCGGCCGAGATCGCGCTGGTCGCCTCCAATCGCCCGGAGGCCGCGGGCCTCGCCAAGGCCAAGGCCGCCGGAATCGGCGTCGCCGCGGTCGATCACAAAATCTACGCCGGCCGCGAGGAATTCGAGCGCTCGCTGCAGATCGTGCTGGAGACGCATCGAATCGACTTTCTCTGCCTCGCCGGCTTCATGCGGCTGCTGACGCCCTGGTTCATCGGCCAATGGCGTGGGCGCATGCTCAATATTCATCCGGCGCTGCTGCCGTCCTTTCGCGGCCTGCACACGCATGAGCGAGCGCTCGCCGATGGCGTGAAGATCCACGGCTGCACCGTGCATTTCGTGGTTCCAGAAATGGACGAAGGGCCGATCGTCGCCCAATCGGCGGTCGCCGTGCTCGATTCCGACACGCCCGACAGTCTCGCGGCGCGCGTGCTCGAGCAGGAGCATCTGCTCTATCCGCGCGCCTTGCGGCTCGTCGCCTCCGGCGCCGTCAGAGTGGAAGGCAATCGCGTGCTCGGCGCGAGCCCATCGCCGCAGCCGGCGCTCGCCGTCCCCTCGTCCGGCTGATCCTGCCGCGGGCATCCGGCGCCGTTGCGAAAGCCATGGCCGAAAGGATAGGACGCGCCGCCCTTGCACGGACTCGGCAACGCGAAAAGGCAGAGATAGACGCCGAAAGCCAAAAGCTTCGCGAGGCCGAGCCCGCCGTCGAAGGGCGTCGCTATGAGCAGAATCGTGAGCGCCAGCAAGCCTGCGGCCCTCGCCCCCCAATAGACCCAGCGTTTTATCATCATATCGCTCTTGCCGCCGTCGCGCGGACTCGCCCCAATGTTAACGCAAAGATACGAGACTTACTTAACTTTGTCAGCGGCCAATATGATCTTTGCAGCTTCTCGATCATACTCTCTAGGCGGCTTCCGCAAAGAGGTTTCGACAATGATAAAATTATACTCATTCGGTCCTTATTTCGGCCTCCCGGATGCAAGCCCCTTTGTGCTCAAGACCATGGCGCTTCTGAAATTCGCCGGACTTCGCTATATCGAGGATCATTCCGGCTTCGGCCGCGCGCCCAAAGGCAAGCTGCCCTACATCGACGATCAGGGAAAGATCGTCGCCGACTCGACCTTCATCCGCCTCTATCTCGAAAAAACCTATGGCATAGATTTCGACGCCGGCCTCACCGCGGAACAGCGCGCCGCCGGCTGGGCGATCGAGAAAATGCTGGAGGAACATTATTATTGGCTGCTGGTGCAGGCGCGCTGGATCGACGACGGCAATTTCGCGCGCGGGCCGGCGCTATTCTTCTCCGGCGCGCCGGCGATCGTGCGACCGCTGGTCAAAGCGCTGATCCGCAAGAAGATCGCCCGCACGCTCATAGCGCAGGGCCTCGGCCGTCATACGAATGAGCAGCTCGCCGAGCTCGGACGGCGCGACATAGAAGCGCTCTCCACCCTGCTCGGCGACAAGCCCTATCTCTTCGGCGCGGCGCCGAGCGCAGCCGACGCCGCCGCCTTCGCCATGGTGGCGCAGACCCTAGTCTCCGAACTCGTCTCGCCGCTCCGCGACGCGGTGGCGAGCCAGCCAAATCTCGTGGCTTACCGAGACCGGCTGCTCGCCGCCTATTTTCCGAGCTATGCCGTCGGCTGACTCAGCCGACGATCTCATTGCCGGAGAAGAACTGCGGGATCTCGATCGCCGCCGTCTCCGGCGCGTCGGAGCCATGCACGGAATTCTCGCCGATGGAGACGGCGAATTCCTTGCGGATCGTGCCCGGATCGGCGCTCGCCGGATTGGTCGCGCCCATGACGGTGCGATATTTGGCGATGGCGCCCTCGCCTTCCAGCACCTGGACGACGACCGGGCCGGAGGTGATCGATTCGATCAGCTCGCCGAAGAAGGGGCGCTCCTTGTGGACGCCATAGAAGGTCTCGGCCTGCGCGCGCGTCAGCTGGATGCGCTTCTGCGCCACGATGCGGAGCCCAGCGTCCTCGATGAGGGCGTTGATCTTGCCGGTCAGATTGCGCTTGGTGGCGTCCGGCTTGATGATGGAGAATGTGCGTTCGATCGCCATGGGCGCGTCGTCTCGTCGAGTTCGAGGATGGGATTTAAGATCGGGGCGCTTATAGCCGTCGGCCGGACGCCCGGCAACCCGGCCCGCGCGGCGACAATTTTCCTTTCGGCCGCAACCGCGCGGCGTCGCGGCGAATTGCCCATGGCGGCGAGCGCTGATATGGCCAGAATTGCTCGCTTCATCGCTTCTATTTGAGAGGAACGCCCGGACATGCCTTTCACGCCGCGCCCGCTCGTCGCTGGAAATTGGAAAATGAACGGGCTTTCGGCGTCGCTCGGCGAAATCGAGACCATCTCCGCATGCTATGACGCCGCCTTGCGGGAAAAGGTCGAGCTGGCGATCTGCCCGCCCGTCACTCTGCTGGAACGCGCGGCGCGCATTCTCTCCGGCGCGAAAATCGCGCTCGGCGGGCAGGACTGCCACGAAAAGCCGAGCGGCGCGCATACGGGCGATATTTCCGCCGAAATGCTGGCCGACGCCGGCGCATCTTACGTGATCGTCGGCCATAGCGAGCGGCGCGCCGATCATGGCGAGGGCGATGCGCTCATCCGCGCCAAGGCGGAGGCGGGCCTGCGCGCCGGGCTCACGCCCATCGTCTGCGTCGGCGAGACGCGCGCCGAGCGCGACGCCGGCCGCGCATCGGCGATCGTCGAAGCGCAGCTGGACGGCTCGCTGCCGCGCAGCGTCGCGCCGGATCATCTCGTCGTCGCCTATGAGCCGGTATGGGCGATCGGCACCGGCCTCACTCCGACGCCTCTCGACGTCGCGCAAATGCACGCCGCCATCCGCGCCCGGCTCGTCGCCCTCCTCGGCGCCGACGCGGAGACGACCCGCATTCTCTATGGCGGCTCGGTGAAGCCAGCCAACGCCGCCGAGCTGCTGCGCGTGAAAAATGTCGATGGCGCGCTCGTCGGCGGCGCCTCTTTGACCGCGAGGGAGTTTCTGGAAATCGCCGAAATCTATCGCTGACCGGCGATAGTCTCGCAATCGTTTCGCGATAGAGTCGCGGCGCGTAAGGGCGTCTTCGCCGTTTTCATTCGCTTTTCATTGCTCGCGAGGAGATTTTCAATGTCCTACACGCTTATCGTCGCGACCTTTGTCGTCACCACTTCCCAGGCCGCCGGCGCAGTGGCGACCAACGCCATTCCCGGCTACGCCACAGAGGAGAAATGCGTCGAGGCGGCGCGCAAGCTGCAGCCCCGCGCCTCTCTCGGCATAGCGGCCGAAGGCAAGGAGAATGGCACGCCGCTGAACACGCGCATGACCGGATATTCGGGTCTGTGCGTGCCGGCGCCTTGACTCGCCTCCCCTGCTCCGCTTTAACTCCGCCTCATGACCCTCGTCCGCTCCGCGCGCTACTACTGGTATTTTAGCTATCCTGCGCCGGCGGCGACGGGAGGCGAGCGCGTGTGAGCAAAAGACGCGAAGCCTGAAAACCCCGAGAGCCGCCAGTCCCGCTGGCGGTTTTTTTGTTCCGCCGGCGCGACGCAAAATAAAAAAGGAGCCCGCCGTGCCGACCGAGACCGACGACCTTCGCATCGTCAAGATCACCGAATTGAGCCCGCCCGCCGAGATCATGCGCGAGCTTCCGCGCAGCGAGAAGGCGAGCGCCACCGTGCTCGGCGCGCGCGCCGCCCTGCGCGAGATTTTGCGCGGGCGCGACGATCGCCTCGCCGTCGTCATCGGCCCCTGCTCGGTCCATGACCCCGACGCCGCGATGGAATACGCCCGCCTGCTCGCCGAGGCCAAGCGCGAGCTCGGCGACCGGCTAGAGATCATCATGCGCGTCTATTTCGAGAAGCCGCGCACCACAGTGGGCTGGAAGGGCCTCATCAATGATCCGCGCCTCGACGGCAGCTTCGACATAGAAGCCGGGCTGCGGCTGGCGCGGCTGCTGCTGCTCGACGTCAATGAGCTCGGCCTACCGGCCGGCTGCGAATTCCTCGATATGACGACGCCGCAATATATCGCCGATCTCGTCGGCTGGGGCGCGATCGGCGCGCGCACGACGGAGAGCCAGGTGCATCGCGAACTCGCCTCCGGCCTCTCCTGCCCGGTCGGCTTCAAGAACGGCACCGACGGCAATGTGCGCATCGCGCTCGACGCCGTGCTCTCCGCCTCGCAGCCGCATCATTTCCTCGCCGTCACCAAAGACGGCCGTTCGGCCATCGCCTCCACCAGCGGCAACGAGGACTGCCACATTATTCTGCGCGGCGGAAAGACGCCCAATTACGACGCCGCCAGTGTCGACGCCGCGGCCAAGGAAGCGGAGAAGTCCCGCGTCTCCCCCTATCTGATGATCGACGCCTCGCACGCCAACAGCAGCAAGAAGCCCGAGAATCAGCCCGCCGTCGTCGAGGACGTGGCCCGGCAGGTCGAGGCCGGCGAGCGCCGCATCATCGGCCTGATGATCGAGAGCCATCTCATCGCCGGACGGCAGGACATCGTCGCCGGCAAGCCGCTCGTCTATGGCCAGAGCGTCACCGACGGCTGCATCGACTGGACGACCTCGCTCGCAGCGCTGCGCCGGCTCGCCGCCGCCGTCGAGCGGCGACGCGCCTCCGGCGAGCGGGTCGCGAACGCCTGATCCCGCGACGATCCGCCGCAGCGCCCTGGGGTCGCCCCTTATGCGACACAATTAGAACGCTACGGCGGGAAGCGGGGCTCGGCCCGCCTGCGAGAGGAGTTGACGTCATGGAGATTTCTCTGGAACAGGCCGTCGAGATTCACGCGCGCGCGCTCACCCGCCGGCTACAGCGGGACGCGCCCGGCAATGCGCGCGAGCGCGCCGCCGATCTGCAAACGGCCGGCGACAGCGATGGCCATAGCGTATGGCTGCGCGTCGCCGAGAGCGCCGAGCGTCTGCTGAGCGAAAAGGCCCACGCCGAGGCTGCGCCGAATAGGTAGATTCCACGATCGGAACTGTCACAAAAGGTCATCGTCGTCGGTTTAGCGCTCTGCGGCAGAAACGAGTCGTGGAGCCGACCGATGAAGCAGATCGCCGAAATGCTGGCGCCGAGCGGCCTCGATCCCATGCCGCTCGCGCGCGCCATCCCCTCCAAGGCGCATGAACGTACGCTCGCCAGCTATCTCCTCAACCGCCATCGCGGCGCCGCCGCCGTCCGCGATATTCTGATTGCGGATATTCGTGGCTTCGTCGATCTCGGCCAGTCGCGCGCCGCCGCCGATCTGCTGGTCGTGCTGAGCATGCTGCTGGCGCGATGGCCGGAGACGCGCCGACGAGCGCCACAGCCGCTGGCCTGGGACGCGACGGCGCCCTCGCCACACGACGCCTGAGCCGGCGCCGCACGAGCGAGCTCGATCGATCGAATATCGACAAATAACGCCGTTCGATCGGCGGCGCTCTAATGACGAGGCTCCGCTGCGAGCGCACGCGTCAGCTCGCCGATGATGCGCTCGACCAGCGCATTTTCGGCGTCGAAATAGGCGCGTTCCTCGCGCTCCAGCTCATCGAACTCGGCGGGCTCGCAAATCTCCTTGCGAATGTCGCAGAGTCGCTCGAAGCGTCGGCGCAGGCTGTCGACCAGCGCTTCGGCGTCGCTGCGCCCCAGCGTTAGCATGATATTCGGCTCCATCTCCTCCTCCCCTCTCATTCTTCCCGCCCTCTGTCGCGAGAAATGGCGTGCGATGCGCGCGCGCGCAATGAAACGTCGCGCCCGCCCGCGGGAAAAGGATTGAAGCTTCTGCGGTCTACGCCAGTTAGAGCAAAACTTTCTCGCCTATCTCGCCCACCGGACTCGGGACCGAGACGAAAGGAAGGCTCCCCATGGAACGTCGTGAATTCGTCGCCGCCGCCGTCGGCGCGGCCGCCGCCCTCTCCGCCGCGCACGCGCTGGCCGAGGATCAGACCACCAATCCGCATGCCGGGCACATGATGCATGGACCGAAATTTCAGGCGCTGATGAAGACCAGCGCCGAATGCGTCTCCACCGGCAACGAATGCCTGCGCCATTGCTTCGGCATGCTGTCGATGAACGACACCAGCATGGCCGGTTGCACCAAGGCCGCCTATGATCTCGTCGCCGCCTGCGCCGCGCTCGAATCGCTGGCGGCGGTGAACTCGACCTTCACGCCGACGCTGGCGAAGGCCGTGGGCGACATATGCATGGCCTGCAAGAAGGAATGCGACCGCTTCCCGCAATATGCGGAATGCAAGGCCTGCGGCGACGCTTGCAAGGCCTGCGCGGAGGAGTGCCGCAAGGTCTCCGTCTAGAGCGCTTTCCGATCGAACGGAATCGTTCGATCGATCAGAATTCGCTTCCAACGAAAGAATCTAGAGCGCTTTCGACCGCGAACGAGCCTGTGCGTAAGACCGCGCAGGCCTACTGCGTGAGACGCGAGGCGGAAGAAACGGCGTTCAAGAACAGGGTCGACAGCGCCGAGCTGATGTCGCCGCCCGTGTTCACCTCGAAGAAGAGATCGGGGGAAGAGGCGCAGCTCTTCATATTGTCGGCGATCTGCGATGCGAAGGTGGCGACGGTCCCCTGGTAGAAGCCATTGCTCGGCACGGGATAATAGGTCGTGTAGAGAACCGCGATCCGAATTCCGCGGTTCTTGATCGTCGTGCAGAAGGAGGTGTCGACCGGCTGCAAGCAACGATAAAACGAGCCATAGGCGTTCGAATATCCCCAATTCAGCGAAGTCGTGCAGGTTCCGCTGGAATAATAGCTCGCATCGATGACGCCATCGGAAACGAGCATCAGCACTTCCTGCGGCTTGTCGCCGGCGACGCGGGCGCCGCTGCCGGGCGCCGGCATGGTCGCGTTCAATCTGGTGAGCGCCTGATTGAGATCGGTCATCGCGTCATTGGTGTTCAACGCGCCGCCGGTCGTGACCGTATCGTAGGTCGAGCTGCTGGTCGGATAGGTGTAGGACGTATTGGCCGCGAGCACATTGTTCGAATCCATCAGCGGCGGCGTCATCGCCCCGATATTGGACTGGATGTGGCTCACATTTCCGCTCGTCGTCGGGACGAGATTCTGCATCATCGTCACGCCGTAATTGAAGCTATAGGCCGCAAGGCGATAGGTCGCGCCATTGGAGGCCATCGTCGATTGCGCGGTCGTGGCGAGGCTCTTAGCCGCGTCCCGAACATTGTCGATGCGCAGCTTTATTCCGTTGTTCTCGGCGTAGGAATAGCTGTCGATCGTCCCCCAGCCGGGATAATGCGTCGTATATTCATTGTCGCTGACATTCTTCTCATGGCAGGCGAAGGCGCATCCGAAGGCGTTCATCGCATTGACGCCCGCCTGCGTGGCGGGCAGCTCCATAGACGGCGAATTGTCGAGCAGCAGATAAAAATCGATATTGCGGGCCGTCGTCGCGGTCGCCGAGGCTGTCACCTTTATGTTCGATGTCGGCAAGCCGTAGAAGCCGCCGAAAGAATTCTGCACCTTTGTCGTATAGGTGACCGACACCTTGCGTGTCATGGAGCCGGGCGCAGGATCGTCGTCGCCGTCGACCGTGAGACTGGCGGCGTCATAAGTCACTCGCGTGATCTGCGCCATCTGAGCGGCGAACATCGTCCTCGCCGCCGCCTTGGCGACGGTCCAAGACTTCAGCATCATCGGCGGTGTCGTCGCCGCGAGCGCGGCGGCGTCGGCCGCGGCGTAGAGCTGCGTCTTGATGCGCCCGGCGTTCGCATAATCAATGGCGCCGCCGGCGGCGATCATCAGAGGAATCGCCGTCAGCGCGAATATGATCGCGACATTGCCTCCTCGATGAGCGAAGAATTTGCCGAGAGTCCGAAACATCATCATGTGTCGCGCGGCCATTTCGTTCAATCCACCCGGGGAACGGATGAGGTGATGCGGGGGTTGATGTAGAATGTGTAGCGGATCGGCACGGCCGGGATTATCTTGGCGCCGAAAGGCGGCGTGTAATTATAGCGCACATAGGCGTAGATCAGCGACGTGCTCGCCTGCGCCATGCCGGCCGGAAGCACGAAGGTCGAGCCATCGACGAGTTTCGTCGTGTTGAAGGGCTCGTTCCACACGATCTTTGTTGTCTCGCCTTTCTCATCGGTCGTGAGCTCGGCGAGTATGATCGTCAGATTGGCGGTCGAGAAAGGCGCGATGATCTGCGTCGAGGCGTTCAATATCGTCGTGAGATCGGCTGTCGACACGCTCGCGCGCCGCGCGACGAGATCGGTCAGCGTGCGGCCGGTGATCGCCACCTTGCGACTGATGCTGATCGCCTCGCCGAGCGTGAACTCGCTGACGAGGATCAGCACGGCGATCGGGATCATCAGCGCGAATTCGACCGCGATCATGCCACGCTCGTCGCGCCGAAGCGCGCCGGCGCGACGGCCGGCGTTCGACGTCAAGCGACTGAGACAGTGCATTCGCAATGGGCCTGCTCCGATGTTTACGAGTAGGGCTCGACCTGGAATACGGCGGTCGACATCAATAAACGCCTGCCATTCGGCAGATTGGCGAGATTGAATCCGAGCGGTCCACCGACGACGGGGAATTGATAGATCACGCGCAGCACGAGAACGCTGCCGACGCCGCCGGTCTGGAATTTCCAGCTATTGGTGACATTGCCACTGGAATCATAGGTGAGGACGGGCGCCGATGTGTCAACGGAGGAGAAGGCGCTCGCCGTCTGCAGATCGACGATCAGCTGCGTGCAGTTGAAGAGCGCCGTCAGTCCGCCGCAGACCGTGTTCTTGAATTGCGTCTGGTCGAGCTTGCCCTTCTGCACCTCGCCGGTAAGAAGCTTGCGCGCCGATTTCTCGACGGCGGATTCCAGCTCCTGCTGCGCGAGAAACACCACGCCGACCTGGCAGATCGCGATCAGAATCGCAAACAGCGGAGCCGCGATGAAGGCGAATTCGACGATCGCGGCGCCCCGCCGACAGGCGAGCAGCCCCGCGCCGCGGGCGCGCGGCTTCGCCGCTCCTTTGTCGATGTCCTCGCTGCGCATGCCGATTCTCGCTTCCTGCCGCAGCATGACCGTAGCCGACAAACAAAGAGTTACCAGAGCTCCGCTGATACGCCCGCGTCGGGCCGCACGCTCCGCGCTCGCCCCCGAAGAGCGAGCGCTCTGAGCCTTCGTATTGACGCGCCGCGCACGGGGCACTTATCTACTGCGGCTTCGCGCCATCTCAGGACGAGGACATACGAGATCGATGTCGTTTTTCCGTTCCGCCGGCCTCTGCCTCTCGCTCTCTCTCCTGCTCATGGGATGCGACGGCGGCTCCAACCTCGGTCCTGTCTCGGCGGAAGAGCGCGAGGCGCTGATTCGCAATGCGGCCACCACCGCGCCAAATCTGCAGCCCGGCGAGAAAATCCGCGTGACCGTCTTCGGCGAGGACCGCCTCTCCGGCGAATATGAGATCGATCCCGCCGGCTTTATTTCGCTGCCGCTGGCCGGCACGGTGAAGGCGGCCGGCTTCAGCAAGCCGCAGCTCGAACAGGAATTGGCCAAAAAATTCCGCGGCGAATATCTGCGCAATCCCAAGGTGACAGTCGATGTCGCGAGCTTTCGCCCCTTCTACATTATGGGCGAGGTCGGCAAGCCCGGCGAATATTCGTTCAAGAGCGGACTCAATGTGATGAGCGCGATAGCGCTCGCCGGCGGCTCCACCTATCGAGCCAGTCGGTCGACCGTTCTCATCCAGCATGTGGGCGAGCAGGGCTTCAAGGAATATCCGCTGGCGCCGACCATTCCCGTGCTGCCCGGCGATCTCGTGCGCGTGCCGGAGCGCTATTTTTGACGGCGCCGCGCCCCGAGAGACCAAGGGGCGCAGGCTTGACTGCGGGCGCGTTTCACTTACAAGCTGAACGCCTTCGAGAGGGCGTTATGAAGAGCAATTTGCTGCCGAATGGCGTCGCGGCGGGGATCGCGCTCATAATTTCCGCCGGTTCCGTCGCCCGCGGCGAGGAAATTCCGGCCGGCGTCACGGCCATGGGTCCCAGTCCCGAGGAAGGCCTCGCGATCGACGGCTGGATCGTCTATCCGTCCCTCTTCATCGGCTCCGTCTTCAACGACAATATCTACTCCACCGCCACCGATCGGCGCTCGGCCGTCGGCGTGCGCGTGCGGCCGTCGGTCCAGGCGGGCCTCGACAATGGCCTGCACAAATCCACCGCCTATGTGAGCGCCGACGCGCAGTTCTATCCGGGGCTCGGCTCGCAATTTCGGCTGTCGCCGACGCCGACGACCGATGTCGACCCCACCAATGTGGCCGGCCGCGCCGGAATCAATCACATTTGGTCGCCTTTCAGCGACCTCAACGTGTATGTTTCCGCGGATTACACGCGTCAGAGCGGTCTCTTCGGCTCCAATTTCGGAGCCACGGCGCCCAATGTCACCGTTCCGACCGGCTATACAGTGTCGGCCTCGCAGCAATTCTCCAATCAGTTCTCCGGCTCTGTCGCCGTCGAGAAGAAAATTTCCGATTGGTTCGTGCGCGCGACGACCGGCGTCCAATATGTCTCCTACGACAGCCGGCCGATCGCCTCGCTCGCCGCGAGCGGCGACGCGCAGAACGGATTGAGCTACAGGGCTACGCTGCGCGGCGGAATGTGGCTCTCGCCGATGTTTTACGGCTTCGTCGAGCCGACGCTCGATCTGCGCCGCTATGAGAACTCGATCTCCGACACCAATGGCTATCGCATCGTCGGTGGTCTCGGCTCGGAGCTCATCAGCCTGTTCCGCGGCGAGGTCTATGGCGGCTATCAGAGCCAGTCGAGCGTGCAGAATTTTTCCGGCGGCGAGGTCGCCAAACCCGCCTTCGGCGCGCGGCTGCATTATTATCCGACGCCCTATCTGACATTGACCGCGACGGTCGACCAAATGCTCGCCGCCGCCGCCGCGCCGACAGCCCTTGCGGGTCGTCTCGGCCAATGGTCCCCGGCGACGCTCAACACGCAATCCAAGCTGCAGATCGACTACGCCATCTCTCCCTTCTGGACCGCCTATGCGCGCGGCGGCTATGGCGAGACGCGCTGGACCAATTCGCCGCGCGCCGACACCATTTGGGCGGCCGGCGGCGGCCTCAGCTACACATTCTGGCGCAACATAGCGATCTCGCTGGATTATCAGCTTCAGAAGACCAGCTCCAATGTCAGCGGCGTCTTCGGCGCCATCGGCTATTCCGCGGCGAGCTGGGGATTTACGCAGAATGTCGTGTCGGCCGGCGTGACCTATCGCTATTGAACGCGACGCGCCAAAGAGCCGGCCGCGCATGAATCGCCCCGGCCTCGACCCGCCCTCATTCGTGGCGATATGATCTCCCCTCCGCAACCGCGCCTTTGGGGTGAAAAGCGCCGCATTCACCCCGATGGCGGCAGCATGGACAAGCGCCTCTTGCAGAAGCTCGCGCCTTTTTCGCGAGAGTCCTCGCTCCCGACCGAAAGCTCCCGCGAGCCGGCGCGCGGATTTTTCGCCGATTTGTGGGCGGAGGGCGGCTTCGAGGCGCTTCTCCTCCTCGGCCTCGTGGCCGGATTGGCCGTCGCGCCCTTTTGGCTCGGCGGCAATCGCTTGCCGGCCTGGGGTGTGAACGGGCTGTATTTTCCGGCGCTGGTCCTTCTCTTCGAGCTCGGCGTCCTGCTCGCCGGCCGCCGCCACGCCGTATCGATCGCGGCCATCGCCGGTCCGGCGGCGCTCTTCGGCGCGGCGCTATCGTGGATTTGCGTGCAGGCCCTCCCGCTCGCCTCTGGAGCGCTCGCGCATCCGATCTGGAGCATGGCGAGCGAGGCGCTGGAGCGTCCGCTCGACGGCGCGATCTCGGTCGATCGCGGCCAGACGCTCGTCTTTCTGCTCCGCCTCGTGACGGCGGCCAGCGTCTTCTGGCTGGCGCTCCAATTGTCGCGCCGCTCGCATCGCGCGCATTTTCTGCTGCGGGCGATCGCGGTCATCGTGGCGGCCTATTCCGCCTATGGCCTCTTTCTGTCGGCCTTCTTCTCGGCGACGATTCCGTTTTTCGACGCCCCCGCGCAAGGCCTCTTCGTGCGCTCCACCTTCGTCAACCGCAACAATTTCGCTACTTATGCGGGCATAGGGCTGGTGACGACGCTCGCGCTCCTCATTCCACTCGCCGACCGCGACGCTCCGCGCGAAGCGGGCGCGCTCGCCGCTCGGCTGGCGCGGCGGCTGGAAGCGGCGGGCCTCGGCGGCTGGCTCCTGCTCGCGGCTACTTTCGTGATCTTCGTCGCTCTGCTCGGCACAGTGTCGCGCGGCGGCATTCTCGCGACGATTCTCGGCGCCGGCGCGCTGCTCGCCCTCGCCTATCGGCGCGGCCGGCAAAGCGAGGGAAGCGCCGGAGCCGTCGCTCTCGTCGTCGCAGGGCTCGCCGCGACGATCTTTTACTTCGGCGATCTCATCATTCGCCGTGCGCTCGACTCCGGCCTCGACGATGGCGGGCGCCTCGCCGTCTTCACCATCACGCTTCGCGCCATTCTCGACACGCCGCTGCTGGGCTATGGATACGGCGCCTTCGCCGCGCTGTTTCCGCTCTATCGCGACCGCTCGATTCCGACGGCCGATATATGGGACAAGGCGCATAACGCCTATTTGGAGGCATTCTTGGGGCTCGGTCTCGTCTTCGGCGCGGCGCTCGTCGGCGCGCTCTTCTGGCTCGCGGCGAAATGCGTCATCGGCGCGGCGACGCGGCGACGGTCCTCGGCTCCGGCGGCGGCGGCCGCCGCCTGCTCGCTGCTCGTCGGCGTCCATTCTCTCGTCGATTTCGGCGTTCAGATAGAGGCCGTGGCGCTCACCTACATGGCCATTCTCGGCGCCGGCGTCGCGCAGGCCGAGAGCTCGCGCATCTCCCTCTCCGACTAGCCCGCTGGAACACGCATTCGATGCTGAAACGTCTCGAGACACAAAGGGAGGCGCCCGCGCCGGCCGAAGCGGAAACGGGCTTCGACATCCATGGCTATGTCAATTTCGTCTGGCGTCAGTGGAAGCTGATCGCCGGCGTGACGGCGCTGTTCCTGCTCGTCGCCGCCGTCGAGACGGCGCGCACGACGCCGCTCTACACCGCCTCGGCGCAGCTGCTGCTCGATCCGCATAAGGAGAAGGCCGGCGGGCAGGACGCGATCATGACCGACGCCGCTCTCGATCTGCCGACGATCGAGAGCCAGATCGCCATCATCAAATCCAGCGCGCTGCTCCGCCGCGTCGTGGAGAAGGAGCGGCTCGTCGAGGATGCGGAATTCGGCGCGCGCACCCGCGTCGGCGGTGGTCTCCTCGACCGTCTGCGCGAGCTGCTCTCCCGCAATGCGCCACAGCAGGCGCCCGCGAGAACGGTCGCCTCCGCGCTCGGCGGCTCGCCCGAGACGGTCGCCACCGTCGAGAACGTCAAGCAGGCGGTGGCCGTGGCGCGCGCCGGCCAGGCCTATGTGATCAACGTCTCCTTCACCTCCGCGGACAAGGAAAAGGCCGCAAATCTCGCCAATGCGATCGCCGACGCCTATGTGGTCGACAAGCTCGACGCGCGTTTCGAGGCGGCGCGGCGCGCCTCCGCCTGGCTGTCCGATCGCCTCGTCGAGCTGCGCCAGCAGCTGCGCGAATCCGAGGAGGCGGTGGCTCGCTTTCGCGCCGAGAATAATCTCAGCGGCTCCACGCCCGGCGCGACGCTCAATCAGGATCAGCTCGCCCAGCTCAACGGCCGTCTCGTGCAGGCGCGAGCGGAGACGGCAGAAAAGAAGGCGCGGCTCGACATGCTGCAAAAGCTCGAGGCGCGCGGCGGCGGCATAGCGCAGCTGCCGGACGTCTCCAGCGGCGCCAGCGCGGAGCTGCGCCGACAGGCGAGCGACCTCTCGCGCCAGGAGGCGGAGCTGCTCGCGCGCTACAATCCGAGCCATCCCTCCGTCGTCAATCTGCGCGCGCAGATCGCCGACGTTCATCGCGCCATCGCCGCCGAGTCGCAGCGCCTCGCCGCCAATATTCGCAATGAGCACGAGCTGGCCAAAGCGCGGCAGGAGGCGATCGAGAAGACGCTGCGGGAAGTGACCGGCGCCAATGATCTCGACAATACGAAGGCCATAACGCTACGCGAGCTGGAGCGCACCGCCGCCGTCAACAAGAGCCTGTTCGAGGATTTTCTGCAGCGCGAGCGCGTGACGCAGGAGCAATCGACCTTCGAGGCGCGCGACGCCCGCATCATCACGCCGGCTCTGGCGCCGGTCACGCCGACCTCGCCCAAGCCGCTTCAATCCCTGCTCGTCGCTCTCGTCCTCGGCCTTATGGCGGGCACGCTCGGCGCCTATGCGCTGGAGATGCTCAACGCCGGCTTCGCGACGCCGCGCGAGATCGAGGATTTTCTCGCTCTGCCGCTGCTCGCCTCCATCTCGCGCATGGATCAGCGCGAGCTGTCGGTGAACGGCGCCGTCGTCTCCATTCCCGAATATCCGCTCGCCAAGCCGCTCTCGCGTCTCAGCGAGGCGCTGCGCTCATTGCGCAGCGCCATACAGATGAGCGATGTGGACAATCCGCCCAAGGTCCTGCAATTCACCTCGACCATTCCCGGCGAGGGCAAATCCACCCTCGCCATAGCGCTCGCCGGCTCGGCCGCGCAATCGGGACAAAAGGTGCTCGTCATCGACGGCGATCTGCGCCGACCCTCGGCGTCGCGCTATTTCGGCGCCGATAAAAAGCTCGGCCTCGTCGATTGCCTGGTCGGCGCCGCCGAGCTGCATTCGGCGCTCGTCTACAATGAGACGTTGAAGCTCTGGTTCCTCCCGGCCGGCGGCAAAACGCAGAACCCGCCCGATCTGCTCTTGTCCGAGCGGCTGCGGACGCTGGTCACGAGCCTGCGCGAGCAATTCGATCTCATCGTCATAGACACGCCGCCCATGGGGCCGGTCGTCGATCCGCTCATCATCTCCAATCTCGTCGACAAGGTGATCTTCATCGTGCGCTGGTCGTCGACGGCGCGCGAGATGGTGGCGCATTCGATCGAGCGTCTGTCCGGTCACAAGAAGGTCGCCGGAGTGGTGTTCAATCAGGTGATCGACTCCAAGGCGCAGAAATACGGCAAGCACGCCTATTCCTATTATTACGGCGGCCGCTACTACAAGAAATACTACGCCGAATGAGCCGCATCGCGACCTCCGTCGTCATTGTCGCTCTCTGCCTGGCCGCCATGGCGGGAGCCGCACGTGTCCTCTCATTCGGCCTCGCCGATCTGTCCGCCGAGGCGAGGACGGCGCAAAAAGCTCTCGCGCCTTTCCTCGACGATCCGATGGTCGGAACATTGGCGCGAGCGCGGCTGCTCGACCTCGACTCCGGCGCGAGCGACGAGGAGCGGCGCGAGCGCGCGCGCAATCTGCTGACGCGCGCCCCGCTCTCCGGCGGCGCTTGGCTCGCTTTCGCGCAAGCCGGGTTCGAGACGGAAGAGCCGATGGCGAAGATCGAGCGCGCGCTTCTCATGTCCGCCCTCGTCGGCCGCAATGAGGGCTGGCTGATGGCGCGGCGCGCCGCTTTCGCCATTCCGCTGTGGCCGCAGCTCTCCGCCGCCTCGCGCCGAAGCATAGTGGATGATCTGCTCGGCGGATGGAAGGGCGCGGCCGGCGCCGATCGCGAGGCGCTCGTCTCCATCGCCTATCTCTCGCCGGACGAGACCAAGCATGAGATACGAGACGCGCTGCTGCGCGCCGGCGCCGCGGGCGAAACGATCGCCGCGGAAATGGGCCTCACGACCGCGCCGAGGGAGAAATAAGCCCAATGGATGAGCGCGTCTCGACCACGATGAGCGACGACGCGCTGCGCGCGCGCAAGCCGATCACGATCATAGAAGCGCGCCCCGGCTGGCGGCTCTATGATTTCCGCGAGGCCTTCGCCTATCGCGAGCTGCTCTATGTCATGGCCGCGCGCGATCTCACATTGCGCTACAAGCAGACCGCGCTCGGCGCCGCCTGGGCGCTGCTGCAGCCACTGGCGATGATGATCGTGCTCTCCATCGTCTTCGGGCGCATTGCCGGCCTTCCATCCGATGGCGCGCCCTACCCCGTCTTCGCGCTCGCCGGCCTATTGCCCTGGACCTTCTTCGCCAACGTCGCGCCGACCGCAGGCGCCTCGCTCGTCGCCGCGTCCAATATCCTCACCAAAGTCTATCTCCCGCGCCTGCTGATCCCGCTGTCGACCGCGGGCGCGCCGCTCGTCGATCTTGCGATCTCCACTCTGCTGCTCTTCGCGGTCATGGCCTGGCACGGCGTCGGCTTGCGTTGGAGCCAGCTCGTGGCGCCCTTCTTCCTGCTCGGCGTCGTCATCGCCTCGCTCGGCGTCGGCGTGCTGCTATCGGCGCTCACCGTGGCCTATCGGGATTTTCGCCATGTCGTGCCCTTTCTCATCCAATTCTGGATGTTCGCCTCGCCGGTCGCCTATCCTGTCTCCCTCGTTCCGGCGGAATGGCGCTGGCTCTATTTCCTCAATCCCATGGCCGGCATGATCGACGGCTTCCGCCACGCGCTCATCGGCTCGCCGCCGGACGCCTTCGGCGTCGTCGTCTCCGGCCTTTCCGCGCTGGTGATCTTCTGCCTCGGCGTCGCCTATTTCGCGCGCGTAGAGCGCGGCTTCGCGGATATCGTGTGATGCGCGGCGGAATCGCGATCCGCGCCGAGGGCGTGTCCAAGCTCTATCGCATCGGCCAACAGACAGGCGCCTATCGCACGCTGCGCGAGACGCTGATGGAGGCGGCAGCCGCGCCTTTCGCGCGGCTGCGCCGCGGTCCGCGCGCGGCGGAGGCGGACACGCGCTTCTGGGCGCTGCGCGACGTCTCCTTCGAGATCGCCGAAGGCGAGATCGTCGGCGTCATCGGCCGCAACGGCGCCGGCAAATCCACTCTGCTGAAAATTCTCTCGCGCATCACCGATCCGACGCGAGGCCGCATGACGCTCCAGGGCCGCGTCGCCAGCCTGCTGGAGGTGGGCACGGGGTTTCACGGCGAGCTCACCGGTCGCGAGAATATCTTTCTCAACGGCGCCATTCTCGGAATGCGCCGCGCCGATATCGCAAAGCGCTTCGACGCCATCGTCGACTTCGCCGAGATCGAACGCTTCATCGACACGCCGGTGAAGCATTATTCGAGCGGAATGTATGTGCGCCTCGCCTTCGCCGTGGCGGCTCATCTCGAGCCGGACATTCTCGTCGTCGACGAGGTGCTCGCCGTCGGCGACGCGCGCTTTCAGCAAAAATGCCTCGGCAAGATCGACGAGGTCTCGCGCCGTGACGGCCGCACGGTTCTGCTGGTCAGCCATAATCTCGCGGCGGTAAAGAGTCTCGCGACGAGCGGGCTCGTCCTCGATCGCGGGCGGCTGGCGCTGCAGGGTGGCGTGGACGAGGCCATCGCCGCCTATGGAAGCCTGCAGCAGGACGGCGGCGCCGACGAGGCCGAGCATGATTGGGGCGCCGGCGCGCATACGCGCATACGTTCGGTCGAGATGATCGGCGACGACGGCCCGACGCGCGTCTATCTGCCGGGAACGCCGCTGCGGCTGCGCATTATTCTCGACACGGACGGAACGCCGGGCCTGTCCGTCGATGTGTTTCTCGCCAATGCGCAGCGCGCGCGCATCGCGCTCTGGTCATTGAGCCATTTCGACGCCATGTCGCTGCCCGCCGAGCCCGGTTGCTATGAGCTGACGATAGAGGCCGCGCCGATCCATCTCGCCTCGGGACACTATTGCATCGATGTCGCCACGGCGGTGACGATGGTGAATTGGGACCACCAAGTCTATGAGGCGATCGCCTTCGAGACGCCATTCTCCAATGTCAGCGGCGGCAGCTGGGACTTCAGGCAATCCTTCGGATTCGGCTTCGTCGCCCTGCCCTCGACAACGCCTCCCAAGCTCGCGCGGCTCGGCGAGAGGCGCGCATGAATCTCCTCTATTGCGGCTGCGCGCCGGTCGAGCGCTCCTGTCACGGCTCGCTGTTTCTGTATCGGCTCTTGGAGTCGTGGCCTGCTGAAAATCTGCGCATCATCGAGGGCTATCTCGGTTCCTCCGACCCGGCTCGCCGCCTGCCGGGCGTGCGCTATGCGGGATTGACGCGCGAGCCGCCGCGCCTGCAAGTCACACGCTTCGCGCCCTATTTCGAGGCGGCGGTCGAGCGCTTCGCCCCCTATGACGCGTCGCGCGTGCAGCGGCGCGTCGGCGATTGGCGCGTGGACGCCATCGTCACTGTGGGACAGCATCATTCCTGGCGCGCGGCGGCGGCCTTTGCGGCGCGGCGCGGCCTGCCGCTGCATCTCATCATGCATGATGATTGGCCGCGCACCGCTCTGCGCAACGCGGCGCATGAACGCGCGCGCGATCGCTATTTCGGCGCGGTCTATCGCGGCGCGGCGTCGCGGCTCTGCATCTCGGCGCGAATGGCGGAGGACTACGCCACCCGCTACGGCGCGCCGGGCCATGTGCTGCCGCCGTTCCGCGCGCGTGAGGCGACGCCGCCTGCGCCGCAGGCGCGGCCGGAGCGTCCCTTCACGCTCGCATTCGCCGGCAGCGTCCATTGGCCGGGCCTCGCCGCGGCGCTGCGCGACGCGGCGGCGGCCATGGCCGCCATAGGCGGGCGCCTGCTGATCTTCGGACCGCTCAGCGCGACGGCGGCGCGATCCATCGGTCTTTGCGACGCCTCGACGATCATCGGCGGCATGATCGCGGGACAAGATTTCCTCGCCGAGTTGGCGGCGCGCGCCGACGCTCTCTTTCTTCCCTTCTCCTTTTTCGTGAATGAACAGCGCGCCATGCGCCTCTCCTTTCCGAGCAAGCTCGTCGATTACACGCTCACGCGCCTGCCGATTCTTCTCTATGGCCCGCCCGATAGCACGGCGGCGGAATGGTCGCGCGCCAATGGCGACGCGCTGCTGCATGTCGAGACGCCGGATGTCGCGGCGCTCGCCGCCGCGCTCGCGGCATTGGCGCGCGATCCGCTGCTACGCCGACGCCTCGGCGAGACGGCCGGCGATGCGGGCGACCGCGATTTCTCCTATCGAAGCGCGCAGGCGAAATTCGCGGCGGCGCTCGGGCTCGGAGAAGCGCGATGCTAGAGGCCAGCGACGCCGCGCCGACGATCAGCGCGATCGTGCCGACCTATGGCCGCCCGCAATCGCTGCGACGGCTTCTCGAAACCATCGCGACCCAGACGCTCGGCGTCTACGAGATTATCATCGCCGATGGCGGCGGAGACGCGGAGACGCGCGCGGTCGCCGAAGACCCGCTCTGGCGCGCGCGCGGCCTCGCCATCCGCTTCCTCGCCGTCTCGCCGCCCAATGCCGTGCGACAGCGCCGCGCCGCGATCGAGGCGTCGCGCGGAGCGCTGCTGCTGCTGCTCGACGACGATGTCGCGCTCGAGAAAGATTGCGTCGCCGAGCTCGCCCACGCGCTCGCGTCGCGGGCCGACAGCGTCGGCGTGATGGCGAATATGAGCAATGACGGCTGGCCGCCGCCGACCCGCGTCTGGCGTTTCGTGCTGCGCCGCCTGCTCGGCTTTGGCGAGGGCGAGTGGCAGGGGCGCGTCATCGGCCCGCTGCTGCGCTACGGCTTCTCGCCGGCGCCGGCGGATATCGCCGAGATCGAATGGATCGGCGGCGCCGCGGCGATGATCCGGCGCTCGGCCTATGTGGCCGCCGGCGGCTTCTCGGATTTCTTCCTGCATCGCTGCACGATGAGCGAGGATGTCGATCTCTCCTTGAAGCTTCGCCGCTTCGGCGCGCTCTATTTCGCGCCGCGCGCGCGCATCGCGCATTTTCACGCGCCGGGCGGGCGCGTCTCGGCGCGGATCGCCGCCGAGGACGACATATTCAATCGCTATGTGGTCCTGCGCCGCACGCTCGGGCGCTCGCGCGCGCATGCGCTCTCGCTCATCGCCGCTTACGCAATTCTCGAATCTCTCGGCTCGACGCTGCGCCTGCTCGGGGCCGCCGGGCCGCTCTCGCGTGAGATATTGCGCGGACGCGCGAAGGGCCTCGCCCGCATCGTCGCCGGATGGGCGGAGCGATGAGCGAGCCGCCGCACATCACCGCGACCGTGGCCGCCTTCGCGCGCATCGCGCAGACATTGGACACGCTGCGGCGGCTCGAGGCCTGCCGGCCGCCGCCGGCCGAGATCATCGTTCACGTCGACGCCGCTAGGCATGACTGCGCCGATGCGGTGCGCACGGCTTTTCCAACGGTGCGCGTCATCGTCAGCGAGACGCGCGTCGGGCCGGGCGGCGGACGCAACCTTATGACAGCGGCCGCGCGCCACGCGCTCATCGCCGCTTTCGACGATGATTCCTATCCGCTGGACGCGGATTTCTTCGCCCGCGCCGGCGAGATTTTCGCGCGCTTCCCCGACATTTCGCTGGCGACGTCGCAGATCGTCCATCCCGGCGAGACGCCGGCGCCGGATCGGCGCGCGCTGCGCGAGACTTGCGGCTTCAATGGCGGCGGCGTTGTGTTTCGGCGCAACCATCTTCTCGAGGCGGACGGCTATCTGCCATTGCCGCTCGCCTATGGCGTCGAGGAGGAGGATATGGCGCTGCGCCTCATCGAGCGCGGGCGCCGGCTCGTCTTCACGCCCTATCTGCGCGTGTTCCACAATTCCGATTTCGCGCATCACGCCGAGCCGGGCGTCAATGCGGCGAGCATCGCCAATATCGCGCTGCTCGCCTTTCTGCGCTATCCGCCGCGCTTCTATCCGCTGGCCGCGCTGCAGATCGCCAATCGTGTCTTCTTCTGCCTGCGGATGAGACGCAGGCGCGGCGTCCTCGCCGGGCTGGCGATGATCCCGCATCATCTTTGGCGCATGCGCGCGCACAGGCGCCTCGTGTCGAAGGCTGCGGTCGCCGCCAAGCTCGCCTTGCGCAAAGGAGGCTGGAGCGATTTCTGACGCGCATGACCCCATGGATTGGATCGTCTGTCAGATCGGCGCGCGCGAGCATTACGCCCTGCCCGCCGCTCTGCACGAGCGCGGCCTGCTGCGCGCGTTCCTCACCGATATATGGCTGCCGCCCGATCGTCCATGGAGCCGCGCGCTGCGCGCCGCGAGCCCCCGTCTTGCCGCGCGCTATTCGGCGCGGCTCGAAAGCGCGCGCGTCCTCGCCGACACGCTCCCCTCCATCGCCTCGCGGAGCGTCGCGCGGCTGGCGCCGGGCGCGAACTGGTCCGGCCTCCATGCCGATAATCTGCGCTTCGATCGTTTCGCCGCGGCGCGGCTGCACAGAATGCGCGCGCCGGCCGGCGGCGTCGCGATCTGCTACAGCTACGCCGCCGCGCAGAGCTTGCGCGCGGCGCGCAGCCGCGGCTTCGCCGCCATACTGAACCAGATTGACGGCGGCCCGCAGGAGGCGGCGCTGATCTCCGCGCTGGCGGAGAGCGATGGCGCGCGAGCGGATGCGCCGCCCGATGCCTATTGGCGCCGCTGGCGCGAGGAATGCGAGACGGCGGATATGATCCTCGTCAATTCCACCTGGGCGCGGGACTGTCTCATCGCCGTGGGCGTCCCGCGCGAAAAGCTCGCCATCGCGCCGCTGATGTATCGCCCGGAACGCCCGAGCGCGGCGCGGCATTACCCCGAGCGTTTCGACGCGGATCATCCGCTCACAGTGCTTTTTCTGGGAGCCTTCTCGCTGCGCAAAGGCGCGCGGACGCTGCTGGAGGCGGCCGCCATGCTGCGCGGCGAGCCGATCCGATTTCTCGTCGTCGGACGCGACGAGCTGGGCGCCGCCGCCCAAAAGGATTATGCCGATATTCGTTTCCTCGGCGAGGTTCCGCGCGACGAGACCTCGGGCTTCTATCGAAAGGCGCATGTGTTCGTCCTGCCGACGCATTCCGACGGCTTCGCGCTCACCCAGCTCGAGGCGCAGGCGCATGGGCTGCCGGCGATCGTCTCGCCGCGCTGCGGCGACGTCGTGCTCGACGGCGCGAGCGGCCTGCTGCTGCCGGATCAGAACGCCGCATCGCTGCGCGACGCGCTGCTCTGGGCGCTGCGTCATCCGCAGCGCCTCGCCGCTATGTCGGCCCGCGCGATCTCCCGCGCCGCCGATTTCACGCCCGAGGCGGTGATCGCGCAGCTGCGCGAGACCGGACGCGAAGCGCTGCGCCGGCGCAACTCGGCCGCGGGAGCCTAGCGGTCATGCGGCCGCTTCCCGGCGACGCCGGCGTCGCGCTCGCCGGCTCGGCCATCATCGGCGCCGGGGGCGTCCTCGCCGTCGCGCTGACGCCGATCGACTACGCGCCGCAGGGCGCCATGTTCCTGCCGGCGGCGGTTCTGGCGACGAGCCTTCTCGCCATCCCGCTCATGCGCGCTCTGGTCGAGGGGCTGCACGGCCTGCTGCATGCCGAGAATCTTCTCCTCGTCGCGATCATCTATTGGATCCTGCTCGATCTGTTGCAGGGCGCCTATCCGCTGGACGAACTCGGCCGCGACGATGTGATCGCCGCGCTGGAGACGATCGCCGTCTTCGCCCTATTCATCCCGCTCGGACGGCTCATTCCGACGATCGGCGCGCCGAGGCCGATCGCGCGCGCCGCGCGGGCCGATCTGCCGGCGCAAAACGCCTTCATCGCCGTCTGCCTCTGCTTTGCTCTATGCATCTCCTCCTATGGCATTCCGGCGAGATTCGATCCGGCGCGGATGATCGACGGGCTGTTTCAGCCGCGCTTCGCTGCGCCCTGGTCGCGCGGCGATCTCGGCGGCTGGGACGCCTTCATCGATCATCTCGCCTATTTCGGCTATGTGCTGCCGGCGGCCACAGTGCTGGTGGCGACGCGCGCCAAGGCGCGCTGGGCCGATCCGCGCGTCTGGATTTCCGTTCTGCTCACGACAATCGTCTGCGCCTTCATCGCGCAGAGCGGCGGCCGTCGGATCATCGGCATGATGCTCGGCTCCGGCCTGCTGCTGTGGATGATCTTGAAGGAGCGCTTCTCCATCGTGCGGACCGCGATCGTCGCCGGCGGCGCGATCGGCGTGCTGAGCCTGCTGCAATTCATCCTGCTGATCCGCAATGTCGGGCTCGACGGCTTTCTGAGCGGCGACGTCGGCCTCGAGGATTTCGAGTTCGCCGGCCAGTTTCATGTCGACGACAATTTCCTGCGGCTCGCCCAGATCATTCATTATTTCCCCGATGTCGTCGAATATGTCGGCTGGAAGCAGATTTATTACGTGCTGGTGCGTCCCATTCCGCGCGCGCTATGGCCGGACAAGCCGATCGACGCCGGCTTCAGCCTGCCTGGGCTGGTCGGCAAATCCGACGTCTCTCTCTCCAGCTCGATCATCGGCGAGCTCTACGCCTCCTATGGGCTCGCGGCCGTCATCCTCGGCGCGCTACTGCTCGGCTGGGCGGCGGCCTCCTGGACGGCTCTGCTGCGCGAGCGCAGCGAGAACGCCCGCGTTCTCTACTGCCTCGGCCTAATGGTGTTCTTCGTCGGCATGCGCTCGATGCAGGAGATCATTCTGATGACCTACGCCGTGCTCGCATGGACGGTCGTCAGCCTCGTCACCTCCAAGAAATCCAACGCCCGACCCGGCGCAACGGAGCCCCCCGCCCGAGACGATAGCGAGCAGAGATGCGAACCGTCGTCATCGTGACCAACATGCCCTCGCCCTATCAGGCGCGCCTGTTCGATCTCCTCGCCGCGGATGGGCGGATCGCGCTGCGTGTGATCTATGAGCGCATGCGCGCACCCGATCGCGAATGGCGCGCGCCGACGCTGGCGCATGAGCACGCCTGCTGCGGCGAGACGCCTTTCGAGCGCCTCGCGCAATGGATGCGCGACAGCGACCTTTGCGTTTTCGGCCTCTATCGTCATCCGGTCGTGCAGCGGCTGCTGAAGCTGCGCTTTGCGTCCGGCCGTCCTTTCGCGTTCTGGGGGGAGCGCTTCGGCTATCAGGCGCCGCCCCTTCTCGGCGCGCTCTATCGGCGCTGGGCCATGCGCGCCTTTCACGCGAGCGCCGCCGAAATGTGGGGCATGGGCGAGATGGCCGTCGCTTCCTATCGGCGCGAGTTCGGCCCGCGACGGCCCTATCGAAACCTCCCCTATACATCCGATCTCACTGGCTTTCTGGCGATCGAGCGCGGCGACGCCGAGCCCCGCGCGCCCCGTCTATTGTTTTCCGGCGCGCTGATCGCGCGCAAAGGCGTCGATCTCCTTCTCGCCGCTCTCGAGCGAATGCTCGCCGATGGCGTCGCGCTCGAGGCGGCTTTCGTCGGCGACGGGCCGCTGCGCGCGGATGTGGAGCGGCTGGCGTTGCGCTTTCCAGATCGCATCGAGCGCATCGGCTTCGCTCAAATGGAAGCGTTGCCGCAGATCTACGCCCGCGCCGATGCGTTGGTCGCGCCCTCACGTCACGATGGCTGGGGGCTCGTCGTCATCGAGGGCATGGCCGCCGGCATGCCCGTGCTGGCGAGCGATCGGACCGGCGCGGCGGTCGAGCGCGTCACCGCGGAAAATGGATGGCTGATCCCCGCCGGCGACGCCGCGGCGCTCGAGCGGACGCTGCGCGAGATCGCACGCACGCCGATCGTGCGGCTGCGCGCCATGGGCGCGAATGGCCGCGCGCAGAGCCGCGACTATCGCGTCGAGGCCGGATGCGAGCGGCTGCTCGAGGCGATGCTCGGCTGCCTCGCCGACGTGCGCTGACGGAGGCATGAGACTGCGCATCCTCCATGTCACGCCCACCTATCTGCCGGCAGTCCGCTATGGCGGCACGATCCACGCCGTGCATGGGCTCGCCAAGGCGCAAGCGGCGCTCGGCCATACGGTCGAGGTCTATACGACCAATGTCGACGGCCCTGGCGTCACGCCGACGCCGCTCGGCGCGCGCGTCGATCTCGACGGCGTCGGCGTCACCTATTTCGCCACCGGCCTCGGGCGACGCCTCTATCGGTCCCCCGCTATGGGCGCAGCGCTGCGGCGCCATGCGGCGGATTTCGATATTCTGCATCTCCATTCCGTCTTTCTGTGGCCGACATTGGCGGCGGCGCGCATCGCGAGGCGCCGCGGCGCTCCCTATGTGCTCTCGCCGCATGGAATGCTGGTCGCCTCGCTGGTGCGCGCCAAGAGCGCGCTCGTCAAATCCGCCTGGATCGCTCTGTTCGAGCGCCGCACCATTCGCGAGGCGGCGGCGCTCCATCTCGCCTCGCGGCGCGAGGCCGAGGATCTGCGCGCCTTCCGCTTCGATCTGCCGCCTCTGGCCGTCATCGGCCATGGCGTCGACGCCGCAGACCTGCGAGCAGAGCAGAATATCACCGGGGATGTCGCCACGGCCATCACCGGCGGTCCTTTTGTCCTCGCCTTCGGACGCATCGACTGGAAGAAAAATCTCGCGGCGCTGATCGAGGCCGTCGCTCTAACGCCCGATCTGCGCTGCGTCATCGCCGGCAATGACGAGCATGGCCAGGCGGGGGATCTGGCGCGCCTCGCGGCGCGGCTCGGCGTCAGCGGGCGCGTGACGATCATCGCGCGGCAGATCGGCGAGCCGGACCGCTCGGCGCTCTATCGCGCCTGCACCTGTCTCGCGCTCGTCTCGCTCAATGAGAATTTCGGCAATGTCGCGCTCGAGGCCATGTCGCATGGCCGGCCGGTCGTCGTCTCCCGCACGGCCGGCGTCGCCGAGGCGGTCGCGGCCGAGCGCGCGGGCGTCGTCGTCGCGCCGGAGGCCGGCTCTATCGCGCGCGGGCTCGCGATCATCGCATCGGACGCCCGCGCCGCCGAGGAGATGGGCGCGCGGGGACGCGCCGCTGTCGAGAAGCGATGGAGCTGGACCGCCATCGCAGCGGAAATGGTCGCGCATTACGAAGATGTGCTACGGTAATCTTCCCTGCGAGGCGTCCCGTAATATGACCCGCCCTTCCCTGCTGGATCGGATCACCCCGGTTCTCCTCACCCATGACGAGGAGCCGAACATCGCTCGCACCTTGTCGCGGCTGCGCTGGGCAAGGTCCATCGTCGTCGTCGACAGCGGCAGCGCCGATCGAACGCTGGCGATCCTGCGCGCCGATGCGCGCGTGCGTGTCGTCTCACGGCCTTTCGACAATCATGCGAGCCAATGGCGCTTCGCCATGACGCAGACAGGCGTCGCCACCGAATGGATCTTGCGTCTCGACGCCGATTATCGCCTCGGCGACGCGCTCATCGCGGAATTGCGCGCGCTGCGGCCGGGGCCAGATGTCGCGGCCTATGAGATCGGCTTCGATTATGAGATTTTCGGCCGACCGCTGAGCGGCTCGCTCTATCCGCCGAAAGCCGCGCTGCTGCGCCGCGGGCGTTTTTCCGTCTATGATCGCGGCCATGCCGAGGGCTGGCGCGTCGATGGTCCGATCGAGACGCTCGCGGGCAAGATCACCCATGACGATCGCAAATCCACGGCGCGCTTCGTCGCCTCGCAAATTCGCTATATGTCGCGCGAGGTCGAGCGGCTGGACGCCGACGAGCCGCCCTCGCTGATCCGTCGTCTGCGCAGCCTTCCGCCGCTGGCGCCGATCGTCGTCTTCCTCTACGCCTATTTCGCCAAGGGCCTGTTTCTCGATGGCCGCGCCGGCCTCTATTACGCGCTGCAGAGGCTCGTCGCGGAGTCGATTCTCGCCTTGATGGCGCTGGAGAAGCGGATGACCCCGCCGACCAAGACCGCACCGGCGCCGCAGCGGGCCGCCGAGCGAGAGCAAGTCCGGTAGCGGCTCCTCAGATCGATCGTCCCGGCGCCAGCGTCGGCGATTTCACGCGTCCTTGCGGCCGCAGGCCGACCGTCTCCGCCCTGCCCCGCGCGCCTTCGAACTCGCGCCGATACCAGCGGGTCGCGTGATCGACCGCGGCGCGATTCAGCCGCTCCCCGGTGAAGGCGATGGCGAGCGTGCCGAAGACAATGGCCAGATCGAGCCGCCACGAGGCGTGACGAATATACCAGACGTCGAGCGCGTTCTTCTCCTCGGGCGAGACCAGCGTTCCGCCCTTGATCTGCGCCCATCCGGTGACGCCGGGCCGCACGCTGAGCCGCCGCCGCGGATCGGCCGGCTGATCCACCGGCAGCAGAGGGCGCGGGCCGATCAGCGACATATGGCCGATAATAACATTGTAGAGCTGCGGAATCTCGTCCAGCCGGGCGGCGCGGATGGCGCGGCCGATCCTCGACAGGCGCCGTTCCTTGGGCACGCGGCGGCCATGGCGGTCGAAGGGCGGCCGAAAGGTGCGAAACTTATAGACGAAGAAGCGCTCGCCATTGCGCCCCACCCGCTGCTGCCAGAAAACGATGGGCGCGCCGACGTCGATGACAATGGCGCAAGCCACGATCAGCGCCATCGGCGCGGCGAAGACGAGCAGCAGGCTCGTCGCCAGAAGATCGATCACGCGCTTGGAGCCGAAATAATCCGGCGTGTCGAAACGCCCGTCCGACGGCCCTCCGAGCCGCGTCTCCGGCCGCGCCAGCCGCGGGGCGAGATTGAGCGCTTCCGCAATGGGGACGCAATCGCAGCCGCGCGCGTCGCATTGCGCGGCGACATCCTTCAGCAGCTCGGCCGGCAAGGCCTCCTTGTCGTCGGCGAGCCACACTTCGTCGATCTCGACGCCATGCTCGGCATATTCGTCGAGCACCGCGCCAATGTCCTGCGGCAGAGCGACGATCGAGACGCCGCCGACCTTGCGCCCTACGAAGGAAGGCCGCGCGTCCAGCGCGGCGACGATCTGCGTCGTCCGCGGCAGCTGATAGTCGATGAGCTTGATCGCCACCGAGGCGAAGCGATCAACGCCGATCAGGATCACGCGCCGCAACGCCACCGACGGATCGGCGATGTCGGCCTCGAGCTCCCTGCGCCAGACCTCGCGGTGATGCAGCCGCGTCATTCCCCGGATCGCGATGAGGCCGGCGGCAAGGACGAGGACATAGATAAGCGGCGTGGAGCGCGGTACGCCCTCGAGCCGCGTGAGCGTGAACAGAACGACGCTGCTCGCGGCGACGGCGCAGGCCGAGGCGACGCAGACATCGACAGCGTCGCGCAGCGAGAAAAACTGCCCCATCCGGTCGCTGAGGCGGAAGCCCCACATGACCAGCAGCGTGCAGGCGATGGAAAGGAAGGCGTAGCGATAGGGCGCGGGCATGTCGCGCGCGAAATCGCCGATGTCGAGCAGCTGGGGGTCGCGCAGGGCGAGTGCGATGAAAGGCGCAGCCGCCGCCCAGCCGATATCGGCCAGCTGGAGACGAAACGCGCTTCGATCCCTGGATGTCGGCGACGCTACCCTCATATTGAAAATATTCCCAGCGTAAACAGTAATTTACACCAAAAGCCGCCTGCTCGATCTTGAGCATAGGCGAGATAATATGTCAACAATGGGGCTCGCTCGATTCCGCGCGCGCATAAAAGGGCAACGAAACGCGGCCTCTCGCGATTTCGTCGGCGGGCGATATGCTCTAGACTTGCGATCCGTCACGTCGAAACTCGGGGCGCGACGGGGACCGGGCCGGTGAGATGACAATTTCGCGATTGACGCAATTTCAGGCTTTGCAGACCGGGCTTCCGGCCGTACTACCTGCTAATTTGCGCATCTATGCGGTCGGCGACATTCACGGCCGTGCCGATCTGCTCGACACGCTCGCGCGGCGGATCGAGGCGGAGCTCGACACTGCGCCGGCGGAGACGCTGACGATCTTCCTCGGCGATTATGTCGATCGCGGCCTGCAATCATCGACCGTGGTCGAATGGCTGAGCCGACGCGATTTTCCGACGCCCTTCATCGCGCTGCGCGGCAATCACGAGGAGATTTTTCTGCGCTTCCTCGAGGACGAATCCGTGCTCGAGGGCTGGCGCAAGTTCGGAGGCGTGGAGACGCTGCATTCCTATGGGGTGGACGTCTCCTCCGTCATGCGCGGCCGCAATTACGAGGAGGCGCGCCGCGCGTTGACGGCGCGGCTCCCGGATCACCATCTGCAATTCATGCTGGAGACGACGCTGACGGCGAGCTTCGGCGACTATTTCTTCTGCCATGCGGGCGTGAAGCCCGGCGTGCCGCTCGCCCAGCAGAAGGCCGAAGATCTGCTCTGGATCCGCGAGGAGTTTCTCAGCTTCGAGGGCGGTTGGGGGAAAGTGATCGTCCACGGCCATACGCCCGTCTCCGAGCCGGACATTCAGCCCAATCGCATCAATGTCGACACGGGAGCTTTCGCGACCTCGGTGCTCACCGCTGTCGTGCTCGAGGGCGATAGCCGCCGCATGCTTTTCGCGGACCGCTTCTGATCGCGCCGCGAGCGATGCGCGAGCGATCGACGACGGCGTTCTGGCTCGATGCGCGCAGCCGCAAGCTTCGCGCCGCAGCGCAATTCCTCCGCCGGCGCTGGCCGCCGCTGCTCGGCGCGACGATGCTCGCCCTCTTCGCCGGCGCGGCCTTCCTGGCAATGGCGACGCCGCGCTACACGGCCTCCGCGCAATTGCTGATCGAGATGCGGCCGGATCGCTCGATCGGCGCGGATGCGATTTTGGCGCGAGCGCCGATCAATCGGCAGACGATGAAGAGCGACATCGCCGTCATGAGATCGGCGGCGCTGCTGCGGCGCGTCGTGGAGCGGGAAAGGCTGGCCGACGATCCCGAATTCGGCGCCGCGGCGCTCGAGCGCTTGCGGAGCGCTCTCTCCGTCGCCCAGCTGCGCTACTCGCCGGTGATAAAGATCGCCGTCACCTCCACAGATCCGGCGAAAGCGGCGCGGCTCGCGGACGCGATCGCCGACGCCTTCGTGGTCGACCGGCTGGACACGCGGCTCGAGGCGGCGCGGCGCGCCTCCGCCTGGCTCGCCGAGCGGCTCGTCGCGCTGCAACGGCAATTGCGCGCCTCCGAGGAGGCGCTGGCGCGGTTTCGCGCCGCCTACGCCCCTGCCACGCCGGCGAAGCAGCAGACCGCCATCGCGCAGCGCGCGGCGGAGGCCCGGGCGGAGGCGGCGGAACGCAGGGCGCAAATCGCGTTGGGATCGCCGCCCGCGCTCGGCGGAGCGCTCGACGAGCTTCGCCAACGCGGCGACCAGCTCTCCCGTCGCGAGGCGGAGCTGCGCGCCCGCTATACGCCGGCGCATCCTTCCGTGATCGCGCTGCGCGCCGAGAAAGCCGATGTCGAGCGCGCCATCGAGGCCGAGCGGCGACGCCTCGCGGCCAGCGCGCGCCAGGAACTGGAGCTGGCGGAAAAAAGCAGCGACGCCGCGACGACGGCATTGCGCGAGATTTCCGAAGCGGAGGAAGGCGACAAGGAGCGCCTCGTGCGGCGAAGCGAGCTGGAGCGCGCCGCCGCCGCCGATCGCAAGCTGCTCGACGAGACGATGCGCCGCGCGCGCCTGGTGGAGGAGCAAGCCAAATTCGAGCCGCGCGACGCGCGAATCATATCGCCGGCGCTCGCGCCGAACGCCCCGTCCTGGCCCGACGCGCAGCAGACATTGCTGATCGCGCTGGCGCTCGGCGCGGTCTTCGGGCTCGGCGTCGCCTATGCCTGCGAATTGAAAGACACCGGATTCACGACGATCGCGCAGATCGAGACGGGGCTCGGTCTGCCTCTGCTCGGCTCCATTCCGAAAACCGACGCGAGCGCTCCCGCCCTCGCCGATCTCGTGCGCGCAAAACCTCTGTCGCGCGCCAGCGAGGCGCTCCGCGCGTTGCGCCACGCCATCGCCATGAGCGCTGTGGACGATCCCCCCGTGCTGATTCAGCTGGCCTCCGCAGTTCCGGGAGAAGGAACGACGACGATCGCCGCCGCGCTCGCCGTCTCGGCCGCGCAGTCCGGCCTGCGCACGTTATTGATCGACGCAGACCTGCGCCGCCGCGCCGCATCTCGGCTCTTTCGCGCCGAGGAGAGGTCCGGCCTGGTGGAACTGCTCATCGGCTCGGCGAGCCCGGTCGCCGCGATCTTCTTCGATGAGACGCGAGGGATATGGATTCTTCCCGCCGGCGGGGAGATACAGGCTCCCGCCGATCTGCTCGCCTCAGAAAAGATGAAAACGCTCATGAGCGCGCTGCGCCGGAGCTTCGATCTCGTTATCGTCGACACGCCGCCGGTCGGCCCCGTCGTCGATCCGCTCGTCGTCGCGGGCCTCGTCGATAAGACGATCGTCGTCATTCGCTGGGCCGCGACGTCGCGCGAGGTCGTCGCCCATGCGATAGAGCGGCTTCCAGATCGCGGCAAAATAGCGGGCGTCGCGCTCAATCTGGTGAGCGAGGCGAAAGCGCGCAAATACGGCCCCTACGCCTATTCGCCCTATGCGGGCGGAGGCGCCTTCGACGCCTATCATATCGAGTGAGACGCGCCGACGAGCGATCTCCGCGGCGCGGCTTCTGTCAGGCCTCGGCGGCGGCTCTGCCGCGCGCCGGCGCGCCGCGCTTCTTTGCGACGGCCGCGCCTTTCGCCGACGGCTTGCGGCCGAGACCGAGCGATTTTGCCAGAGCCGAGCGCTGCGCAGCGTAATTGGGCGCGACGATCGGATAATCGCTCTTCAGATCGAAGGCGGCGCGATACGCCTCCGGCGTCAGCTTGTGCTCGGCCTGAAGATGACGCTTCAAGGATTTGAACGGCTCGCCACAACAAAGGCAAGAAATCGCATCCGCCGTGACGGATTTCTTCACAGGAACGGCAGGCCGCCACTGCTTGGCCTCGCCCTCCGTTGCATTCGACGTCTCGACGTCGGCGCCGCCGAAGGCTTTTTTCACGGCCGCGATGACAGAAGGAAGATCGAGAGGCGCAACAGTATTATTTGAAAGATAGGATGAGAGTATCTGTGCGACGAGCGCTTTGTCTTCGGCTTCGGACATGGCTTTTTCCTCCGCGGTCGAATCTTATCAATTGGAGCCGATATCGAAGTCGATTGCAATCGGCGACTTCCCGCGTCGAGAGATTCGGCCCCAGTAACAAGCTCAATTTCGATGATATAGGCCGCGGAACATCGAATTGAAATAGAAACTCCGCCGAATATCGCCGCGGCGCGGCCACGCAACGAAGGAAACGCCACGCGACCAAAAAAATGCCCGATGTGTTTTCGTCATCGGGCGGCGGAGTAGATCGTGCGTAGGGTGGATCAGAATGGTGGGCGCGACAGGGATTGAACCTGTGACCCCTACGATGTCAACGTAGTGCTCTCCCGCTGAGCTACGCGCCCCCGGCGCCGTTCGGATGCTTGCTCCGTCCAGCGCGAGTGACGCCCGTATAATGGCTGTCGGGCCGAGGCGCAAGCGCCCTTCGACAGTTTCCACGCTCTGTCGCAAAACAGCGGCCCCGGCGTCGCCGAACGTTAAGATTTCCTTCCTCGCGCAATGGCTTCGGGCGAAATAATTCATTGCCCCGCGACGACTTCGCCCCTTGCGGGCCTTGGAATTCATGTCACACTGACGTCGTCCTTCTGTCATCAACCAAAGGAGGCGCCGTATGTCGCTACAGACCCATCTCGTCGAGCTCGAACGCCGCCATCAGGCGCTCAAGAAAGAGATCGAGCAGGTTCAGCACCATCCCCGATACGATGATTCGAAGCTCCACGAATTGAAGCGCAAAAAGCTTCAGCTCAAGGACGAGATCAACAAGCTGCGGCAAGGCGTCAGCCTGCACTGAGCAGTTGCGATAGAGGTCTAGCGTCGAGGCGGAGAGCTGCTCTCCGCCTTTTTTTGTGGCGGTGGATGGAGCCCAGGCCGATGCGGGCGCCCGGCTTGCTTCGCGGCGTCTCTGGTCGCAGAATTTTCTGCCATAGCGAGAGCCGAGAACCCCCATGCCCCCTTCCCCGCGCTATCGCGCCGAGACCCTCCACGCCACGCTCGGCGACGGCTTCTTCGACCCTGTGGAGCCCGCCCGCTTCCCGCAGCATATTCTGCGCTATCGCAATCAGCGCTGGGCGGCGCGCGTCGGCCTGGACACGCTGACGGAAGAGGAATGGATCGCCCATCTCGGCCGTTTCGAGCCTCTGCCCGGCGGCTTTCCGCAGCCGCTGGCGCTGCGCTATCACGGCCATCAGTTCCGCACCTATAATCCCGACATTGGCGACGGCCGCGGCTTTTTGCTCACGCAACTGCGCGACGCCGAGGACGGACGCCTGCTCGATCTCGGCACGAAAGGCTCGGGCCGCACGCCCTGGTCGCGCCAGGGCGACGGCAAGCTCACGCTGAAGG
This sequence comes from Methylosinus sp. C49, assembly GCF_009936375.1. Taxonomy (GTDB): domain Bacteria; phylum Pseudomonadota; class Alphaproteobacteria; order Rhizobiales; family Beijerinckiaceae; genus Methylosinus. The sequence continues at coordinate 2,460,084 of NZ_AP022332.1, read as the reverse complement.
GCGGCGTGCGCGAGATTCTCGCCACAGAGATGCTGGAGGCGCTGGGCGTCGACACCTCCAAGAGCTTCAGCCTGATCGAGACCGGCGAGCCGCTCTATCGCGGCGACGAGCCCTCGCCGACGCGCTCCAGCGTGCTGGTGCGGCTCTCCCATTCCCATATTCGCATCGGCACGTTTCAGCGCCTCGCCCATCTCGACGATCAAGAAGCGCTCGGACGGCTCATCGACTATTGCGTCGCCAATTATTTTCCCGAGCTGGCCGCCGAGCCGGCGGAAAGCCGGGCCGGCGCTTTTCTGGAGCGCGTCGTGGCGCGGGTGGCGCGGCTCGGGGCGCGCTATATGGCCGCAGGCTTCGTCCATGGCGTTCTCAACTCGGACAATATCAACATCACCGGCGAGAGCTTCGACTATGGGCCGTGGCGCTTCGCGCCGCGCTATGACCCGCAATTCACCGCGGCCTATTTCGACGACAGCGGGCTCTATTCCTTCGGCCGTCAGCCGGGCGCGCTCGGCTGGAATCTCACGCGCCTCGCGGAGACCATTCTGCCGCATGTCGGGCTGCAGCGCGCCGAGCAGATTCTCGGCGGCTTTCAGGCCGTCATCCAGCGCGAGTTCCAGCTCGCTCTGCTCGACCGCTTCGGCCTGCTGCCGGCAAACGATCCCGAGCAGGACGCCGCGCTCGCCAAAGGATTGCTGGAATTTCTCGGCAAGACGCAGGCGCCCTATGAGCAGACCTTCTTCGATTGGCGCGGCGGCATGGCGAGCCGCGAGCGCGCCGCCGCGAGCCCGGAGGCGGCGGCCTATGACGCGCCGGAATTCCAAGGACTGCGCGCGGCGCTCGCCGCGCATGAGACATCGCCCGCCGCCAATCTCGACCATCCCTATTTTCGTCGCCCCGTCCCCTGCACTATGCTGATCGAAGAGGTCGAATCGATCTGGGCGCATATCGCGGAGCGCGACGATTGGAGCGCGCTCGCCGACAAGGTCGCGCAGATCGCTTCGATGCGCGAAGCCTATGCGCAGGCGCCTGCCGGGGGATGACATTCAGAAAATGAAGCGCTCGCTATGCGTCTCTCTGTTTCTCGCTCTTTCGAGCGCCGCCGCCGCCAAAAATCTGCTGATCGACAAGGTCCCGCCGAGCGGGGCCTGCTTCTTCCGTCGCTATGACGAAGCGCATCTGCGCGCGCATCCCGGTCAGACCGTCGTCTCCGTGCGGCTGTCGCTGCAGCGCGAGCTCGCCACGACGCCGGAGGACGCGCGCGATCTGCGCATCGAGCTTCGCCACAAGGGCCATGGCAAGGCTTTTTACGTCGTCGGCGGCTGCGCCTGGAGCGAACAGGCCAATCGCGACGTCGACGGCGCCCGCCTCATCCGCTCGTTCCGCAAGGACGCCGCCGCCCAATGCATGGCGCGCGGCGGCCTCGGGGGCTCGGCCGAGGAAGGCGGCGAATTTCCCATCGATCTCGCCGAGGATGGCGCTTCGGTCACGCTCTACATGGACGAGGGCGTGAGCGGCTGGCGTGGCCCGGACCAGAGAAAGAAGTCCCTCTATCTCGAGCTGACGCGCCAGAACCGCGTCTTCGAGCTGGAGCGCGTGGACCCCGCCGCCTGCGTGGAGCTGGACAAGTCGGTCGCGGTCGAATGAGACGGAAAATTCGCGGGAAGGCGTCGCCGCCTTCTCATTGGGACTTGAAGATGAACATGATGCGAGGCGATAATCCTCGTGTCACGACTCGCCGCCGAGCGGCGCTCGGGCAGGTTGGCGAATGGTTGATGAGCTGAACGAAACCGAACTCGATGCGATCCGGCTGGAAGTCGAGCGACTGAGGCTCGAGCACAAAGACCTCGAGGATGCGATCGACGCCCTTCTCGCGGTCGGCGCCGTGGACCAGCTGCAAATTCAGCGGCTGAAGAAGCGAAAATTGCTGCTGCGCGATCGCGTTGCATTTCTGGAAGATCAGCTCACGCCAGACATCATCGCCTGATCCGGGCGAAAGCGGCGCGCTATTTCCACATTCTGAGGCCGACCACAACGGCGAGCGAGACAATGGCGACGATCGCGAGGACCGCCACGAGCCTCACGGTTTCCTTGCTATCCTGGGCGCTCCCCATACGGTCCTCCGCCGTTCTTTTTTCAATTTTGGCGAGCCTATGCCTGTCCAAGAGAGATACAATAAGCCGAGATGCGACGGAACAGCGCAGCAGGTTCCCCACTCGGACCGCATTTCCGCGGCCCGGGGCCTCAATCATCCATATTACACGTTTAGCGCCCGACGGCCAAAACATCCCGGGGCCTGCACATGAATTTTCTCCTCGGGATCCGCCCGCCGCTCCACCGCCGTTGACATGAGCTGCGGAAGACGCTCCCCTCGCTCGCAGCGGCGAAGCCGAGCACGAGCAACATCTGGCGATCGGAGGCGCGCATCATGTGGCGGAGAGAGCGGGGCCGCAAAATATTTCTGGCGGCCCATCGCTACATCGGTCTTTTCGCCGGCGCGGTTTTCGTCCTCATCGGGCTCAGCGGCAGCCTGCTCGCCTTTCGCGAAGACATAGACGAATGGCTGAACGCCCCGCTCATGCGCGTAGAGCCGCCGACGCCGGCCGTCATGCGTCCGCTCGATCAGATTCTCGCTGCGGCGACCGCGGCCATGCCGGCGGAGGGCCGACCCGAGCGCATCACTCTGCCGCGTCATGCGAAAGCGGCGGCGATCATCGGCTATATGGTCGAGACCGACGATCTCGACAGCTCTTTCCATCAGATCTTCGTCGATCCCTATCGGGCCGAAGTGACCGGCGACCGCTTGGTCGCGCATGGCGACGACGTGCTCGCGCAGCCCTTCGTCCAGATCGTCATGGCGTTCCATTGGACGCTGCTGCTCGGCGTGAACAACGCCTATCTCATCGGCGCTCTGGGCATTGTCCTCTTCGTGTCGATCATCGCCGGACTCTATCTCTGGCGTCCGCGCAATGGCGATTGGCGGATGGGCCTGACGATCAAATGGGGCGCGAGCCGCGAGCGCATCGTCTATGACGCGCATCGCAGCGTCGGCGCCTATTTCGGTATTCTCCTGCTGGCGACGCTCGCCACAGGAATCGCCTTGATCTTCAAGCCGGCGACGCATTCGCTGGCGACGCTGATCTCTCCCGTGCGTCCCGAGCCGGATTTTGGACGATCGACGCCGATCGCCGGCCGCGCGCCCATCGGTCTCGACGCGGCCGTCGCCAGCGCGGAAAAGGTTTTCCCGGAAGGACGGCTGCATTGGGTTCTGCTGCCGAGCGGCGACGATGGCGTCTATGTCGTCGGCAAGCAGTCGGAAAGCGAGCCCAACCGCGCCAAGACATTCCGCAATGTCGGCGTCGATCGCTACAGCGGCCGCGTGCTGCAGACGCAGGACCGCGATGATTTCACCGCGGGCGAGAAGCTGCTGGAATGGCTGTTCCCGCTGCATTGCGGGGAGGCTTTCGGCGTTCCCGGCCGCACGCTGGTCGCGCTGACGGGGCTCGCGCCGCTCATCCTCTATGTGAGCGGGTTCCTGCGATGGCGGCAGAAGCGCCGCGCTCGGCGCAGGTGAATTATTGGCCGACGGAGATCGGCATGGCGATCTTGTCCTCCTCGCTCTTGCCTTCGCCGAAAGCGAGCTCGAGGAGATATTTTCCCTTGTGATCGACCGAGGATTCCAAAGTCACGAAGCCGGCCGGATGCGGCTTGGACGGGACGGAGGTCAAAAGCTCGAGCCCGCCTTTGGCGTCGCTCTTGTAGAAGGCGAGCGCGACCGATTGGCTCCGCACGTCCTTCTCCATCAGCGTGACGGAGAAGATCACCTTGCCGGTGCCCGGCACACGATCGCAATATTCGTCATATTTGCTGAGATCGGTGGTCGGACCGCCGGCGCTGCTGTCCGAATCCCCGAGAAAATAGGTCGTCAGCCGCGCCGAATAGAAATCGCTGACCTTGAGGCAATTCGCAATTGTGCGATCGCCCGCCTTGACCGCCGGCCGATAGAGATGCGCATCCAGAAAATCATTCCAATAGAGGCTGAAGGACGGCCCCCAGAGCGAATAGGTGAAAGCGGCCGCGTTGCCGGCGGCGATCGCCACGACGGCGAGGAACAACATCAGATTCATCCGGCCGTTGGGGCTCATCTCGGCGGCTTCCTTTCCCTTGCTGCAGCGCTATTGAGGCCGCACCTCGAACTCCCAGGCGCCGCTGACGAGATGGCCGTCGGCCGAAAGCGCGCGGTAGCGGACCGTATATTTGCCGGGGCCGAGCGGATTGACGCCGACAGAGACATGAGCCGGATCGGCGCGATCGATCGCGGCGTCGCGCTTGTCGACCCGCTCGCCGGAGGCGGCGATCACCGCCAGCGCCGCGAAAGCGTCCCTTATGCCGGCGTCATACCAGACATCGACCTTGCCGATGTTTCCGGGCGCGACGCCGTCCTGCGCCGGCGAGGTGCGCACGACGATGGCGTGCGCGCGGACCACCGGCGGCCCCACCCACGGCGGCGGCGATTGTGACGGCGCGAGAAGAGCGAGCGTCTGCGCCCATGCGCTCGGCGGGACGACGCAGACAGCAAGGCCGAGCAGAAGAGTCGCGGCGCGGCGCGGCGCGGCGGCGGTTCGACGAGGAGCGGCGGCGGGAAGGATCATGGTTTCCGTTTTGTCGTGCTTACGTCGATGCTATGCGCCCTCTCGGGCGTGAGCAAGGCGCTCGCGCCGCCGGCAATTGTGCGGCGCAACGAGCGCGCCGGCCTGCGTCGGCCCTATCCGCTTCGGCCTTGTCATGGCCGGTCTGATATGCACTATTTCAGCTTCTTGCATACGTCGCCGTGTCGCAAAGCGTCAAGAGTAACGATGGCGAGGGAGAGATGACGAGAATGACGCCTTCGCCCTTCGCCCTGCTCTTCGCCATTCTCGTCCTTCTCGGCGGCGGGACGGCGGCGAAGGCGCATACGGCGGATATTTCCAGCAGCCGCATCGTGCCGGAAGGAGGCGGCCGCTATCGCCTCGACGTCGGCTTTCTCGGCGCCGATATCGAGCGCATGTTCGCCGAGAGCAAGCCGAGTTCCGCCGATGTCGATCTCACCGAGCCCGGCGTGATCGAGGCGATGATCGGCAAATTCATCCAGAGCCGCGTCGCCCTGCGGAACGAGGCCGGCGAATCCTGCCCGAGCGAGATCGTCTCTGTGGGCGCGGACCCCGCCAATCCGCGCGATTCCAAGGTCGTGCTGCGCCTGGATTGTCGCGCCGTCGCGGGACAGATCTTCTACGATCCCTATCGTCTGCTCGAGGCGCAGGGACGCCGCGCGAAGCATCTCGTCGGCATAGGCGAGCGCGACGCCGACGAGCGCCTCACCGAGGCTCAGCGTCTCGGCGCCGAGCCGGCGCCCGGCGAGGCGATGGTCTTCCCCGGCGACGCGCCGATCGACCTCTCCAAGCCGCTGCTCACCCCCTGGCGGCTGGCGCCGAAATTCTTCGCCGCCGGGATCGAGCACATAATGACCGGCTACGATCATCTGTGCTTCCTCATCGCGGTGATGCTGTGGGCGACGCGCGTCTGGCCGGTCGTGAAGCTGGTGACGGCCTTCACCGTCTCGCATTCGGTGACGCTGTCGCTGGCGGCGCTCGGCCTCGTCGATCTGCCGAGCCGCTGGGTGGAGATCGCGATCGCTCTGTCGATCATCTATGTGGCGATCGAGAATTTCTTCACCTGCAAGGTGGAAGGCCGCTGGCGCGACACTTTCGTCTTCGGCTTCATCCATGGATTCGGCTTTGCGAGCGGGCTCATCGAGATCGGCGTGCCGCAGCGCGCGCTCGTGCCGGCGCTGGCGAGCTTCAATCTCGGCGTCGAGGCGGGACAGATCGGCGTGGTGCTGGTCGCGCTGCCGCTGCTTTTGGCGATCGACCGATTTTTCACCCATGGGCTGCGCGATCCGCGCCTCGTGCGCGCCGTCTCCGCCGTCATCGCCTGCTTCGGCGCCTATTGGCTGGCGGAGCGCATTTTCGGCGTCGGCTGAGGCGCCGCGACCAATGCGCGCATGAATTGCGACGCGCACCCTTTTCAATAGGGATATCTACGTATATAGCGTTACGTAACGGCTTGTCGTGACAGCGCTTGCCGCGATGGAATTCATTCCGCGCGAGCGCGGGCGGTGAAGCGTTTTTGGACAGTAGAGCCGATTATGCTAGAAAATTTCACCCGATTTCGAGAGATCGACGATAAGGACGTAGATTTCGTCGAGCCGAATCCTGGCCGCGCTTTCGGCGGCCGGCTCGCCTATGAGCTCCCGCTCGTGAGCGTCGTCATCACCAATTACAATTACGGCCGCTTCCTGCTCGAGGCGCTCAATTCGGTGCTCACGCAAACCTATCCGCGCATCGAATGCATCATCGTCGACGACGCCTCGACAGACGAGAGCGATCTCGTCCTTCGCGCCATTCGCGCCCGCCATCCGCAGGTTGCGATCGTCGCGCATGCTGAAAACCTCGGACAGACGGCCGCCTTCCATACCGGCTTCGCCGCCAGCTCCGGCGCTTATGTGGTGTTTCTCGACGCCGACGACATGCTCCTCCCGAATTTCGTGGAGACGCATATCTTCGTGCATTTCTCGCTGCGGACGGCGGTCGGCTTCACCTCCGCAGATATGTTGCAATCCACCAATGAGGGCGTCGTCCGAACCTCATGGAGCGCTTTCGGCGATTTCATCGCCTCGGGACGCGGCGTCCGCAAGGAGCGCCTGCGTCCCATCCATCTTTGCGGCGATCTCTGGCCTTTCGCGCGCGCGCCGCTGGACGATGCGGGCTCCCGCGTGCATTTCATCGACGCGCATGAGTGGGGCGATTGGGTCTATGCGCCGACCTCGGGCAATTGCTTCCGGCGCGACGCGCTGAGCCTGCTGCTCGGCGGAAGCTGCTCGATGCAGCTGCGGCTCCACGGCGACACTTATCTCAACAAAGGCGTGCGCCTGCTCAGCGGCGTTGCGCTCATCGACGTCCCGCTGACCATCTATCGCATTCATGGCACAAACGGATTCGCCGGCCACGCCGAGCTCTGCGGCGTTCACAACGCCGATCCGACAAAGGCGTTCAAGGCGGAATATTTTGCCTGGTGTGCGGTCGTCGATCGGCTGATCGACGATGTCGGCGAGCTGGCCGGTCGCCTCGGCGTGGACCGCTATGTCAACGCGCTGATCTGCCTGCAGAAATCCCACGTCGCGCACCCGGGCTTCCGGGAATATGAGAACCTCTCGCGCTATATCGAGACGAGATTGACGGCGCAGGCCGACACAATTCGCGCCTGCCTCGGCGCGGACGTATTCGTGGAACTGTCGAGACGCGTGACGCGCGCCCGCAAGCGCCAGACCGGCGTGAAGAGACGCGCCCCGCGCGCCTGGGTGAGACCCATGGCGGAGCTTTGTCTGACCTTCGGACGCTTGCTCGATCTTCCGAGGCTGAGAAAGATCGGCGATCAGCTCTGGCATTTCTGAGGCGCAGAATCGCCGAGAGCGGCGACCCACGAGCCTCGCGCCCACGCTCGCATCACAGGACCCGACCGCCTACTCTATGAGCAAGCCGAAGGTTTACCGGAACCAGACGCAACAGCGAGACGCCCCGACGCCGGATGTGAGCGCGGAGCGTTTTTGCATTCGGCTCTATGTCGGCTCGGACGGCTCGACGATAGACGCATCAGTAATAGCGATAGTGGCGATGCCGGTAAGCGTGGCGACGCCAACCGTAACGCCGGGGCGCGGTGACAGCGCCGATGATCGCGCCTCCTGCCGCCCCGACTGCCGCGCCAGCGAGCGTCGGGCCGGCAAGGCCTCCAGACGCTAGAGCGCCAATGCCCGCGCCACCGAGTCCGCCGATGATCGCGCCGCCTGTGGCGCGTTGTCCGGGAGTGTAACAGCCCGAGAGAGACAGCGCAGTGACGAGCGTGATTATGAGAATCAAAATCTTCCGCGGCAGCTGTCCATTCGCGAGAGCAATCATTGCAACAACCTTCCACTCTCTGCGAGCCGTCGCCTTATGGCCCTTCCGGCTTCGCTTCTCGTCTCAGCCCAGGCCAAACTTCGGATCGAATTGCGCCGATTACGTGGAGTCGCGCGCTGACGCTTCAGGCTCGAGGAGAGTGCGCCTGCAGCCAGCGGCATATTATCGACCTCTCGGAGCTGCCGGGCTCGATCTATGTCTCGGACCTTTCCAGTCTATTCCGATGCGCAGCGTGTGGCGCACGGCCGATGGACGTCAGGCCGAAGGCTGGTCAGGAAGGGAGGGCGGAGCGCGCGGACGTGCGCAGCCGTTCGCGGGCATATATTCGACGAATTCGCCGCTACCGACCTTAAGGCGTTGAAATTATTGGCGCGCCCAACGGGAATCGAACCCGTGTTTTCGCCGTGAAAGGGCGACGTCCTAGGCCTCTAGACGATGGGCGCGGGCTGCGCCGACCGGAGGGCGGCGCGAAGCGGGCGCAGATATAGAGGGCTGCGCTCGGGCTGACAAGCGCCAAGACGGCCTTCTCACAAGCCGAGCGCGAGGCTTCGGCGGCGCCGACGTTGCACATCGCCAGCAAAGGCCCTAGAGGCGAGGCCATGCTCTCCATTGACGATCTCACTTACAGGCTCGGCGAGAGGCTGCTCTTCGACAAGGCCTCGGTCTTCGTGCCGCCGCGGACGCGCGCGGGCTTCGTCGGCCGCAACGGCGCCGGCAAGACCACGCTGTTCCGAATCATCTGCGGCGAGATCGCCGGCGAGACCGGAACCATCTCCCTCCCCGCCAGACTGAAGATCGGGCGCGTCGAGCAGGAGGCCCCAGGCGGGCCGACGGCGCTCGTCGATTTCGTGCTGGCCGCCGACACGGAGCGCGCGACCCTGCTGGAGCGCGCCGAGACCGAGACCGACCCGCATGAGATCGCCGAGATACAGACGCGCCTCGTCGACATAGACGCCCATGCGGCGCCGGCGCGGGCGGCGGCGATTCTCTCCGGCCTCGGCTTCGACGCCGAGGCGCAGCGGCGCCCGCTCTCGGAGTTTTCGGGCGGCTGGCGCATGCGCGTCGCCCTCGCCGCCGTGCTGTTCTCGCAGCCGGAGCTGCTGCTGCTCGACGAGCCGACCAATTATCTCGATCTCGAAGGCACGCTCTGGCTCGTCGATTATCTCGCGCATTATCCGGCCAATGTCCTCGTCATCAGCCATGATCGCGATCTGCTCGATGCGGTCGCGACGCATATTCTGCATCTCGAGCGCGGCAAGCTGACGATCTACAAGGGCAATTACAGCTCCTTCGAGGCGCAGCGGCTGGAGGCGCGCGCGCTCGCGGCCAAGGCCGGCAAAAAGCAGGAGGAGCGCCGCCGCGAGCTGCAGGCCTTCGTCGATCGCTTCCGCGCCAAGGCGACCAAGGCGCGTCAGGCGCAGTCGCGCCTCAAAATGCTGGCGAAGCTGGGGCCGGTCACGGCGGTCGTCGACGACGAGGTGCTGCCGATCTATCTGCCCTCGCCGGAAAAGCCGCTGTCGCCGCCGATCATCGCTTTCGAGAATGTGAGCGTCGGCTATGACGAGCGCACGGTGCTGTCGCGCCTGTCGCTCAGCCTCTCCAATGACGATCGCATCGGATTGCTGGGCTCCAACGGAAACGGCAAATCGACCTTCGCCAAGCTGCTGGCGGGCCGGCTCGAGCCCAAGAGCGGCAATATGGTGCGCGCCGCCAAGCTGGAGGCAGGATTTTTCGCGCAGCATCAGGTCGACGATCTGAACGAAAAGGACTCGCCCTACTCCGTCTTCGCCGCGCTGATGCCCGGCGCGCCCGAGGCGCGCATTCGCGCGCGGGCGGCGCAGACCGGCTTTTCCGGCGCGCGGGCGGACACGAAGGTGGAGCGCCTCTCCGGCGGCGAGAAGGCGCGGCTGCTGCTCGGCGTCGCTTCCTTTTATGGGCCGCATCTGCTCATCCTCGACGAGCCGACCAACCATCTCGACATCGACAGCCGCGCCGCGCTGGTCGAGGCGATCAACGCCCATGAGGGCGCGATCGTGCTCGTCTCGCATGATCGCTATTTGCTGGAGGCCTGCGCCGATCGCCTATGGCTGGTCGAAGGCGGCACGGTGAAAGCCTTCGACGGCGATGTCGACGAATATGCGCGCTATGTTCTGGCGCGCGCCAATGGCGACGCCCGCGAGCAGCGCAAGGAAGAGGAGCCGCGCGAAAAGCCGCGCCGGCTCGAGGGCAAGCGCGACGCCGGCCAGGCGCGCCGCAAGCTGGCGGCGGCGGAAGAGCGCATGAAAAAGCTGGCCGAGCTATTGGCGCGCGTCGACGCCGCGCTCGCCGATCCGAGCGCGTTTTCGCGCAATCCGCAGGAGGCCAATCGCCTCGCCCAGCAGCGCGCCGATCTCGCCTCGGCGCTCGCCGAGGCAGAAGATCAGTGGCTCTCGCTCTCGGACGAGGGGTAGGGATTCAGGCCGATTTGCGCAGGACCAGATCGGCGAATTCCTGGTGGCGCGCGATATAATCGGCCACGAAGGAGCATTCGGGAACGACCTTCAGCCCACGCGCCCGCGCCCATTGCAGCGCGCCGCGGATCAGCTCCGAGGCGGCGCCTTTGCCGCGCAGCGCCGGCGGCGTCTCTGTATGGGTGAAGACGATGGCGCCGGGCGCCATGCGGTAATAGGCGACGGCCGTTCCGTCTTCGAGATCGAGCTCGAAACGATCGAGCTCGACATTGTCGTGGACAGCGCCATGCGACTTGCGCGGCGCGCTCTTCAGCTGGGCGATCGAACCCATTTCTCGTCTCCTCGATTGCCCACCGCCGATGTCGAGGTGGTGAATGCAGTGCAGCAAATTAAGGGCCAGACGTTAATTTTTCTGGCCTCGGCAGGCTCGGCTCTCGCCTTGCTGTCGGTTTTCCGCCATGCCGGCGACGGTCCCGTCTTCGCCTTCGATTCGCCTCTCTCACATGGGAAACGCCCATTTCTGTGGCGCGCTTGAAAGGCTCGAGCGGATGGGCACAATGCCGAAATGAGCGAATCTACTTTGTCTACCGTGGTCGAGACCGAGCCGCCGCCGCGCTTGCGCGCCTTCGCGCCCTTCGAATGGATGGTCGCCTTCCGCTATGTGCGGACACGGCGCGCCAATGGCTTCGTCTCGGTGATCGCCGGCTTCTCCTTTCTCGGCATCATGCTGGGCGTGGCGACGCTCATCGTCGTGATGTCGGTGATGAACGGCTTTCACCGCGAGCTGATGGACAAGATCGTCGGCATAGACGGCCACGCCTTCGTGCAGGCGGCCGAGCGGCCGCTGAATGATTGGGCCGAGGTCACGGCGCGGATGCAGCGCCTGCCCGGCGTCAAGCTCGTCGCGCCCATGGTGGAGGGCGCGGCCGGCGTCTCCTCCCCCTATGGGCAGTCGGGCGCGCTGGTGCGCGGCATACGCGAGCAGGACATTCTGCGTCTGCCGGGCCTCGCTGGAAATGTGAAGGACGGGACGTTCCAAGGCTTCGACAGCGCCGGCGGCGTCGCCATCGGCCAGCGCCTCGCCGAGTCGCTCGGCGTGCGCGTCGGCGACAATATCAGCATACTCATCGCCAAGGGCGCATCGACGCCTTTCGGCGTCGCGCCGCGCATAAAAGCCTATCCGGTGACGGCGATCTTCCAGATCGGCATGTCGGAATATGACCGTGTCTTCGTCTACATGCCCTTCGCCGAATCGCAATTATTCTTCAATCACGAGAATGAGGCGACGGTGATCGAGGCCTTTCTCGACGCGCCGGACGCTGTGGACAAGTTCCGCGCCGACATAGACGCCAATATCGATCGGCCCTTGATGCTCACCGACTGGCGGCAGCGCAACAAGACTTTCTTCGACACGCTGCAGGTCGAGAGCAATGTGATGTTCATCATATTGACGCTGATCGTTCTGGTGGCGGCGCTCAACATCATCTCCGGCCTCACCATGCTGGTGAAGGACAAATCCTCCGACATCGCCATTCTGCGCACAATGGGCGCGACGCGCGGCGCAGTGCTGCGCATCTTCCTCATCATCGGCGCGTCCATCGGCGTCGTCGGCGACATCGCCGGCTTTCTGCTGGGACTGACGCTCGCCAAAAATCTCGACACGATCCGGCTGCTGCTCAACAAGCTGATGCACGCCAATCTGTTTCCGGCGGAGCTCTATTTTCTGTCGCGCCTGCCCTCGATCGTCGAGCCGCGCGAGGTGGCGCTCGTCGTCGTCATGACGCTCGTGCTCGCCATTCTCGCCTCCATCTATCCTGCCTGGAAAGCGGCGAGCCTCGATCCGATCGACGCCCTGCGCCACGAGTGAGGCCCATGACAGTTCTCGAGCTTTCCGGCGTCGCCCGCCATTATCGCGAAGGCGACGGGCGTCTGGACATTCTCATCGGCGCCGATCTCACGCTCGCGGCCGGCGAGACGGTGGCGCTGATCGCGCCTTCAGGCGCCGGCAAATCCACTCTGCTGCATATCGCCGGCCTGCTGGAGCGCGCCGATGATGGCGAGGTGCTCATCGCCGGGCTGGCGACCTCCGACATGAGCGATAATGAGCGCACCGGCCTGCGCCGCTCGACGATCGGCTTCGTCTATCAGTTCCATCATCTGCTGCCGGAATTCACCGCGCTCGAGAATGTCGCGCTGCCGCAGGCGATCAACGGGCTGGATCGCCGCGAGGCGGAGCGGCGCGCGGCGGAACTGCTCGATTATCTGCGGCTCGGCGAGCGGGCGAAGCATTTGCCCTCGCAACTATCGGGCGGCGAGCAGCAGCGCGTCGCCATCGCTCGCGCGGTCGCCAATGCGCCGCGTGTTCTGCTCGCCGACGAGCCGACGGGCAATCTCGATCCACGCACCGCGCAGCATGTTTTCGCGACCTTGATGACGCTGGCGCGCAACACCGGCCTCGCCGCGCTGGTGGCGACGCATAATCTCGATCTCGCCGATCAGATGGACCGCCGCGTCACGCTCAGCGACGGCCGTCTCGTCGAGCTCGCCTGAAGCGTTCCGGCCAGGCGCCCGCCCGGCCGGAGCATGCGCGATCGAAAGATCAGGCCGCCTTCTTTTTCTTGTCGATGAAGCTGTTCTTATACCAGAGGCCGAAGCCGACGAGGCCGAGCGCGGCGAAGAACACGGCGATGATGATGTTCTTGTCCTCTGTGGTGCCGACCGCGAAGGGAAAGCGCGAGACATATTCGCGTCCGTCGTCGGCCTTCGCCTTCACCAGACCGATGAAGTCGCCCTTCTTGGTGAAATTATATTCGAAGTTGAGCGTGCCGGTGCGGTATTTCTTCGGCGGCAGATAGACTTCCGTGTTCTGCTCGAGATTCTCGTTGTCGTCGCTCTGGCCGACATTGCGGAGAATGCGAATCTCCAACGCCATGTCGCGCAGCTCGTCCTGCACGGCGTCCAGCACGATGATCGTCGGGCCGACATCGGGAATGTCGTCGCAGAAGACCTCGCGGGACTTCAGCGGCTGGTAGCCGGTGAAGTTCATCGTGTCGGGGCCGATCTTCATGATGCACTGGCCGGTGTCGGAGCTCACGCCGCCATGCGCATGGGCCTCGCCGACCAATCCGGCCGTCGCCATGGCAAGAGCGACCAGAAGTCGAAGATTCATCTTTTCTCTCCCTATCCATGTTGTCGCCGCTTCTCATGAGCGGCTGCAGCACTCTCGCCGACCCGGCGTCGATGACCGCGATGCGACTCGACCCCTCGGCCGAGCGTCACTCCCGGCTTTTAGCACACACTCCTAGCGAGATAGGGACGAAGTTTTCACTCGTAAACGCGCGGGCGCGGAAATGCCGCGGCCCCAGGCCTGCGTGACCCGCCGTCCAGGCCTTCCGGCTCCCGCTTCGCTGCCGGACACCGCACACTTTCGGGCAGTTGCTACCAGATCCCGCCACCCGCCAGCGGCAAAAAGTCGCAACCCGCCCGGCAGGCCGAAAACGCGCGACTACGTACGTAAATTTCGGTCCTGAAATTAACCATGAGCGAAGACGCGGTCGAAACTTCTTTAAAATTTTAAGTAACTCGGTAAGAATTGCGAAACCATTCGAATAGGAGACGAAACATGAATGCGGTAGTTTCGAAGAACGACATCACCTCCGCTGTCGCCGCTGAGACTTATGTTTCCCCTTCCGACTTCTCGGATCCGCTGGATTTCATCCGACAGCGCTCGTCGCTGGAGATCCATCGCATGGACGATCTGGATACGATCCTGGTGAGCAAGCTCGCCTGCGGTTTCGATCGCGACAGCATCGACGGGCTGACCTTGTTGCTGCGCAAAATTTCCGAAGGCCATCTGCCCGGTCTCAAATATCTGGTTTTCGACTTCGCGCACTGTGACGATTCCACGGCCGTCGCCGCGGAAGGCTTCGACGAGCTGGCGTCGGCGACCGCGCGGCTCATTCTCGATGCGCCCGTCATATCGATCGCATGGGCAAGGACCTATCTGAACGGGGCGGATCTCGACTTCGCCCTCTCCTGCTCCATGATGGTGGCCGACCGCTATGCGCGCTTCTGCTTCGAGGCCGATCTCGCCTCGGCCATCGGCGTCTATGGCGCGCTGGCGCAGAAGCTCGGCTTCGTGAAGGCGGAGCGGCTGATGGAGAATGGCGAGATCCTCACCGCCGAGCAGATGCAGGAGCTCTGCCTCGTCAAGCATATCGTCGAGAATGGCGAAGGCCTGCTGGGCGCGGAGAGCTATGTGCGGCAATGCGGGCGCCGCTACAACGCCTCCTACAGCATGTTCCGCGCGCAGCGCATCAGCGCCCCGCCGGTGCGCCGGGTGGAGACGGCCCCGGCCGCGAGCCGGCGGGTCTGAAACAGCATTTATATCGCGAGACGAAATTTCGGCCGGCGCCCGCGGAAGATGGGCGCCGGGCGCTTCTCTCAGGCGACGACCTTCAGCTTGCCGCCGCGCGCGACGCCGGAAAAAATCTGCGCCAGCTCCGCCTGCGGCTTGGCCATGCTGAACAGGAAGCCCTGCATCAGATGCACATTCTTGGCGAGCAGCAGCGCGCGCTGCTCATGCGTCTCGACGCCTTCCGCGACGAGATCTATGCCGAGCTCCGCGGTCAGCAGCGAGACGGCGCCGACGATCGCCTGCGTCTTGCTGGAGACGCTGAGCTCGGAGACGAAGCTGCGATCGAGCTTCACCTTGTCGACTGGAAAACGATTTAAATAGCCGAGGCTGCTGAAGCCGGTACCGAAATCGTCGAGCGACAAGCGGACGCCGATCGCGCGCAGCCCCGCGATCTTGGCGGCGGCGTCCTCCGTGTCCTGCATCAGCGTCGATTCCGTGATCTCGATCTCGAGCCGGCTCGGCGCCAGCCCGGCGGCGTCGAGCGCGCTGCGGACGCGCTCGATCATGTCCGGCTGCTGAAACTGCCGCGACGAGAAATTCACCGCAACCCGCGCCGCCGACGGCCAAAGATGCGCGTCGCGGCAAGCGCGGCGCAGCACCCATTCGCCCAGCTCGACGATCATCCCGGTCTCTTCGGCGATCGGGATGAAGGAGGACGGCGGCACATAGCCCAATTGCGGGTGGCGCCAGCGCGTCAGCGCCTCGCAGGTCGAGATGGTTTGGTCGCGCGCGTCGTAGATGGGCTGGTAATGAACCTCGAGCGCCTCGGTCCTGAGCGCCTCGCGCAGCTCGCGCTCGATGCGCCGCTTGCTGACCAGCGCATCCTCCATCGACGTCTCGAACCATATGGCCTGCCGTCGTCCGGCGGCCTTGGAATGATACATTGCGAGATCGCCGCATTTCAGCAGCCCCTCGACGGAGATCGCGTCCCGCGGCGCGATGCAGAGGCCGACGCTGGCGCCGATGACGATCGTGTGTCCCTCGACGACATAGGGGCGGCCGATCGCCTCTATGACGCGGCGCGCCAGCGCGTCGGCCGGCGGCGTCTCGATCGTCGGATGCATGAGGATGCAGAACTCGTCACCGCCGAAGCGCGCCACCATATCGACCGAGCGCACGCATTCGCGCAGACGTTCGGCGACCGCGCAGAGGAGCCGGTCGCCGATCGTATGTCCGAGCGTGTCATTGACCTCCTTGAACTGATCGAGATCGATGCACAAAAGCGCGAGACTGAGCCCGCGCTTGCGAATATGCCGTAGATCGCGCTCCAGCCGCTGCTGGAACTGGAAACGATTGGCGAGACTGGTCAAAGTATCGAAATGCGCGATCCGCTCGATCTCGCGCGCCGCGCGTCTCTGCTCGGTCACATCCTCGACGACGGTGACGAAGGCGCCATTGTCGGCCGGCTCGCAGCGAAAATCGAAGATGCGATCGCCGATCTCGCGGGAGAAGACATCCGTGCGCGGAAGCGAGGCGCGCGACGTCCACTGCTCGAGGAAAACCTGCGTGTCCTCGCGCGAGATGTTCGCGCTCTCGCCGATCATGCGCGTCAGCGTGGCGAGATCTTTCGGCATCGTGTCCGAATCGAGGCCGAAAAACTCATACATTCGACGATTGACGACGGTGAGCGACTTGTCGGCCCGACCCATGCACAGGCCGTGAGTCATGCTGTTCAAGGCGGACTTGAAACGCCGACGCTGCGTGTCCGCGTCGCGGCCGTTGCGCAGCGCCGACTCCAGCACCGAGTTCAGAAATTTCGTGGTGGACTCGACGGAGACGATGCCGAGCACGATGATGCCGGTCAGCCCCCAGTACCAGATCGAGAAGTTGAAGAGGCAGGTGATGGCCAAAGGCGCGCAGACGCCGATGACCTGCCCGAGGACGATGTGCGGCCGGCCCGCGTTACGCCCCGCCAACGCGCCGGCGCATCCTGTCATCAGCACAACGCCGTAATAAGCCACCATCTCGCTGTGATGAGCGTTGAACAGCACGGCCGCGGTCACGCCGACGACCGTCATGAAGCTCACGCCGCCGATCGCGTAGCGCAGCTCCCATCGCCGGGCGTCCCGCCGGCGCTGCTCGACAGGCGTGCGCGTGTGAGCGATCAGCACATGGATGCGATAGGCGCTGATAAGCAGCAGAGCCAGCACGAAGCCGAAATAGACGAGATCGCCCGTGGTGAGCCATGCGATGACGGCGACCAGCAATCCCGCGCCTATGCCCGCGACAAAGGAGCCCGGCGTGCCGAACAGCGTCTCGACGAGATCGGCATAGATCTCGTACTTCTGATCCTCCGCCGCGACATCCTCGATCTGTCGTTTCGTCATCGCTATGACTTTCATGTCGCAAAAGATCGCCGACGAGCCGGCGCTAACGGGAACGGCCGTCGTCCGCCGCTCCGCTCGAGGTCGCCATTCGCTTCTGGGCGGCGGCGAGCCGCTCCATATGCCGCAAATCCTGGTCGCTCAGCGCGGTCGAGCAATCCGCCCAGAGATCGGTGATCTCTATCAGCTCGTCCCTGGTGACGGGAAAGCAGCTTCGCCGTGCCTCGGCGAGCGCGCAACGGCGCGCCCAACGCTCGTCGCCGCCCTCGAGCATCCAGGCGTCGGCGGCCTGCCGCAGAGTGCCGTCGGGAGTCATCAGATCGATGGCGCCGAGCTCGAGCATCTCGCTCGCCGAATAGATCGCCCCGGAGCCGATAATTCGTTCCGCCTGAGCGACGCCGAGCCGCCGCGTGAGCAGCGACACTGCCCCCATTCCCGGAAAAGCGTTGAAGCTCGCCTCCGGCACGCCCAGCTTGGCGCTCTCCTCCGCCAGGATGAAATCCGAGGCGAGCGCGGCCTCGAAGCCGCCGCCGAGACATTGGCCGCGCACGGCGGAGAGCGAGACGATCGGCAGCCAGAGGCCGCAGACCAGCGAATAGATGAGATCGATGCAGGCATGCGCATAGGCGATCAAACGGTCCCGCCGGCCGCCACGGATAGACGAGGTGAAGGTCACGAGGTCGCCGCCGAGGCTGAACACCGATTTCTTGTTCGAGCTCATCACGAAGTAGCGGACCGGAAACCGCGCAAAGCCGTCGAGCGCATGCATATACCGAAGCGATTCGCGAACGCTCGCCATGTCCGAGAGCGTCTGCATCGCATAGAAGGGAGGCGACGACGCTTTGTAATTCATCCATACGGCGCGCGTCACGGAATCATATTCGAGATCGATATGATCGAACTCCCAATGCGGAAAATCTTCCGGCTTCTTGATGTCGAACTCGAAAGCTTCGGTCATCGGGGCGCTCTGATTCAACGGGCGAGTGTGACGCAACCGAATTCTAAGCCCGCTCGCGGCGTGACACTGCGGCCTCGCGGCGCCAGTCTAACGCTCGGGACGTTATCGTATCCTTATTTCAGAATATTATATTTATTCGTAAATCCCAAATCGCGCGGTGCGGCTCGCGCTCACTTCACCTCGAACCATGCGGCGAGCCCCGCCGCCTCGTGCTCGAGAATATCGTCATGCACGGCCCATTTGCCGGGGCTGTCGGCGACGAAGGCGACATGCTTGGTCTTGCCCGGCGGCACGACGACGCCATTGCGCCAATAGGGCTCCCAGCCATCGTCGAGATCGTGCAGAAGCCGCACGCAATGTCCGTGGACATGCATCACGGCGACGACATCAGAGCGATTGACGAAGCCGAGCGTCACCGGCGCGCCGCGCTTCACCTGGAACAGAGGCGGACCGCCATAGGCCTTGCTGGGCGCGCCATTGATGCGCCAGGGCGCGCCGGACGCGGCGGGCGGCTCCAAGGTGAGATCGACCTTCTTGGCCGCCTGCAGCTTTATCTCTATCGGCAGCAAGGGATTTTGCGGCAGCGCCGCGATCGGCGGGCGCGGAGCCGCCTTAGCGCCGTGCGTGGTGAGGATCGCAAGCTCGCGGTCGGGCTCTCCGCCCATGCCGCGCAGAATCAGCTTGGCGGCGGCGTTCTCGGCCTGCGGAAGATCGAACAGCAGCTCGAATCGCGCTCCGGGCGCGGCGGGAATGGTGCGGCGCACGGGCTCGAAGGCGTCGCAGGGCTGGCTGTCCACGGCCACGACGAAGGGCTGAATATTGTCGAAGCCGACGAACATGATTCGCGCGTTGGCGAGATTTGCGAAGCGCAGGCGAATGCGCGCGCCCGGCGCGAAATCGCGCCGCGCCGGCGCCGAGGCGCCGTCCACCGCCACCAGCGTTCCGATGCGCCCTGCCCCGGCGGCTGCGGCGGCAGAGACGAAATCGCCCTCGATCGCGCCATTCTTGTCCAGCCGCCAATCGTCGAGCACGAGCAGAAGATCGGCGTCGGCCTCCAGTGGCTTGGGCTCGTCGACAACGACGAGGCCCTTCAGCCCGCGGCCGCAGAGTTCCGGCGTCGCACCGAAAACCGACGGCCGATAGCAGAAGAGGCCGGCGTCGACCAATTTCCGGCGATAGTCGAAACGCCCGCCCGGTCCGACTTCCGCCTGGGTGAGCGGCGCGACGCCGTCCATGGCGTTGTCGCCGCGCATGCCGTGCCAATGGATGGAGAGTGGCTTGTCGAGGCCATTGGCGAGGCCGACCGCCAGCTCGTCGCCCTGAGCGAAGCGCAGCAGCGGCCCCGGAGCCTTCCCCTCGAATCCCCAAATCTCCGTCGCCTGGGCCGGCTCCGGCAGCAGCCGAGCCGTCCCTTTGCGCGCCGTCAGCGTTTTCGGGCCGGCGGCAGGCGGCTCGGCGCGAGCCTCGAGCGAGATGAGAGTCGCGGCGACTCCGCGAACAAAGGCGCGGCGTGAGCAATTGAAGGGCATGATGGCTCCGGTCTCTCCTCGCCGCCGCATATGGCCCGAGCGGAGCCCGGCTTTCAACAGGGCGCGAACCTACATCCCCACAGGTGACATTTTCTTTAGCGCCGGCGGCGCGTCGTGCTATAGAGCCCCCCGCCCGAGCCGGCGCGTGGCGGCGTTCGCGCATCGACGCCGGCGTTTCGAAGCTGGCGTTCGATTGTCGCCGCGACGTTTCGACGCCGTTTGGCTCGTGGCTTCGGTCCTTTGGCGTTTCGCCCGCGAGCCGGCGGCTCGTCGGGCGTTTGCGCGTCGGGGCGCGGGCGTGGCGGAACTGGTAGACGCGCCGGATTTAGGTTCCGGTGACGCAAGTCGTGGGGGTTCGACTCCCTCCGCCCGCACCATCCGACGCGCGCCGGCGGCAGAGATATTTTCCCGGCGCACGCCGGACTGGTCGAGATTCGAGAAGGCGAAAACGACATGCAGGTGACGCAGACCCTGTCGCAGGGCTTGAAACACGAGTTCAAAGTGGTGCTTCCGGCCGGCGACCTCGCCGCCAAGCTCGAGTCGCAGCTCGTCGAGCTGCGCGGCAAGGCGCAGATCAAGGGCTTCCGCCCCGGCAAGGCGCCGATCTCCTATCTCAAGAAGATCTACGGCAAAGGCATAATGAGCGAGGTCCTGCAGGAGGCCGTCAACGAGGCCAATCGCAAGATCGTCGAGGACAACAGCCTGCGCGTCGCCATGGAGCCGCGCCT
Source organism: Methylosinus sp. C49 (assembly GCF_009936375.1). GTDB lineage: Bacteria > Pseudomonadota > Alphaproteobacteria > Rhizobiales > Beijerinckiaceae > Methylosinus. The sequence continues at coordinate 2,439,690 of NZ_AP022332.1, read as the reverse complement.
CGACTTCCCGACCGATCAGGCCGAGGTCGAGAAGGCGCTCGAGGCCGAAGGCGACTTCTCCTATTCCGTCGCCTTCGAGGTGCTGCCGGCGATCGAGCTCGGCGGCTTCGACGACATCGCCATCGAGCGTCCCATCGCCGAGGTCTCGGAGGAGGAGGTCCAGAAGGCGATCTCCGATCTCGCCGATCGCATTCGCGAATTTGAGGATAAGGAAGGCGCCGCCGCCAAGGGCGACCGCGTCACCATCGATTTCGCCGGCAAGCTCGACGGCGAGCCCTTCGAGGGCGGCACTGGCGGCGACGTGAATTTGGTGCTCGGCTCGGGCTCCTTCATCCCCGGCTTCGAGGAGCAGCTCGAGGGCGCGGCCAAGGACGAGCAGCGCGTCGTCAAGGTGAAGTTCCCGGAGGATTACGGCGTGCCGACGCTCGCTGGGCGCGACGCCGAGTTCGATGTGACCGTCAAGGCCGTCGCCGGCCCGAAGGAGCTGCCGATCGACGACGCTTTCGCCAGCAAATACGGCTTCGAATCGCTCGCCGAGCTGACCTTCGCCGTGCGCGGCAATCTCGAGGCCGATTACGCCAAGGCCTCGCGCGCCAAGCTGAAGCGCTCGCTTCTGGACGCTCTCGACAAGAAATACAGCTTCGAGCTGCCCGAGGGTCTCGTCGCCCAGGAGTTCGACACGATCTGGAACCAGCTCGAGGCCGAGCGCAAGCGCTCCGGCAAGAGCTTCGAGGACGAGAACACGACGGAAGAGGCCGCGCGCGAGGAATATCGCAAGATCGCCGAGCGCCGCGTGCGTCTCGGCCTGGTGCTGGCCGAGATCGGCCAGGGCGCGGGCGTGACCGTCGAGGACAAGGACGTGACCGACGCGCTGGTCGAGCGCGTGCGCGCCTTCCCCGGCCGCGAGAAGCAGGTTTGGGACTATTACCGTAACAACCCCCAGGCCCTCGCCCAGATTCGCGCCCCCCTCTATGAGGAGCGGGTCGTCGACCATCTGGTCACCAAGATCAGCGTCACCGACAAGTCCGTGACCAAGGAAGAGCTGCTCGCGGCCGAGGAAGACGACGATCTGGCCCAGCCCGCCGCCTGATCCGGCGCGCCCACCCGGGGCCGAGTAAGGGCGGCCCCGGGGTTTCCGCCCGCCCCTTTTGCGGTTTGTGTCTGGACGGCTTGCCGCAATATGCTACCAACGAGCCAAAAGCTGGCTCGTGGCTTTCACTCCATGCGGGGGAAAGACGGCGGGTCGAAGATGCCGCCGCGGAGCCGGGAACGTACAGCCCCGCTGCGCGGCGCATCGGTCGCAGGCCAGTCAAATCTAAAAAAGGCGCAAAACAGATGCGTGATCCGATCGACGTCTACAACCAATATCTGATCCCCCAGGTGATCGAGAACACGAGCCGCGGAGAGCGCGGCTTCGATATCTATTCGCGCCTGCTGCGCGAGCGAATCATCTTTCTGACCGGTCAGGTCGAGGACCATATGGCCTCGGTCATCATCGCCCAGCTCCTGTTTCTCGAGGCCGAGAATCCGAAGCGCGAGATTTTTCTCTACATCAACTCGCCGGGCGGCGTCGTGACCTCCGGTCTCGCCATCTACGACACGATGCAATACATCAAGCCCAAGGTGGCGACGCTCTGCATCGGCCAGGCGGCCTCCATGGGCTCGCTGCTGCTCTGCGCCGGCGAGGCCGGCAACCGCATCGCTCTGCCCAACGCCCGCGTCATGGTCCATCAGCCTTCGGGCGGCTTCCAGGGCCAAGCCTCGGATATCCTCCGCCATGCGGAGGATATTATGAAGATCAAGCGGCGTCTCAACGAAATCTACGTCAAGCACACCGGCCGGGACTATGACACGATCGACAAGACGCTCGATCGCGATCACTTCATGTCCGCGGAAGAGGCCAAGGAATTCGGCATCGTCGACCGAGTGGAGGTCAGCCATGCCGACGATCCGACCGAGGCCAAGGCCTGACACAGATCAAATCCCGGCGCGCCCGCTTTTCTCGCTGGTCGAGAATGGCAGGCGCGCCGTTCCGCATGTATCGGGGCGCGCATGTTTCGTAAAATCCTGATCGCCAATCGTGGCGAGATCGCTTGCCGCATCATCAAGACCGCTCGCCGCATGGGCATAAAGACGGTCGCAGTCTATTCCGACGCCGACGCCGACGCGCTTCATGTCGAAATGGCCGACGAGGCCATTCATCTCGGCCCGCCCCCTGCTGCGCAATCCTATCTGCTCATCGACAAGATCGTCGCGGCCTGCAAGGAGACCGGCGCCGAAGCCGTGCATCCGGGCTATGGCTTTCTCTCCGAGCGCGCCGCCTTCGCCACGGCGCTGGCCGAGGCCGGAATCGTCTTCATCGGCCCCAATCCCCGCGCGATCGAGGCGATGGGCGATAAGATCGAGTCGAAGAAATTCGCCTCCGCCGCCAAGGTGAATGTCGTTCCCGGCTATCTCGGCGTTATTCAAGACGGCGAGGAAGCGGTCCGCATCGCCAATGAGATCGGCTATCCGGTGATGCTGAAAGCCTCCGCGGGCGGCGGCGGCAAGGGCATGCGCGTCGCCTTCAAGGCCGAGGAAGTGGTCGAAGGCTTCAACCGCGCCCGTTCCGAAGCCGCATCCTCCTTCGGCGACGACCGCGTCTTCATCGAGAAATTCATCGTCAACCCGCGCCATATCGAGATTCAGGTGCTGGGCGACAAGCATGGCAACGTCATTCACCTCAACGAGCGCGAGTGCTCCATTCAGCGCCGCAATCAGAAGGTGATAGAGGAAGCCCCCTCGCCGCTTCTCGACGAGGAGACCCGCGCCGCCATGGGCGCGCAGGCCGTCGCGCTCGCCAAGGCGGTGGATTACGACTCCGCCGGCACGGTGGAATTCGTCGCCGGCCAGGATAAGAGCTTCTACTTCCTCGAGATGAACACCCGCCTGCAGGTGGAGCATCCGGTCACGGAGCTCATCACCGGCATCGATCTCGTCGAGCAGATGATTCGCGTCGCCGCCGGCGAGCCTCTGTCGCTGCGCCAGGAGAAGGTGACGATCAACGGCTGGGCGGTGGAGAGCCGCATCTACGCCGAGGATCCGACCCGCAACTTCCTGCCCTCCATCGGCCGTCTGGTGAAATATCGTCCGCCGGAGGAGAAGCGCGAGGGCGCGATCACCGTCCGCAACGACACGGGCGTCGCGGAAGGCCGCGAGATTTCCATCCATTATGATCCGATGATCGCCAAGCTCGTCACCCATGGCCCCGACCGCCTCGCGGCGATCGACGCCCAGGGCAGCGCGCTGGATCGCTTCGTGATCGACGGCATTCGCCACAATATCCCCTTCCTCGCCTCGCTGATGCAGCATGAGCGCTGGCGGTCCGGCCAGCTCTCCACTGGCTTCATCGCTGAGGAATATGCGGGCGGCTTCGCCGCCCCGCAGCCGGATGGCGAGGTCGCCCATGTGCTGGCGACGGTGGCGGCGCTGGTCGATCACATCGGCAACGAGCGCAAGCGCCTCATCAGCGGACAGCTCGGCCACGGCCGGCCGTTCGAGTTCGAGCGCGAGCGCGTCTGCTCGCTCGGCGAGCTGTCGTTCCACGTCTCGCTGGACACGCAGGGCGAGGCGCTGATCGTCCATTTCGAGGAGGAGGACGGCCGCACGCGCCGCATCTCCTCGCATTGGCGGCCGGGCGATCCCGTCTTCGAGGGGACCATAGACGGGGCCTCCATCTATGTGCAGATTCGGCCGATCCTCAACGGCTTCCAGCTCTCGCACCAGGGCGTGGCGGTGGACGCGCGCGTCTTCACCAAGCGCGAGGCCGAGCTCAACGCGCTGATGCCGAAGAAGAAGAATGTCGGCGTCTCCAAGCATCTGCTCTGCCCCATGCCCGGCCTCGTCAAGACGGTCGACGTCGTCGAGGGGCAGGAGGTGAAGGCCGGCGAGCCGCTGTGCATGGTGGAAGCCATGAAGATGGAGAATGTGCTGCGCGCCGAGCGCGACGTGACGATCAAGAAGATCGCCGCCAAGCCGGGCGACAGCCTCGCCGTCGATGCGGTGATCATGGAGTTCGCCGAGTAACGGCCGAGCCAAAGCATTGAAAAATTTGAGAGCCCGGCAAATCCGCCGGGCTTTTTTCATGGTCGATCAACGCGCGGCCCCTACCCTCGCCTCGATTTCTTGCGTTCCTTGCAGGCGTTCGAGGTAACCCAATGGCCCGTGAAATTTTCCGCTTCGGCGCTGCTCTCGGAGCCGCGATCGCGCTCGCCGCCTCAATCCATGGCTCGCCCGCGCGGAGCCAGCCCGCCTCCCCGTTGAAGCTGCTGATATTGGGCGACAGTCTCAGTTCCGGCCTCGGCGTGCCGGAGGGCTATGGCTTCGGCCCCACGCTGGCCCGCCGGCTGCGCGCCGACGGCTATCGCAATGTCGATATCGTCAATGGCTCCATGGCCGGCGACACCACGGCCGACGCGGCCACCCGCCTCGCCTCGACGCCGCAGGACTATGACGCCGATGTCGTCATCGTCGAGCTCGGCGGCAATGACATGCTGACACAGACCGATCCGCCTGTCGTCGCGCGCAATCTCGACTGGATTCTCGACGGTTATAAGAAGCGCGGAACCCGCATCGTCATCGGCGGGATGCTGTCCAAGCCCGAGCTCGGCTTCGTCTATAATGTGACATTCGATCAGATCTATCCGAAGCTCGCCGCACGCTGGGGCGCCTCGCTCTATCCCTTTTTTCTCGCGGGCGTCTTCGGCCATCCGGCGCTGATGCAGGACGACCACATCCATCCCAATGCGGCGGGCGTCGCTCGCATCGTCGCCGGCATAGCGCCGCTGGTGGAGCGCAATCTCGACGCGGCCGCGGGCCGGCGCAGGATGGCGGAGGCGCGGTGAGGCGCTCGCGCTAATCGCGACCTTCGAACACCCGCGTCACATGCCCCATCTTGCGGCCGGGGCGGGTCTCCTTCTTGCCGTAGAGGTGGAGCGAGACCCCCTCCTCCGCCAGCAGCTCCGGCCATTTGTCGACCTCGTCGCCGATCAGATTGCGCATTTCCACCCGCGCGCCATGGCGGCGCGTCGCGCCGAGCGGCCAACCGGCGACGGCGCGCATATGCTGCTCGAATTGCGAGGTCACGGCGCCGTCCAGCGTCCAATGACCGGAGTTGTGCACGCGCGGCGCGATCTCATTGACGACGAGACGCTCGCCGCCCGCCGTCTCGACCACGAACATTTCCACCGCGATCACGCCGACATAATCGGCCGCCTCGGCGATTTTGCGCGCCATCTCGACAGCGGCCGCCGCCGTCTGCGGCGAAATCCGCGCCGGGGCGACAGTCAGCGCGAGAATATGATGCTCATGGACGTTCTCGCAGACGTCATAGGCGCGAAAGGCGCCGTCCGCGCCGCGCGCCGCCACCACCGAGACCTCGCGTGCGAAGGGCACGAAGCCCTCGAGGACGCACGGCGCGCGGCCGAGCTGCTCGAAAGCGGCGGAAAGATCGGCGCCCTCGCGCAGCATGATCTGGCCCTTGCCGTCATAGCCGAAGCGCCGCGTCTTCAATATGGCGGGCAGGCCGAGGCGCGATGCGGCGGCCGCCAGCATGTCGACGCTCTCGACATTCTCGAAAGGCGCGGTCTCAATGCCCAGGCCGCGGACGAAATTCTTCTCGGTCAGCCGGTCCTGCGTCAGCGCCAGCACGCGCGGATTGGGCCGCACCAGCGAATGCGCCTCGAGAAAAGCCGCCGTCTGCGACGGCACATTCTCGAACTCATAAGTCACGACATCGACGGCCGCCGCGAATTGGGCGAGCGCCGTCTCGTCCTCGAAAGCGGCGACGGTGCGCGCCGCGCAGACTTCGAAGGCCGGATCATCCGCCACGGGCGAATAGACATGGGCGCGCAGGCCGAGCCGCGCGCCGGCCTTGGCCAGCATGCGGGCGAGCTGGCCGCCGCCCAATATTCCGATGGTGGAGCCGGGGCGCAGGCTGGTCATTTGGCTCCCGCATCGTCGCTCGGCGTCTCGGCGACCTGCTCGGTCTGGCGGCGACGCCAATCCTTCAGCCGCGCGTCGAGACCCGCGTCGCCGCGCGCGAGAATGGCGGCGGCGAGCAGAGCCGCGTTGATCGCGCCGGCCTTTCCGATGGCCAGAGCGCCGACCGGCACGCCCCCGGGCATCTGCACGATGGAGAGCAGCGAATCCATGCCGGAGAGCGCAGCGCTCTCGATCGGCACGCCGAGCACGGGAAGCGTCGTATGCGCCGCTGTCATGCCGGGCAGATGCGCCGCGCCGCCGGCCCCGGCGACGATGACCTCGAATCCCTCCGCCTCGGCTCCTTTGGCGAAGGCGCTGAGTCGGTCCGGCGTGCGGTGGGCGGATATGATGCGCGCATCATAGCCGACGCCGAGCGCATCGAGCGTCTCGGCGCCATGGCGCATGGTGGCCCAATCGGATTGGGACCCCATGATGATCGCGACAGGCTTCTTGGACTGCGCCACGGCTCTTCCGGCGGGCTGGAGTGCATGAAGCACAGCCCCTTAGCCGAACCGGCGGCGGGGCGCAAGCGCATGTCCGCGGCCGAGAGGCTTGCCACAGGCAAGTTGATGAGAGCAAAGCTATCTTTCATATGATCGAAGGACTGCCTGACGATTCTTTAGGCCGGTCTCGATCGGGGTCTTAAAGGATCGGTCTGGGAATGCCCGATAGCCTGCTCTCCACAAATGATCGCGAAGAAGACTTGTCACGCGCCTACGTCCAAGCCATTGCGGCGATGGCGGGTTATCAGACTGCTGAGTTTAAGCCCGATCGTGACGGAACCGACATTCAGATAAGGGCAGGCGGCTCCATGCGCCCTTCGCTCGATATACAGCTCAAAGCGACGATCAATCTCGGAGAAAGCAAGGACGGAAAATTCAGCTACGCTCTTAAGCGCCGGAATTATGACCTTTTACGAGAGCCAACGCTCGTCCCGAACATTTTGGTTTTGCTTGCGCTTCCGTCTGACAGGGTTGAGTGGTTGACGGTTGCACCCGAGCAATTGGTCATCCGGCGCTGCGCCTACTGGGCATCTCTTAAGGGCCTCCCAGAGAGCGCGAATAAGGAAACAGTTACCATGTACTTGGACGATGAAAAGCGGTTCGACGTGGAGAGCTTAAAGGCTCTTATGGAACAAGCCCGATCAGGAGCCGTCGGATGAAAGCCGAAATTCTAGACGAGGAGGCGCTTAGGACCGTTACGCCTGCCGCGCTCGCGGGGTTCGCGCGCAGTGAGGGCTGGTCACGAATAGAGGCTTATGGCGCTCATGCCGACGTTTATGCGGGCGCCGGCCGGCCCGAAATAATCCTCCCACGCACCGATCGTCTCGGTGACTACGCTTTGGTCGTCTCTCGCCTTCTCGAAGAATTTTCGAAGGCCATGGAGCGAGACCAGCTCACAACTTATCGCGATCTCATTGTCGCCGACCGGGATGTGGTGCGCGTTCGCGCCTTCGGCGGCGAGGATGATGGTTCGGTCCCGGTCGACGCGGGCGTCGAAATAGTCGCCCAGGCCCGTGATATGCTATTGGCGGCGGCCTGTGCTGCACATAATCCGCAGCCCTTTTTTCGAGCGGGGTCTAATAAAGAAGCCAACGACTACATGCGCCGTGTGAGGCTCGGCCAAACAGAGCATGGCAGTTTCATTGTGACATTGCTTGCGCCTGTGCCGCCTCTGTTGCAGCCGACTCAACTTCCGCTAGATCAGGGATGGGTTGAGATTGAAGACGAGCCGATGGATCGTATGGTCACTCGGCGTTTGGTCGAATCATTAGAGGCCTCCCGCGCTGCAGCGGAACAAGCGCTTTCGGGCGAGTCCGCAGCATTCGACAATGCGGTGACTTTCGGCGTCAGCGCTAATTTGTGTGAAGCCGTCGCCGGATTGATTGAGCAATCACAAGCGTTGGAGATCAGCGTAACGTGGGCGAAGACACGGCCAACGCCCGAAGCTTACCGGAAGATCGGTTTCTCAAAGAGCGACTCCGAAATTTTCCGCGAGGCGGCGCGTAACTTCAGGTTGCGCCAACCAAAAGAGAACCAAATTCTATTTGGTACGGTCCACAAATTGATGCGCGCTCACGTAGAGACGGACGGAGAGATTACGCTCAAGGCGATCATTGACGGGAAACCACAGTCCGTAACTGCTAAGCTCCCCGAAGCCGCCTACAGCATTGCGACACAGGCTCATGACGATAAACGTCCCGTCATCATGACGGGCGATCTAATACGAGTCGGGCAACGATGGCGCATGGAAAGCCCGAATATCCGCGAATTTCCTGCCGATGATAGCGCGGAGGAAGACGCGGCGGAAACCTGATCCGCACGGAAGCTTGTACGGCACGCGGATTGTCGTCAATATCGTCCCCTGCCAGCCGCGCCTCCGCCCCCGTGGATGGCGAAGCCTGCCCTCCTCCGCTATCATCACGAAATATTGCGAGCGGTTTCGGAGGCGAAATGGACATAAAGGGGATGCAGGAGGCGCTCGCGGCGCTGAAAAGCTTGATCGGCACTGTCGGCCTCGTTCTGGCGATCGGCTTCGCCATCGTCAACGCCAATGCGATCGGCGACGGCCTCGCGGCTCTGGCGGACCGTTTCGGCGGGCTGCGCGGCGCGGAGATCGCCGGCGTCAAGCTGGATTTCGGCGAGGCGACGATCGAGCAGCGCGTGCCGCCCATGCTGTTCGAGCGGCTGGACGCCAAGGACCGTCGCCGCGTCGCCCGCGATTTGAACGCGCTGGAGCCGCGCATGGCGTTGCGGCTGCTGCAGGTCGGCCTGCTGGCCAATCTCTGCGAATTCGACAAGCCGACGACCTCCATGATCGACGATTTCAGCACCGATCATCATCTGCAGGATCGCGGTCTCGCGTCTCTCGTCGAGAATCCGCAGATCAAGGCGAAAGTAATCGCCCAGCAGGCGAAGGCGGGCAAGAAATCCGACATAGGCGAGCCGCGCGCCTGCTACGACATTACGCTGACGGATCATGGCTGGGACGTGCGGACCGCGCTGGTGCATGTGGTGAGCGCCGGCTTCGGCTCGGCAGCGGCGTTCCGCGAGCCGCCCGAGCAGGAGGTCGCCCAGGAGCAGCGCGCCGTCTCCAAAAAGCGCTGACATGCCCGAGTTTAAGGAAGCGCCTTAAGTATTGATCAGGGTCCCCTCGCTACTCTGCCTTCCGTGGCCGGCGGTGTGTCGCCGGCGTTAAGGGACCATGTCGATGTCCAGCTCCATTCTCCGCACCGCCATTGGCGGGGCCTTCATCACGCTCGTCGCATCTCAGTCGCTCGTTCATATTCTCACTCAGGTGCAGGCCAAGACCTCGCCCTATCGCCAGCAGGCCGACTATGCCGCTCCGATGCGGAACTTCGCGCCTGTCACGCCGGCGGCTCCGCTCACGGCGCCCGGCGAGGCGACCATCGCCGCCGATCGGCTCGGCCAATATTCCGCCAATGTCGAGATCGAAGGCCAACGCATCCGCATGCTGGTGGATACGGGCGCGAGCACGGTCGTGCTGTCCTATGAGGACGCCGCCGCGATCGGCTATCTGCCGGCGCCCGCCGATTTCAAATACCCCGCCCAGACCGCCAATGGCGTCACCCGCATGGCGCGCGTGAAGCTGCGCGAGGCGCGGCTCGGCCAAGTGGCGCTGCGCGACGTCGACGCCTATGTGGCCGAGCGCAATGCTCTGGGAGCCAGCCTGCTCGGCATGACCTTCCTGTCGCGCCTGTCCCGCATCGAGGCGGGAGCCGGAAAGCTGGTTCTACGTCAGTAGGCTTCTGATCTCATCCGCGGGCTCGGCCCTCTCGCGCGGGAGCGGGAAACATGCGATTGTCGGCGCATGTCGCTCCCCCGCCAGCTCTCCGTCTTCGCCCTGGTGGGCGTCATCGCGACGGCGCTGCATTATGCGGTGCTCGTCGGCCTCGTCGAGCTCGCCGCCTGGGCGCCCGTGCCGGGCGCGCTCGCCGGCTATCTCTCCGGCGGCGTCGTCTCCTACATCCTCAACCGCCGTCACACCTTCGAGAGCGTGCGGCCGCATGAGGAGACGACATGGCGTTTCGCCCTCGTCGCCTTCGTCGGCTTTTGCATAACCTACGGCTTCATGAATCTTTTCGTGGAGCGCATGAGCGCGCCCTATCTGCCGGCGCAGATCGCAACGACAGGAATCGTCTTCTTCTGGTCCTTTCTCGGCAATCGCCTGTGGACCTTCCGCGCCGGGCCGGCCTGAACGGCCCGCCCGGCGCCGTTCTCGTCAGGCCGCCTCACGGCGCTCCGCGTCCATGGCGCAGAGACCGCGACGCGACAGCGGCGGCGTCCAGCCGCGCAACTGATCGCAATTATAAGCGACGATCAGCATGATCTGCGCGCCGTTCAATTGCGAGAACAGAGACTGCGGCAGCGCGAGTCCGTCGCCCTGCGTCCAGCGCCAGGGACAATGCTCGCCCGCCTCCTCTGGATGGAAGGATGCGGCGAGTTGCGGATGATCGAGCGAAATTCGCGCGATCTCCCGGCCGTCCGTCGCCACGAGGCCGCTCAGAGACAGGCCGAGGCGGCGCATGTCGGCGCAGAGGCCGGTGTCATCCGCCGGAACGAAGCTCGTCGACAGCAGCCGAATGTCCTGCGCATCGTGCGGAAATGAAAATATCGCCGAGCCTTCGGCGCGGATCGGAGAGATCTCCGCCCCGTCGACGAGGAGGCGCACGGCGGGATCGAATTCGCGCCGATAGCCCAACCGCTCAGCTCGCGCCATGAGCTGCTCGCGCACCGCCGCTACGACCGCCTCCGAAGCGAAGGGGCGGCAGAAGTCGGAGTCCAAACGCCGCTCCGACGCCGGCGAGCCTTGGATGTGGAGGAAGAAGCCGCGCTCGCCGGTGGCGCTGTAGCTCTCCGAGGCAAGATTTTCGGCGATCAGAATATCGTGGCTCTCGAGCTCGACATGCCAGTAATCGACCGTCTCGACCGGGACGCGCGTGATCGTCGCGCCATTGACGAGGCTCTGCGCGTGGATCAGCGCTTCGCCGACGCAATCGACGCACAGACCATGCCCCGGCGAAACATAGAGATCGCGCGCCGGTCGATTTTCGCCGAAAGCGCCAGCCGCGATGCGCACCGGCCAGGCGTCGCGCGGCGTCGCGCGCGCCGTGCAATCGATCCTGCGATGGCCGATCCACACGATCGGACGCTCGCGGCCTTCCGTCGTCACGACGAGATCGCCGATGCGCAGATCCTCGACGGCGATCTCGCCGCGCGTCGTGCGGATCAGCGTGCCGGTGACGAAGCAGGTCACGGTCGCGCTGAAATTGGTCGCGGCGAGCGGACTCTTCTGGACGCCCGTGTCCTGAAGATAGGCTTGCTGGCGCGGATCATAGTAGAGATCGACATTGGGTCCGACATAGCTGCCGTTTCCGCCGGTCTGATTGCCATTGGCGGCAGGATAGTCGGTCACGAAATTGAGGCCATTGTAATCGACATAGGCGCCGTTCGGGCCGTCGCCGCTCGGCCAAAAATGATTGTCCGCGCCCTCGGCCGATCCGCTCGGATCGACGACGCCGATGACATGGTAGACCGTTCCATTGACGGAATAGGTCCCACTCGCATTCGTGACCGTGTGTGAGCCGTCGGCATTGAGCGCATCGGCATACGTCAGATTGAGTGTGACGTCGATGTTGGGAGTACCCTGCGCCGCATTCGCGGGAATTGTATAATTTACTGTAGAAGTGCCCATCTTGATCACCTTACGAACCAACACTACAGAAAAACGATTTCAAATCCGAAGCATGGGAGATATCGATCTCGACCTGAACCTCGATTTAATTCCAGTAATCGAAATAGCGCTTCATTTGAATCTTTTCATAAACCGCAAGTTGCAATCCATCAATCCGTTGCAGCTCGTACGTCGCCTCCGCCGCGCCGTGGCCCCGCCTCATCCGCCAATGTTCTGAATGCGGCCCCATGTGCTCTTCGTGCCCCATATGCCCTGGCGCAGCGCCTCCAATTGCACGATTTGCGAGTGGTCGACGAAGAGATTGACCTCATTGCCGTAATTCTTGACGTACCATTCGAAGACCGGCGGATCGGCGGCCTCGAACATCACTTTCTCGAGCCCGAGCTTGTCGATCACGCGCGCCGCCACATCGGTGCGCCAGCGCTTCACATTTTCGGTGATCCCTTCGCTCTCGATCATGATGATGTCGGCGCCGGCGTCGAGCGCGCGCTCGGCCTGCGCGATGAGCCAGGAGACGTCGCGCGTCCCCTCCGCCTCCAATTCCGCCGCCGCCGTATCGCCGCCGGCGCCGAATTGAATGCCGACCTCGGGCTTGGCCTTCAGCCCCGCCTTCTTCACCATGCGCACCAGCCGCAGCAGGCTGTCGGTCGGCAGGCTGACGAAGCCAGCCGATATTTCCACCACATCGAAGCCGAGCGATTTCGCTTCCTCGATATAGCGGCCGATGGCGTCGGGACCGAAGCGCATCACATTCTCGAGCCAGCCGCCGGTCGAGATATAGGCGCCATGGTCATGCGCGGTCTTGTTGAAGCTCCGCACCGCCTCGGGCGGCATCAGCGCGAAGGAGCCGCCAGCATATTTCACGCCGTCGATCCAGGCGCCCATGGTCTCGAAGAGATCGGCGAGATGGCGTTTTCCGTAGGCGCTGTAATAAGGTCCGCGAATTTCGGTGAGCCCGCGCTGGCGTGGCTTGCCCGTGCGAGCGGCGCGGGGAATGAAAGAGAATGTGGTCTCGGCCATGGCGTTCGCCTCGCGTGCTAGCGCGAGCCTTCAGGCTCGCATTCGTCGCTCTCCCTGCGCCGAGCCGCCGATGCGCCCCAGCAGTCCCGTCAGCTCCGCCACGCGCCGCCGCTCGAGCGTCTCGATCACATTGGCGATGGCGTCGCGCTCGATCTCGCTCGTCTTCTCGCGCGTGACGCGATCGAATTTTCGTCGCGCCGCCTCCCAATCGAAGGGATCGGTGTAGAAGCCGTGATAATCGTCGCGCGCGCAGGCGAGCAGGCGCCCATCCTCGAGCTCGATCGCGAGCCGCGCCGGCAGAAATTTCGGAAACAGAGCGGTCAGCTCCGGCGAAGGGGCGATCCTCACCTTGCGCAGCAGCGTTTGAACATCCTCGGCGAGAATGCGCTGCGGCGCATATTGTTCCGGCTGCACCTCGCCATCGATGAGCGCGACAGCGAGCATATAGGGAAGGCTGTGATCGGCCTCCTCCTTATTGCGAACCAGGCGCTTGTCGCCCTCCTCGCCGCCGCCGATGATCTGAAACGCCACGGCGAAAGTCTCGAGCCGCGCCTCGCGCACGGAAGCCGCCGAAAACCCCGGCCGCGCGCGAATGTCGAGCGCCGCATCGATCGCCGATTGCGAATGAATCTCGGCATTGTGCTTCTTGAGAATCGTGCGCGTCACGCTCTCCAAATCCTCGCGCGACCAGTCGATCTCGAAATGCCCGGCGATGGTCTCCTCAAAGCCCTTATTGCCTTCGAAGACTTGCTGCGGCCCGGTGATCCCATGCGCGGCGAGCAGCGCCGCATGCGTCGCCGCCATCGCCGTATTGGGATAGGCGAGACCCTTCCAATTCGAGAGCGCGCCGGTGCGCGTCACGCGCAAGGCGTTGTTCGCGGTTCCGCTGATGGCGATGGCGTTGGCGATCTGTTCGGGCGAAAGACGCAGCGCCTTGGCGACGCCGGCGGCGGCGGCATAAGCGCCCTGCACCGTATGGTCGAAGCCGCGCGCCCGCACCGGCGCGACATCGCTCAGCCGAGTATGCACCTGATAGGCGACGGCGAGCGCCGCTAGAAATTCAGCGCCGCTGGCGTCGCGCATTTCCGCCGCGGCGAGAACGGCGCCGAGATTGTCGGAAGGGTGACAGGTCTCGCCCGGCGCGAGATAGCTGTCCATGAAATCGAGATAGCGCGACAACGCGCCATTGTAGAAGGCTGCGCGATCGGGCGCGGTCTTGCCGCCGCCGATGAGCGTCGAAATCGGCGCGCCGCCGAGCGCCACCGTCATCTCGCGGATCGCCTTTATCGGCGCCGCGTCGAGCGCGCCCAAGGCGACGCCGGTCGTGTCGAGAACGCGGATTTTCAATTGCCGCAGCGCGGCCTCGCTCATCTCCTCGAGCCGCGCCCGATCGACGAATTCCGCGAGCGTCTGAACCTCGGTCATCGGCGAGATTCCTTGCAGGCCGCTTTGCCTGGCAAGCAGCGATACCTGTCGCCGCGGCTCGCGGAATCAAGCTTTTTTGTTGCCGTTGAATCATTTGAGTAGTTATGCTTGCGCTCAAAGATTCGTCACAAGCTCCTACACCGACCGCCCAACCTGACACGCGCTCAATTCAGTCGATCCAAGTACACAACAGTTTTCATTATTTCTCCAGTGCGTCAAGCAGAGAGAACCGGAAGATGGACACTAAGGCAATCGAGGTTGGTTTAGTACTGCAAGATAATCGTCGCTTTACGGTTCCGATCTATCAACGACAATATGCGTGGAATGACAGCCGGCTACAACCGTTTTGGGACGACATCGTTGCAAAAACGGAGGAGCTGCTGGTCGGCCCGCCTCGTTTTCAGCATTACATGGGCGCACTGATCTTAGCACCCGGGGCCGATGGATATAGCGTTGGACGTATCCCAACGGTGCAAATCGTCGACGGGCAACAGCGTTTGACGACCTTTCAGCTCTTTCTCGCCGCATTACGTCACGTCGCTACCAATTTTGGATTGGACGAGGTCGCAGCCGATCTTGAAATTTATACTTTTAATGACGCAAGAGGGCTGAAAGACGGCACCGATTTGGGAAATCGGCTAAAGCTCGTCCCAACCCCAGCCGACCGTGACCTTTTTAAAGAATTGATGACTAACGGCTTGAGTTCCGTCAGAATTAAGAATCCGGAATGTTTCTACAAAAATGGCAACGTCATTGTCGGAGCGGCACCCCGAGCACTCTTGGGATTCGTGTATTTCGAGCAAAAAATCAGAGAATATACAGAATTCGGCTTTCGTGACACCGACGAGCACCAGGGAGGGCTAACTGAAGAGCCAGCCGACGCCAGACCAGAAGAGAAAGCAAGTGTCTATCTTAGCCGCTTGCAAGGCCTAGCCAATGCTCTTCTTCTCTATTTCAAGCTGGTTGTGATCACTCTTGAGGAAAAGGACGACGCACAAGTCATCTTCGAGACGTTAAACAGCCGAGGAGAGCCGCTTCTCGCAATGGACTTGGTTCGCAACAATATTTTCCACCGTGCGGAACTCCAGGGAAATGGGTCTCATGCCGAAGACCTTTTCGAGCGGAAGTGGAAGCCGCTCGATTCTCCGTTCTGGAAAGAGGATGCACCACGTGCAAAACCGAAACGACCGAGAATTGATCATTTTCTCAATCATGCGCTCACTGCTCTAACCGGGCAAGAGATTTCGATGCGCGAAATCTATGCCGAGTATCGTGCATTCACTCGGCCGAAAGGCAAACCACGGTTTGAAACCGTCGAGGTGGAACTCGACGTCTTACTTCAGTTTAAGCCCGTCTACGAGACTCTGGAGCAAGGACACTTACATGACGACTTATCATGGCTCGGCAAGAAACTCGCGACGTGGGAGGTATCAACCGCATATCCGCTTATTTTTCTGATCACTACAAGCAATATCGATGACATCGAGAAATCAAAAATTTACCGGATGATATACTCATACATTGTAAGACGCGCTATCTGCGGCTTAACGACGCAAAATCTAAACAAGAACTTCACGCGAATCGTTGCCAATATGCTTAAGAATCGAGCAGATTTGGAGACTTTCTGCGCAAGTTTCGATAGCCAAAGCGGCAGTACAGTTCGTTTCCCAGACGACCGGGAATTTTGCCGCGCCCTCGAAGTAAACCCAATCTATGAATGGTTCGGTAAGCCTGAGCGTCTCAAGGATATTCTTTGGGAGCTGGAACGTGCCAGCCAAACAAAGTTTCAGGCCATAAATACTAATTTACCTGAGCTGAGCATCGAACATGTACTTCCTCAAAGCTGGACGTCTCAATGGCCGCTTCCAGATGGTCGTCTAGCTCCTCCAGACAAAGTGACCGGAGCGGACCCAAACATGCTGACCGCCATCCGGCAGCGCGACGAGCTTTGCCACGTGATCGGCAATCTAACGCTCGCCCCCCCTCCCCTGAACGCTTCGATGAGCAACGACCCATTTGACCGCAAAAGGGGAAGACTGGGGCAATCGCTTCTCGCCCTTAACGTAGAATTCTCCAGCCTTCCGTCTTGGGACGAAACGGCAATTCGTGATCGAGGACGGAAGCTCGCGGAAAAGGCAACTACAGTATGGCCATATATAAGATGAAGCATTTGTTTTCAAAGCACTAAAATAAATCCGGCTACGTCCCTCGTGGCTTCGCCCGCGTCGTCGGCGCCGCGCCGGCGGGATCGTCGGGCCAGGGATGGCGCGGATAGCGGCCCTTCATCTCGCGCTTCACTTCGCTCCAGGAGCCGGCCCAGAAGCCCGGCAGATCGCGCGTCGTCTGAATGGGCCGATGCGCCGGCGACAACAGCTCCAGCGTCAAGGGAACGCGGCCCTTGGCGAGCGTCGGATGCGCAGAGAGGCCGAACAGCTCCTGTACGCGCACCGACAGGAGCGGCCCATTGGCGGCGGCGTAATCGAGCGCATGGCGCGAGCCGGCGGGCGTCTCGAAAAAGGCGGGCGCCTCGAGGTCGAGCCGCCGCGTCAGCTCATAGGGAAGCAGCGCCGAAAACGCGGCGCCGAGATCATCGGCCGTTATGGCGGCGACGCTGGCGCGGCCGAGAATGAAAGGCGCGAGCCAATCTTCGACGCTCTGCGCGAGTCCTTCTTCGCCGACATCCGGCCAATCGTCGCCCTCGGCGCGGCGCAGAAAGGCGATGCGGTCGCGCAATTGCTCCTGCGCCTTGCTCCAAGGCAGACGCGCTAGGCCGAGCCCGGCGACGCCGCGCGCGAGAATGGCCGCATTCTCCGCACTGGCCTCGACCGAGAGATTCTGCTCGGCGAGACGGATCGCGCCGAGCCTGCGGAAACGCCGTCGCCGCAGGCTCGCGCTCTGCGCGTCGAAAATCGTTTCGTCGCGCGTCTCGATGCGATCGGCGGCGATGCGCTCCACCTCTTCGGCCGTCAGCGCGCAAGCGGCGAGAATGCGCGCCTGCGCGGCGCGGCCAGTGATCTCGGCGATCGCGAGAAAAGACGCCTTGGCGAGAACGTCATGCGGCGGCGTGGCGGCGGCGCGGCCATTGGCCATCAAGAACTCGCCGGCCGCGCCGCGCGCCTTGGCGATGCGATCGGGATAGGCCATGGAAATGAGCGCGCCATCGGAGAGATCAGCTTCGGCCTCACGCCGGACGGCGGCTTTTGCCTGCTTGGCCCAGCTAGCCGAAAGCCGCTGCGCATCGCGAGCGCGGCGCGAGCCGTCGGAGCGGAAACGATCGAGGCGATCCGAGAGATCGCTGGATGTCCCACCCAGCCCGCGCTCGGAGAGCAGCATAGCGAGATCGGCGGCGCGTTCGGCCTCGCCATGACGGGCGGCTTCCAAGATCATGCGCGCGAGGCGCGGAGCCAGCGGCAGCGAGCGGATCGCGCGGCCGGTCGCGGTGAGCGCGCCTGTTTCATCGAGAGCGCCGAGCGCGCGCAGCAGAGCGACGGCCTCCTTCCAGGCCGGCGCTGGCGGCGGATCCAGCCAGGCGAGCTTGCCCGGATCGTCGAGGCCCCAGGAGCGCAGATCGAGCGCGAGGCCGGAAAGATCGGCGGCGAGGATTTCCGGCGCAGCGAAAGCCGGCAGCGAGACAGTCGCGGCCTCGTCCCACAGGCGATAGCAGACGCCCGCTTCCGTGCGCCCCGCCCTGCCCCGCCGCTGATCGACGCTGGCCCGCGCCGCGCGCACCGTCTCGAGCCGCGTGAGGCCGAGATCGGGCTCGAAGACGGCGACGCGCGAGAGGCCGCTGTCGATGACCACGCGGACGCCTTCTATGGTCAGCGAGGTCTCGGCGATGGAGGTGGCGAGCGTCACCTTGCGGCGTCCCGGCGCGGCGGGCGCGACGGCGAGGTCCTGCTCCTTGCGATCCATCGCGCCGAACAGCGGCGCGATATCGACGTCGGCGGGAAGGCGCCGCTCGCTAAGAAAATTGGCGACGCGCTGAATCTCGCCCTGCCCCGGCAGGAAGACCAGGACCGAGCCCTTCTCCTCCGCCAGCGCGCGCATGACGGCGCGGATAACGGCCTCTTCCAGGCGCTCATTGGAGTCGCGGCCGAGATAGCGCGTCTCCACCGGAAAGGCGCGGCCCCCGCTCTCGACGATTCCCGCACCGCCCATCAACCCCGCGACGCGCGCGCCATCGAGCGTCGCCGACATTGCGATGATGCGCAGATCGTCGCGCAGCCCCGCTTGCGCATCGAGCGCCAGAGCGAGGCCGACATCGGCGTCGAGCGAGCGCTCGTGAAACTCGTCGAAGAGCACGGCGACGACGCCATCGAGCATGGGATCGTCGAGAATCATGCGCGCGAAAACGCCTTCGGTGACGACCTCCACGCGCGTCTTCGCGGAGATTTTCGACTCGAGCCGCATGCGCAGGCCAATCGTCTCGCCGACGGATTCGCGCAGGCTCGCGGCCATGCGCGCGGCGGCGGCGCGCGCGGCGAGACGGCGCGGCTCCAGCAGAATGATCTTGCCGCCTTTCGCCCAATCGGCGTTCAGCAGCGCGAGCGGAATGCGCGTCGTCTTGCCGGCGCCGGGCGGCGCCACGACGACGAGATTGCGCTTGTCGGCGAGCGCCGCCGTCACGCGCGGCAGAACCTCGTCGATCGGCAGACGGTCGGAAAATGCGATCAAGGATGCGCCCACGCTCTCACGCGCGGGACGCGCTCACTTCTGCTTGGCGATGATCTTGTCCTTGATCTTCTCATAGACGCCTTTGGGGAGGATGTTCTTTTGATAGAGCTCGTCCTTGCCCTTATAGGGCCTCCCCTTGATGATCGCCACGGAGCGCGCCTCGCCTATGCCCGGCAGCGCGTCCAGATCTTCCTTGCTCGCGGAGTTTATGTCGAGCAGCTCCGCCGGCTTCGGCGCGGCCTCCTTGGCGGGCGGCTCCTTGGAAGGCTGCTCCTTGGCCGGCTCAGGCGCCGGCGTCGCGGGCTGCTGCTTGGCGGGCGCGCTCTTGCCTGCTTTGGCGATGGAGGTGGCAGGCGCCTGCGCCAGCGCGGAGGCGGACAGGAAGGCGAGAAGGCAAAGGCGCAAAATATTCCGCATGACGATACCTCGCATAAGGACGCCTCGAGGGTAGCGTCTCGGCGAGGCGCGGTCGAGTTGCGGAGGCTGCGGTCATCCCGCAGAGAGCGCCCGCATCGCCGCCTCATGCACGCGCTTGTCGCCCGCGGCGATGATCGCGCCGCCCTGCGCGGCGGAGCCGCCGTCCCAAGTGGTGACGATTCCGCCTGCGCCTTCGACGATCGGGATCAGCGCGACAATGTCGTAAGGGTTGAGATTGGTCTCGATGACCAAATCCACATGGCCGGCGGCGAGCGCGCAATAGGCGTAGCAATCGCCGCCATAGCGCGAGAGCCTCGTCTGCGCCTCTACCCGGAAAAAATCGTCGCGGAGGCGCTCGTCGATGAGCCTCGGCGAGGTGGTCATCAATGTCGCTTCGGCGAGCGTGGCGCAGGGGCGCGTCTGCAGCTTGCGACGCTCCTCGGCCGGCGCCGGCTGGGCCTTCCAGCCCGGCTGCGGATGGTGATGCCGCGCCGGCCCGCGCCAATAGGCGGCCTCGCCGTCGCCGGAGAAGCGCTCGCGCGTGAAGGGCTGGTGCATCAGCCCATAGCAGGGCCGCCCGCGATGCTGGAGGCCGATGAGCGTGCCCCACAGCGGCAGGCCGCAGATGAAGCTCTTGGTGCCGTCGATGGGATCGAGCACCCAGACATATTCGGCGTCGGCGCGGAGATTGCCGAATTCCTCGCCGATGATTCCATGGCTCGGAAAAGTCGCCTCGATCAGCCTTCGCATGGCGATCTCGGCGGCGCGATCGGCCTCCGTCACCGGATCGAAGGCGCCGCCCGGGGCTTTGTCCTCCGCCGCGAGGCTGGTGCGGAAGAAGGGCAGGATCGCCTCGCCGGAGGCGTCGGCGAGGCGTTCGACGAATTTCTCGAAATCGACGGCGGTCATTGCCTCTCCGGGCTTCGGCTGGAAACGCGCTGGATTATTCGGCCGCGGCGCGCTGCTCGCGTGGGCCGACGATTTGCGTCAGCAGCCGCACGATCTCGCCGAGCCGAGAGGCCAGCAGATCGAAATCGACGCTGCGACGCAGATCGGCCTCGTTCATATAGAGATTTCGTGAAATCTCGATCTGCACCGCATGCCAGCCGGCCCCCGGCCTGCCGTAATGCTCGGTGATATAGCCGCCGGCATAGGGGCGATTGCGCTGCACATGATAGCCCCATTGCCGCAGCCGCGCCTCTATGGCCTCGACGACGTCGCCCGAGCAGCTGGCGCCGAAACGATCGCCGAGCACGAAATCCGGCTTGCGCTTGTCGCCGCGGCCGGTGGCGCTCTCCTTGGCGACGCTGGAGGGCATGGAATGGCAATCGACGAGCAGAGCGACGCCGAACTTGCGGCGCGCGCGCTCCATCAGCGCGCGCAGAGCGGCGTGGTAGGGCTTGTGCAGGCTCTCGATGCGATGCATCGCCTCGGCGACGCGCAGCCGGCTGGAATAGATCTCGCGGGCGTCGGCGACGACGCGCGGAATGGTGCCGAGCCCCGCCGCCACACGTAGCGAGCGCGTGTTGGCGAATTCCGGCAGCGCATCCTCGAACATGCGCGGGTCGAGCTCGTAGGGCTCGCGATTCACATCGAGAAAAGCGCGCGGGAAATGCGCCTTGAGCAACGGCGCGCCGATCGCCGGCGCGAGAGCGAAGAGCTCGTGCACATGCGCATCCTCGGACCGGCGTAGATTGGCGATGTCGAGCCGCGAGCTGGCCAGAAAGCTCGCCGGATAAATGTCTCCCGAATGCGGAGACGAGAAGACGAGCGGCGACGAGAGCTCGGCAGGCTCGACCAGCTCGAACGGAACATGGAGCTCGGGATCGGCGGGCGTCGGGCTCGCGGCCCGCTCCTCGTCCATCATCGTCGACGCCTCATCGCTCTCACTCTCCTATCGCCCCCCCCCCCCCCGAGAGAATATCGCGGATGGCAGCATAGACTCTTTCAGCGCGCATATTCCCGAAAATTTCAGTTCATGCGAAACAGGGGCCAGAATTTCACGGGCCGGCGTGAGCGGGTCCTTATTTTCACCCGATTTTTACCAAACTGCGCCCTTATGTCATAGAACATGCGAGGAGCGATATGACCGACAAGATTGCCGCGAAAATCCTGCTGGCGGAGGATGATACGGACATGCGCCGCTTTCTGGTGCGCGCGCTGCAGACGGCAGGATTTGCCGTCACCTCCTTCGACAACGGGCTCTCCGCCTATGACCAGCTCCGTGTCGAGCCTTTCGAGCTGCTGCTCACCGATATCGTGATGCCGGAAATGGACGGCATAGAGCTGGCGCGCCGCGCGACGGAGCTCGATCCCGACATAAAGGTGATGTTCATCACGGGCTTTGCGGCGGTCGCCCTCAATCCCGACAATCAGGCCCCGCGGCAGGCGAAAATCCTCTCCAAGCCCTTCCACCTCAAGGACCTCGTCAATGAGGTGCAGCGTCTGCTCGCCGCCTGACGAGAACGGCGCGAGGCCGTTCAGAATTGCGGCGCCGCTCGGGCGACCTTGCTCCTTTGCGCGCCATGCGCTATGAGCGCCGCCAAACGCCGGCGTCGGCGCGGCTCTCATTTCGAGGAATGACGATGAAGAAGGAAATCCATCCCGACTATCACACGATCCGCGTCGTGATGACCGACGGATCGGAGTATTTCACGCGCTCGACCTGGGGCGCCGAGGGCGACACGCTCAACCTCGACATCGACCCCAAGACGCATCCGGCCTGGACCGGCGGCTCCGCTCAGCTGCTCGACCGTGGCGGCCGCCTGTCGCGCTTCAACTCGCGCTTCGGCAATCTGTCCTTCGGCAAGAAGTAAGCGTTCGGCCTTCACCGGCGCCAAAAAAAGCCGCGCTCGAGAGCGCGGCTTTTTTGGTTTCGTCTCACGAAGCGGGCGCCTCACAGCCCCGGCGCGAAAGCGTTGCGCAGCCTCTGCAGCTGAGCCTCGACCGGGCTCTCCACCCTATTCTGCGCATAGCCGGCGTCCGAGCCATAGATCAGCTGATCGAGATGCATCACCCGCGCCTGCAGGCGCAGCGAGTGAATGGCGAGGTCGCGGAGCTTCTGCGGCAAATGCGCGAAAACGTCGGGATTTGAGGCCAGCTCCTGCTGCGACAGCCGCACCTTGTGCTTGTCGCTAGCGGCCTGCGCGCGCGTGATCTCGCCCTGATTGACCGCCCGCTGCAGCAGCAGCCAGGACGCGATCTGCATCAGCCGCGTCGTCAGCCGCATGCTCTCGGCCGCATAGGCCAGAGCCTCTGATCGCGGTAGCGATTTCGCGTCGTCCCGACCATCGCCGTCGAGATAGGCCGCCGCCTCCTCCACCAGCGCCATGCCCTCTCGAAACATGGCCCCGAACGCTTCCGACCCTGCCAGCTTCTCTACGAAGGAGACCGGAGTCTGAATGCTTTCCACCGAATCGGACGCTTGCCCCATCATACGACGCTCTCGAACGCTCGAACGCCGCGCTCGATCCGCGCCGTTCCGATGAGACCTATGTAACGCAAATTTGCGGGGCGCGCCTTATTAGGTTTTGCTTAACCTTAATCTTTGAATCCGTACGTATTACGCCCGAGGTCGCGGCTCGGGAGCCGCCTCCGCGCGGGTCCGCGCTCGCCTCTCCCTGCCCGGCCGATGCTGATGCAGCGCATTAGCGATCGGCTTTAAGCAAATGAAATATCGCCTTTTATCGGTCTGCTTTAACCATCGCTCGAAGAAGGACGCAAAATTCCGCCGCTGAGAGGCGCGGAGGCGCAAAATATCCTTGCCGCTAAACCGCTTAGGCTCAGCTCTTGATATTCCGCTGGAGCTCCACATCGGCGGTGCGCTCGGCGCCGACGACCGCGCGGCCGAGCCCCGCCTTCAGAGCGCCGGCGCAGAGCGCGGCGATCGCCAGCAGCAGGCCGACGCGGAGCAACTGCCAGCCATCGGGGGCCGCCGCCCGATTATGGAGCGCGAGCGAGCGACCATTTTTCTGCACGGCGTCGCTCCGGCGAAGGGTCATGGCGGGCCGGCCGCCTCTCGTCTCGACGATTTCCACAGGATCGAACGGCACGGGACATTCTCCAACAGACGGGGGCCGAAGGCCTCACTCTGGCAAAATGGCGCTTTCGAAACGGTGAAGGCCGCGACGAGCGCCGTCGTCAGGGTTTATCTCTGGTTAACGCCTGAGCGGCGGCGGCGTTGCGAATGCGGACGGGACGTCAGTGAATGCTTGACGCGCCCGCCGCCGGCCTGTCATTTGAGGCCTCGCCCCACCTCCCCCCAACACGCGCCATTCTTCAGGACTCCATGATCCGATCCGCATTGATGAACGTCATGACTGCCGCCGCCATAAAGGCCGGGCGCAGCCTGAAGCGCGACTTCGGCGAGGTCGAGAATCTGCAGGTGTCCGTCAAAGGCCCTGGCGATTTCGTCTCCGCCGCCGACCGCCGCGCCGAAAAGGTCGTGTTCGAGGAATTGTCGCGCGCCCGTCCCGGCTATGGCTTCCTAATGGAGGAGAGCGGCGCCGTCGAAGGCAGCGACAAGACCCACACTTGGCACATCGATCCGCTCGACGGCACCTCCAACTTCCTGCACGGCATCCCGATTTTCGCAGTGTCCATCGGGCTCGAGCGGGAGGGCCAGCTGGTCGCTGGCGTCGTCTACAATCCAGCGACTGACGACATGTTCGTCGCCGAGAAGGGCCAGGGCGCCTATCATAACAACAGGCGCATGCGCGTGGCCTCGCGCAAGTCGCTCGGCGACTCGCTCATCGCCTGCGGCATACCCCCGCTCGCAGCGGTGGACCGCCACGCGCTGTTCCAGACGGAGCTGACCGCCGTCATGGCCAAGACCGGCAATATTCGCCGCATGGGCGCCGCCGCGCTCGATCTCGCCGGCGTCGCCGCCGGTCGATACGACGCCTATTGGGAGCGCGGCATCAAGCCCTGGGACATCGCCGCCGGAATCGTTCTGGTGCGAGAGGCCGGCGGCTTCGTCAGCGATCTCGACGGCAGCGGCGACATGCTGCCCAAGGGCGCGATCTGCGCCGGCAATGAGACGATCCATCGCCTCCTGCTCGACACAGTGCGCAAGGCGCGCGCGTGACAGGCGGTCTCCCGATATCCGGCCCGCGCATCGTCGCGCGCCGCGATTCGGACTGGACCGCGCTCACCGACCTCTGGGTCGCGGCTTGGCGGCGGACTTACGCAGACATTGATTTCGAGGCGCGCCGTGACTGGCTGAAGAATCATATCGTCCAGCTGGAGCATGGCGGCGCGCGCACGCTGCTGCTGCTCGAGGGCGCCGGACGGACGCTCGTCGGTTTCGTCACCGTAGATCCCGCTTCGCATTGGCTCGATCAGCTCTGCGTGCATCCAGAGCGCTTCGGCTCCGGCGCGGCGGAGGCGCTGATCGAGGCGGCGCGCAGCCTGTCGCCCGCGCGGCTGC
This sequence comes from Methylosinus sp. C49, assembly GCF_009936375.1. Lineage (GTDB taxonomy): Bacteria > Pseudomonadota > Alphaproteobacteria > Rhizobiales > Beijerinckiaceae > Methylosinus. The sequence continues at coordinate 2,414,990 of NZ_AP022332.1, read as the reverse complement.
GGCTCGACGTCAATCAGGACAATAAGCGCGCCGTCGCCTTCTATGAGCGCGAAGGCTTCGTGCGTGTCGGCGAAGGCCGGCCGAGCCTCGCAGGTCGGCCGACGCTGATAATGGAATGGTCGTCGGCCACAACGCCGCAGCCCTGACCTGATCGGCAACCGGCCGACCGAACGGTTCCGTTCGATCGGCGCTCGCGCTAGAGTCGCTCCGGTTCAAATTGAACCGGCGTGCTCCCTGTTCGGTCGTGTTTTCTTCAACTTCGCTCGAAAACACTCTAGGCGCCGCTCTTCTCGCCGACCAGCGCGAGCCGGACCATATTGGTCGCGCCCGGCGAGCCGAAGGGCATGCCGGCGACGATGATGATGCGGTCGCCCGGCGCGGTGAAGCCCTCGCCCAGCGAATTCACGCTGGCGCGATCGACCATATCCTCCACGTCGCGCGCATCCTGCGTCTCCAGCGCATGGACGCCCCACACCAGCGCCAGCCGGCGCGCCGTGTCGCGATTGGGCGTCAGCGCCAAAATCGGCGGGCGCGGCCGCTCGCGGGCGATGCGCAGCGCCGTGGCGCCAGAGGCCGTCCAGGCGCAAATGGCCATGGAGTCCAGCGTCTCGGCGACGTCGCGCGCGGCGACGGCGATGGCGTCGGCGGCGGTGGGATTGGGCGGCGCATTGCGCTGGGCGTTGAGGATGGAGCGATAGACGCCGTCGGTCTCCACCTCCTCCGCGATGCGGCTCATTGTGGCGACGGCCTCGATCGGGAATTGGCCGGCGGCGCTCTCCGCGGAGAGCATGACGGCGTCCGCGCCCTCATAGACGGCGGTGGCGACGTCCGACACTTCGGCGCGGGTGGGGAGCGGGGCCAGAATCATCGATTCCAGCATTTGCGTCGCCACGACGACCGGCTTGCCCAGCCGGCGCGCGGCGCGGGTGATGCGCTTTTGCAGGCTCGGCACCTTCTCGAGCGGCACCTCGACGCCGAGATCGCCGCGCGCCACCATCAGCGCATCGGCGTGCTCGATGATCTCGTCCAGCCGGGCGATGGCCTGCGGCTTCTCGATCTTGGCCATGACCAGCGCGCGCGAGCCGACGACGCGCTTGACCTCGAGCACGTCCTCGGCGCGCTGGACGAAGGAGATCGCCACCCAATCGACGCCCTCGATCAGCGCCGCGTCGAGATCGGCGCGGTCCTTGGGCGTCATGGAGGTGATCGGAATATCCGTGTCCGGCAGGCTGACGCCCTTGCGATTGGAGACGCGGCCGCCGATGTCGACGACGGCGCGGGCCATGTCGTCCGACGTCTCGACCACATGCAGCCGCACCTTGCCGTCATCGATCAGAATGGCGTCGCCGATCTTCAGCGCCTGCAGAATCTCGGGATGCGGGAGCTGCACGCGGACGGCGTCGCCGGGCGTCGGATCGGCGTCGAGGACGAAATGATCGCCCTTGCGCAGATGCACCGGCCCATCGGCGAAGGCGCCGATGCGGAGCTTCGGCCCCTGCAGATCGACCAATATGCCGATGGCGCGGCCGGTCTCGGCCTCGATCTCGCGGATCATGCGCACATAGGCGGCGAGCCCGGCATGATCGGTGTGGCTCATATTGATCCGAAACACATCGGCGCCGGCCGTGGACAGGCCGGCCACGACGGTCTTCTCGACGCTCGCGGGACCGAGCGTCGCGATGATCTTCACGCGCCGCAACCTTCTCATTTTCTCGCCCAATCCTCTTTTGTCAGAGCCGCGCGGGCCGTCTTCGTCACTGCGTCGACGACGGCGTCGGATCTGTGAGCTGCACCGTCCAGTTCTTGGCGTCGCGCCCCGTGTCTATCTCGAAAAAGCCCGTGCGGTCGAAGCCGCGCGCGAAGCAGTCCTCGCGCCCGTCGATGCGGAACTCGCGATCGCGCGTGCACATGAACGCCTTGCCCTTCCACTCTCCGCCGCGCTCGTCCATCGCATATACGTAGTAGTACTGCGCCGCCAGCGGTCCGCGCAACAGCGTCTCGCAGGCGGAGGAACGCAAATTCCACCAGCCCTCCGAAAGCCAATTGCGTCCGTCCGTATAGGCCAAGGACACGCTCACCCTGTTCGTCGTGTTGTTGCACAGGCGAAAATCCGCTCGCGCGCCGGATATAACGCAAAGACAACACGAAATAATCACAAAGAGAGTCGTGCGTCCGGGCATGGGCGGAACAGTCGCGAGAGGGTCGAAGAGCGGCGCCGCGGACCGGCGGCCCGAAGCGGCGATACACAGCCAAACCACGGGACGGCCGCTTTGTCCACCCCGACGACGCCTCCTGGCGCGCAATCGGGCCGCGGGCGTGGCCGTCTTGTCACCGCCGTGACCTAGCGTAGACTTGAAGACAGGTTTTCCCGCCGGGCCGCGAAGGTCCGGGCACGACCTTTTCAATGGAGAGCATCATGTCGCAATTGCTCGAGACGAAATCGGAGATTCACGCGGAGGTGACGGCGCCCGCGCCACAGTGGAAGACGGATTTCTACTGGATATTGCGCATTCTCTGGGCCTGCCGCGTCAGCGTCGTCAGCGCCCTCGCCGGGCTTCTCCTCTTCGGCCTCGTCGATCAGGCGCAGAATCTGTTCGCGGATCGCTCCTTCGACGCGCTGCTCTTCGGCGCGCATTATTGGCTCAGCGTCTTCGCCGCGATCTTCCTGGTCTGGGCCTTTCCCGTCCATTACGGCGCGCGCCGTGTGCTCGAGGACGCCGATTCGGCCTGGATGATCCCCTATCTGCTGCGCGTCGAGATGCGCGACAACGACATACGCTCCGTCCGCGACCATGTGCGCCGACGCTTCGGACATGTCATCTGTTGGACGCCGCGTCTCCTCGGACTGATCCCTTTCGTCGCCGTGGCGCTCGGCCTCTGGGGCGCGCAGGCCTCGATCGAGAACGCCGCCATTCTCCCCGAGGCGACGGCGACGCGCGACCAGATCTATGCGCTGCTGGCGCTCGACGCGGCGACGGCCGTCGCTTTCGTCTATTTTGTGATCAAGCGCCAGCGCATCGCCAAATTCATCGGCGCGAGCATGGATTTGCGCTGGCTCACCTTCGCCTCGCTGCACGCCACGACGGCGGTGTTCGTCTCGGCGCTGATCTGGCCCTTCTTCTTGTCCGACCATGCGCCGCGCGCGCTGCTGGTTCCCTTTCTGCTCGGCAGCCTCGTGCTCGGCGCGAGCTGGCTGGTGCGCAAGGGCTATGAGACCGGCCGCCCGCTGCTGCTGATCGCCATTCTCTTCGCGGCCGGCATAACGGCGGCGAATACGCATCTCGACGATGTGCGCGCCCTGCCCGCGGCTTCCGGCGCGCCCTCGAAGGCGGATCGGCAGATCGACATCACCGAGGCGGTGCGCAATTGGAAGACGGCCAATGGCTGTACCGAGACGGAATGTCCGCCGGCGCTGATCGTCGCGGCAGAAGGCGGCGCCAGCCGCGCGGCCTATATGGCGGCGACGGTCATCGGCCATTTGATCGATCGCGACGGCGATCTTCACGATGCGCCGCAGTTCGGCTCGCCGGGCCGGCGAGTCTTCGCCTTCTCTGGCGTCTCCGGCGGCGCCTTCGGCTCGGCGGTCTTCCGCGCCGCTCTCGCCGACGCCGCGGAAAAGGATGCGCCGACGCCGCCCTGCGTCAATTCAGCGCGCGTCTGGGTCGGCGCCCATGAGCATCGCGATCCGACCAAGAGCTGGCGCGACTGCCTGCAATTGCTGGTCGCCGGCGATTATCTCTCGCCGGCCTTCGTCGGCCTCGGCTTTCGCGACAATTTCTCGCCGCGCAAATTTTTCTTCGGCGAAGAGAGCTGGATGGAGGATCGCGCCGCTCTGCTCGAGAAATCCTGGGAGCGTCACTACGACTTCGTGACCAACGCCGCCTATAAGAAAGACTATTGGACCGGCGAGCTGATCCAGACCGGCGAGCCCTGCGCGAGCGGCGCCGCGACCGGCATGTGCCGTCGGCTCGGCTATGCGCGCGCGACGCCGACGGGCAAATGGGCGCCGCTGCTGCTGCTCAACGGCACGTCCGTGGACAGCGGAACGCGCATCATCGGAACCGATCTGATTTCGACGCGCCCCGCCCCCGCGACCAATTCGCGCGCGCCGCTCTATCCCGCCGCCTATGATTTCTTCGAGATGATCTCGACGCCCTGCAGGACGCCGCAGGGCGACATGTGCCCGGCCGCGGCGCAGGGCGACAAGGATGTCGCAGCGCTACGCGACGGGCCGGACATTCTTCTCTCCACGGCGGCGCTGCTCAGCGCGCGCTTCCCCGTCATCTCGCCGGCGGGAACGCTGCGCGCCAAGGGCGACGGCTCCCATGGCGACCGCGTCGTTGACGGCGGCTATTTCGACAATGCCGGCCTCGCCTCTGCGCTCGATGTGGCGCGCGCGCTGAAGGGCCAGGGCGTCACGCCGCTGATCCTGTGGGTGCAGAATGATCCCGTCGGCGCGCTCACCGACAATACGCTGCCGCCGCGCGCGGCAGGCACGCCGCGGCTCGGCGCGCCGGGGGTGAGCTTCGTCTCGGATCTCTTCGGCCTCGTCGCTGCGCCAGTGGACGCGCTGCTGGCGACGCGCGCCGGCCATGCGGCGGAACAAGCGGCGCTGGCGCAGCGCAGCCTCGTCGAGATGAACGCCGACACCGACCGCTACGCCGGCGATATGACGGCGAGCTTCTTCCAGATCGGCGTGCGCGTCGCGCCCGTGCTGGTCGCCGACGGCGGCGACGATCCGCTGCTCGACTCGACTTGCGCGCGCTTCAAGGGCCAGACCTTGTCCATGTCCAAGGTCTCGATGAGCTGGTGGCTGTCGCAATCGGTGCAGGCCGATCTCGACGCGCAGCTCTGCGACAAGGCCAATCGCCAGAGCCTGAAGGATCTCATCACGCGGCTGAAGCAGAAGCTGCCGCTGGTGAAAGCCGAATGGTGAGAGCCGAAAGGCGCCGCGGCTTCAGCCGCGGCGCAGGAGGGCGGCGGCGCGCGGCGCGTAATAAGTGAGAACGCCCGCCGCGCCCGCGCGCTTGAAAGCGGTGAGGCTCTCCATCATTGCGCGCTCGCCGTCGAGCCAGCCATTGGCGGCGGCGGCCTCGATCATCGCATATTCGCCGGACACCTGATAGGCGAAGGTCGGCGCATGAAAAGCGTCGACGACGCGGCGCACGATATCGAGATAGGGCATGCCCGGCTTGACCATCACCATATCGGCGCCCTGCTCGAGATCGAGCGCCACCTCGCGCAGCGCCTCGTCGCTATTGGCGGGGTCCATCTGATAGGTTCGCTTGTCGCCGCGCAGAGTCTTATTGGTGCCGATGGCGTCGCGGAACGGTCCGTAGAAGGCCGAGGCGTATTTGGCGGCGTAGCTCATGATCTGGACATTCTCGAAGCCCTCGGCGTCGAGCGCGGCGCGGATCGCGCCGATGCGGCCGTCCATCATATCCGAAGGCGCGATGACATCGGCGCCGGCGCGCGCCTGATTGACCGCCTGAGCCGTCAGCACGGCGACGGTCTCGTCATTGACGATCTCATCGCCGACGAGCAGCCCGTCATGACCGTGGCTCGTATAGGGATCGAGCGCGACATCGGTGATGATCCCAATGCCCGGAACCGCTTTCTTTATCGCGCGGCAGCCGAGACAGACGAGATTTTCGGGATCGAGCGCGGCCGATCCATGCGGATCGCGCAGCGCCGGATCAGTGTTGGGAAACAGCGCCACCGCCGGCACGCCGAGCGAGGCCGCCTCCTCTATCGCCTCCAGCGCCGTGTCGATCGAATAGCGATAGACGCCCGGCATGGAGGCGATCGGCTCGCAGCGCCCTGTCCCGTCGAGCAGAAACAGCGGCCAGATGAGATCGTCGGCCGAGAGCCTGGTCTCGCGCACGAGACGGCGCGCCCATTCGCTCTTGCGATTGCGGCGCGGGCGCGCGGTGAGCGCGAGCCGCGCGGAGGCGGCGGCGAATTTGTTTCCGGGAGATTCCATTGGCGCGACCTCCAGCGCAGCCGCGCGGCGAGAAAGGCGCGCGACGCGAAGCGTGCGTAGCATGGCGCTCGTCGCAATGGGAAGACTGCGAAACCTCCGAACATTGACGCCCCGCCGCCTTCCGGTCTAGAGCCGTCGTCACGTCCGACGCCGCGCTCTCACCCGCGGATGCGACGCGACGAGCAATGGGAGCCGATGGCGGAACGCGTGAACTCCGGCGCTCTCTCTTCATCGCGCAACGCCTTTGCGGCGATCGTCGCCTCGCTCTGCGCGCTCGCGACCGTTGTCGTCGCAGCGCCTCAGGCTCCGCCCTCGAGCGAACGTCCGCCGCACGCAGCCGCGCGACGCGCGACGCGGGCGCCTGCGCCGCCGAGGCGCCCACCGGAGCAGCGCGCGCCGCAGCCGCCGGCGGTAGAGACGCCGCCGCCCGCGACGCCGCAGGAGCTGCCGCCGCTCGACACATCGACGCCGCCGCCCTCGCTGCCGCGCGCCTCACGCGAGCGCATGCGCCAATGCGCCACACAATGGATGAAGATCAGGCAGGAAGGTCGAACGGCGGGAACGAGCTGGCGCGAGTTCGCGACCAGATGTCTCACCCGTTGACAGCCTGAGGGAGAGATCTCGCCCGCCGTCGCCGACCTCGCGTCGAGGTCGGCCGGAAAAGCGCGAGAGAAACAAAGCCGATCAGCGGGAGCGAGGAGCGCGGGCCGAGCCGGCCCGGGCGAGAGAAGTGCTGCGAAACGCGTTCACGATGCGAGGTGGATCGGCTGCGCATGGCGAACGCGTTTCGGGCCGCGGGTCTTTCGTCAGACCGCTTCCGAGCTTTCGGGAGCCGGAGGAGTTTCCTTGGCCTTGCGCGGAGCGCGACGCTTGACGGGGGCCTTGCGCACGGCCTTCTTCGTGGCGGTCTTCTTCGTCGCGGTGCGCTTCTTCGTCGCGACGCGCTTTTTCGTAGCGACGCGCTTCTTCGTCGCAACGCGCTTCTTCGTCGCCGTCTTGCGCGTGGTCTTGCGGGCGACCTTCTTCGAAGCAGCCTTGCGCGTAGCCTTCTTGGCGGCGACCTTCTTCGTCGCGGCCTTCTTGGTCGCGGCCTTCTTGGTCGCAGTCTTACGAGCACCCTTCTTCGCGGTCGCCTTTTTCGCAGGCTTACGCTTCGTCGTTGGTTTCGCCATCTTCAGTCCCCTTGATCCATATCGTCGGAATGTCGCTATGACCGACGATAGGCCGCAATAGCGTAACGTGGTTAACCAGTCGTTCAAGTGGCGCTTTCACGAATTGCTCGCGAATGCGATGTCGCATGGCGCGCGACCGCAGCGAATGCGCGCGCCGATGAACGCCGCGACGCATGTCTCCAAAGGCGTGAGATGCAGCGCGTGAGACGCATGTCGACAGCAATCTCGGCAGCGCTCGAAACGCGCGTCGCGCATCGACGACGACGTCTCCTCGAAATGGCCACGCACTCCGCACGACCCTCGACGAGGCCACTCAATCTATTGTTTTTCTTCGATGAGTTGGAGATGCGCACAATTGCGCGAAATGCATTCGCGCGATGATGCGCGCATGACGAAGCGCGATTTTGCGCTTTCGTTTCACGCTGTCGCCGACGCTCCGCGCCGATCGCGTCGCATGTCTCGACGCATGCGTGACGACGCCGGAGCCGCCTCTGCGAAGCGCGTCGCACGCGCTCTCGCAGCGCTGCTAACCATGTGAAAAAAAATTGTGCGCAGCGCGCGCGCCGCGTCTCGCGAAAGCCGCGCTGCGGCCGTAGCGCAGCGTCGATTCGATCGAATCGACGCTGCCGGTGATTCGAGTTTCGGCTCTGCCCAAAGCGTCTCAGACGCCGAGACGGCTCTTCAGCAAATCATTGACGGCTTGCGGATTGGCTTTGCCGCCGGTCGCTTTCATCACCTGGCCGACGAACCAGCCGAGCATGGTCGGCTTCGCCTTGGCTTGCGCGACCTTGTCGGGATTGGCGGCGATGATCTCATCGATCGCCTTCTCGATCGCGCCCGTGTCCGTCACCTGCTTCAAGCCGCGCGTATCGACGATCTCGCGCGGATCGCCGCCCTCCTGCCAGACGATCTCGAACAGATCCTTGCCGATCTTGCCCGAGATGACGCTGGTGGAGATGAGATCGACGATGGCGCCGATCGCCTGCGCGGACACGGGCGAACGCGTAATGTCGAGCCCCTCCTTGTTGAGGCGGCCGAACAGCTCGTTGATCACCCAATTGGCGACGAGCTTGGAGTCGCGGCCTTTCGCCGCCTCCTCGAAGAAGTCCGCGCTCGCGCGCTCGGCGACGAGCACGCCGGCGTCATAGGGCGGCAGGCCGTAATCGGCGACGAAGCGCGCGCGCTTCTCGTCCGGCAGCTCCGGCAGTTCGACCTTCAGCGCGTCGACATAGGCCTGATCGAATTCCAGCGGCAGGAGATCGGGGTCCGGGAAATAGCGATAGTCGTGCGCCTCCTCCTTGGAGCGCATGGAGCGCGTCTCGCCCTTGCCGGGATCGAACAGGCGCGTCTCCTGAGCGATGACGCCGCCATCCTCGAGAATGCCGATCTGGCGGCGCGCCTCCACCTCGACCGCCTGGCCGATGAAGCGGATGGAGTTGACGTTCTTGATCTCGCAGCGGGTGCCGAACGGCGCGCCGGGCTTGCGCACGGAGACGTTCACGTCGGCGCGCAACGAGCCCTGCTCCATATTGCCGTCGCAGGAGCCGATATAGCGCAAAATGGTGCGCAGCTTGGAGACATAGGCGCGCGCCTCCTCCGCCGAGCGAATGTCCGGCTTGGAGACGATCTCCATCAGCGCGACGCCGGAGCGGTTCAAATCCACATGGCTCTCGGTGGCGGAGAGGTCGTGGATAGACTTGCCCGCGTCCTGCTCGAGGTGCAGACGCTCTATGCCGACGGTGATGCGCTCGCTGGGCGTCACATCGACGATGACCTCGCCCTCGCCGACGATCGGATGCTTGTACTGGGAAATCTGATAGCCCTGCGGCAGATCGGGATAGAAATAATTTTTCCGGTCGAACACAGAACGCAGATTGATCTGCGCCTGCAGGCCGAGGCCGGTGCGAATGGCCTGCTTGACGCATTCCTCATTGATGACCGGGAGCATGCCCGGCATGGCGGCGTCGACGAGCGAGACATGATCGTTGGGCTCGCCGCCATATTCCGCGGAAGCGCCGGAGAAGAGCTTGGCCTTGCTCGTCACCTGGGCGTGAATCTCCATGCCGACGACGACTTCCCAGTCGCCGGTCGCGCCTTTGAGGAGCTTGCTCGGCTGCGTCTCGCGCGTGTTCATGTCTTTCGTCCTCGAACCGTGTCTATCGTTGAGGGAAGCTTACATCTAAGGTCGACGCTCGTCATTGCGAGCCGAGGGCGAAGCAATCCAGAGGCCGATGGACCCTCGATCGCGCGTCGCCGCTCCGCTCCCAGCAATGACGGCTCAGGCGCCGGACGGCGTCTCGCTTTGCTCGCGATCGCCCATCAGCCGCTCTTCATAGCCGATCGACCATTCGATCAGCGCGCGCCACAGCGCTTGCCCCAGTTCGACATCGAGCCCCTCGCGCTGCGACGCCGCGGCGACGCGCGCCAGCACTTCATCCACACGCTCGGGAACCCGCGCGGGAATGCCGAGCGAGGGTTTCACCGCGGCTGCGCGCTCGATCTGGCGCTGGCGGCGGGCGAGCAGAGCGACGAGCTCGTCGTCGAGCGCGTCTATGGTGGCGCGCACGTCCGACATTTCGTCGCGCGGTTCGCGCTTTGCGGCCTCTGCTCTGCGCGTCATTTCGCCTCTGTCCACCAGGGCTGCGGGAATTCGATCTTCGGCGCGGCGCTCTCCAGCGCCGCGGCGAGCGAGAACAAGGTCGCCTCGTCGAAGGGGCGGCCGATGAGCTGCAGGCCGAGCGGCAATCCGTCGGCGCCGAGACCGCCCGGCACCGCAATGCCCGGCAGGCCGGCCATGTTCACCGTCACGGTGAAAATGTCGTTCAAATACATTTCAACCGGATCGGCCGCGCCCTTCTCGCCTTGCGCGAAAGCGGTGGAAGGCGTCGCCGGCGTCAGCACGGCGTCGACGCCGGCCGCGAAAGCCTCGTCGAAATCGCGCTTGATGAGGCTGCGGATTTTTTGCGCGCGCACATAATAAGCGTCGTAATAGCCGTGCGAGAGCACATAGGCGCCGATCATCACGCGACGGCGCACCTCGGCCCCGAAGCCTTTGGCGCGCGTCTTCTCATACATGTCGGCGATGTCGCGGCCCTTCTCGCGCAGGCCATAGCGCACGCCGTCATAGCGCGCGAGATTGGAGGAGGCCTCCGCCGGCGCGATGATGTAATAGGCCGGCAGCGCGAAACGCGTATGCGGCAGGGAAATCTCGACGATCTCGGCACCCGCGTCGCGCAGCCAGGCGACGCCCTGGTCCCAGAGCGCATTGATCTCGGCGCCGCCGCCGATACGATATTCCTTGGGAATTCCGATGCGGCGGCCCTTCACCGAGGCGCCGATCGCCGCCTCATAATCGGGAACCGGCGCATCGACGCTGGTCGTGTCCTTGGGGTCATGGCCGGCCATGGAGCGCAGCATGATCGCCGCGTCGCGCACAGTGCGCGTGATCGGCCCCGCCTGATCGAGCGAGGAGGCGAAAGCGACAATGCCCCAACGCGAGCAGCGGCCATAGGTCGGCTTTATGCCGACAGTGCCGGTGAAAGCCGCCGGCTGGCGAATAGAGCCGCCGGTGTCCGTCGCCGTGGCGCCGAGCGCCAGTCGCGCGGCGACCGCGGCGGAGGAGCCGCCCGAGGAGCCGCCGGGAACGATCTTGGCGTCGTCGAAGCCATCGCCCTTCTTGCGCCGCCAGGGCGAGACGACAGGGCCGAAGGCGCTGGTCTCATTGGAGGAGCCCATGGCGAATTCGTCGAGATTGAGCTTGCCCAGCATCAGCGCGCCGTCGCGCCACAGATTGGCGGAGACGGTCGATTCATAAGTGGGCGTGAAATCGTCGAGGATGCGGCTCGCCGCCGTGGTGCGCACGCCTTTGGTGCAATAGAGGTCCTTAATGCCGAGCGGCAGGCCCTCGAGCGGGCGCGCCTCGCCGCGCGCGATGCGCGCGTCGCTGTCGCGCGCGGCTTCGAGCGCGAGCTCTGGCGTCTCGGTGAGAAAAGCGTTGAGCGCGCGCGCTTTCTCGATCGCCTCTATATGGGCCTTGGTCAGCTCCGTCGCCGACAGCTTCTTCGCAACGAGCGCGTCGCGCGCCTCGGCGAGGGACAAATGCGTAGGATCGGACATGAATGCGTTTCGCTCGTTCGTGTCTTATTCGAAAGCCCGCGTCGCGGGCGTCGCTCGTCTTTGCGGAAGGCGTTTATTCCACGACCTTGGGCACGACGAAATAATGGTCGTCCTTTTCCGGCGCATTGGCCAGAATGGCGTCGGCGAAGCCGCCGTCGGTGACGACGTCCTGCCGTTTCTTCATTTGCATGGGCAGAACGGAGGTCAAAGGCTCGACGCCTTCGACGTCGACGCTCGACAGCTCGGCGACGAAATCCAATATGGCGTTGAGTTCCGCGCCGAGGCGCTCGACCTCTTGGTCCTCGACGGCGATGCGCGCGAGATGGGCGATGCGGCGGACTGTCGCCTGATCGACGGACATTTTATGGAGCTCCGTTCCGACTTCGTCCCGCGCGCTATACCACTCGCGGCTTCGAAGGCGCAATGCGCGCGTCCGCCCGTGATGCAACGAGCGCGCCGGATTTCCAGAGTGCCGCGCGACGTGCTAGGCCAATCGGCATGACCGCCGGACAAAAGACGCTCGAGGAACTCGCCGCTCTGCTGCCGCCAAAAAGCAGGCTGATCGGGCTCGATGTCGGCACGAAGACCGTCGGGCTCGCGCTTTCGGACGTCGAGCGCCGCCTCGCGACGCCGCTCGAGACGATCCGCCGCGTGAAATTCACCAAGGACGCCGAGCGGCTCGTCGCCTTGATCGCGCAGCACGAAATCGCCGCGCTGATCGTCGGCCTGCCGCTCAACATGGACGGCTCTGAAGGCCCGCGGGCGCAGGCGACGCGGGCCTTCATGCGCAATTTCGACGCGATGCGCCGAACGCCCTACGCCTTCTGGGACGAGCGGCTTTCCACCGCCGCCGTCACCAGAGAGCTGCTGGCGCAGGACGTCTCGCGCGCGAAACGGGCCGAGGTCGTGGACAGAATGGCCGCGGCCTATATTCTGCAAGGCGCCCTAGACAGGCTGGGGCGCCTCGCTACGGGAGGCTAGACGAGCCGGCTCACCACCAGCCGCGACGCCAGCCCCAGCCGCCGCCCCAGCCGCCGCCGCCGAAGCCGATGTTCAGCGCGCCGCCGAGAAGACCGGCGCCGGCGCCGATGATGCCCGGGCCGCCATAGCCATATCCATAGGAGGGATAGGCGTAGGTCGCCGCGACGACCGGCACGGCGACAGCCGTCGCCACCGGAGCCGCGACATAGGCGGTGCGACGCTCATACATCGGATAGTAGGCGGTGCGGCGCTCGATGATGCGACGCACATAGACGGTGCGGTGCTCGATGCGACGCGGCGGGCAATAATGGGCGGAACGGCCCGCATGCATGCGACGATAGTGGACCTCGTCCGTCGCCGCCGGAAGCGACACGGACGCCACATTCGCCATTCCGACCGGACCGGCCAGAGCGACGCCCGGCGCGGCGATGCCGATCACGGCGCCAGCGGCGCCCAGCAGAGACAACTTCACAACCTTGCTCATACCCAAGCCTCCTCGTGGCTCTCGCCCCCCTTTCCCGCCGCCCGCAGCGGGCGACCGGAACCTTTCGTCACGGCGCGATCCGCGCCGGCGCAGACGTTCATTCAGTGACGGCGGACGCGACGGCGCAGACGACCACATGCGCAGGGAGGAGCGCGGTCGGTGAAGAGAAGCCAACGCACATATCAGTCCCCCAACTCATCGGTCGCTCAACGCGCGGGTCGCTCAACTCGCGCCTCTTTGAAAAATTCCCGATCATGCCGTCGCTCCGCTGAGAGAAGCGCGGCCCAGGTGAAGGGGAACTAAGGCGCGCTTACCGGCCGTCCAGACCATCGAGCGTCAAAAAAAACCCTCCGTTAACGCTCTCGCCGCGCCGGAGCGTCCTCGATATGAAAACTTTTAGTTGCATTGCGCCGCTTTGCGACGGTTTCCGCCATTGCCACTAGAAGCGTGGCGTTCAAGGCGAAAAATCGCGATGACATAGCTGCGGTCGCGTTGACAAGCCGTCGACGACGGGGCATTTTACGACTGTAAGTTGAACTTCTGAATCGCCGCCGCCATCCATTGCGCCGATGCGAGGAGCCGATGTCGAAGAGCGCGAAAGCAGCCCCCACAGAGATGAACGCGCATGAAGCGTCGACGGCTTCTCTCGCGATCTATATCGCGCAAATGGCGGGCGAGCTGGCGACGATGGCGGACCGGTCCGAGCTCACCATGCTCGCCTATTTCCTCAATCTGGCGCGCGTCGAGGCCGAGACGAAATCACGCGAGCACGCCGCCGACTCCCGCGGCCGCGCGTAAAGCTGCGGATCACGCCAAGGAGACGAGATTGGCGCCGTGGCGCGCGAGCCGTCCGGCGAGATCGAGCTCCAGCAGCGCGGCGTTGACCTCGCGCGCGGGAAGACCTGCGGCGCGCACGAGATCGTCGATGGCGACAGGCGCCGGGCCGAGCAGCGCCATGACGCGCGCGAGCGGGTCGACCGTCTCCGCCTCTCGCGCCGGCGCAGCGTCGATCGGCGCGCTCTCCGGCTGCGGCGCGATGGGAGCGGCGCGCTCATGCGTGAAATTCGGCGCCTGCTCCTGCAGCGAGAAGAGATCGTCCATCTCTTCCCAGAACGGCTCCTCCTTGGGCGCGCCCTCCCCTTCGCCGAAGAGATCGCCCTGCCGGCCAGCGCCGGCGACGAGCGCGCGGGTGACGTCCTCCGCCCCGGCGCAGAGAGTGGCGCCCTGGCGCAGGAGGTCATTGGTTCCTTCGGCGCGCGGATCGAGCGGCGAGCCGGGAACAGCGAACACCTCGCGGCCCTGCTCCATGGCGAAACGCGCGGTAATGAGCGAGCCGGAGCGGCGCGCCGCCTCCACCACGACGACGCCGCGCGAGAGGCCCGAGACGATGCGATTGCGGCGTGGAAAATCGCGCCCGCGCGGCTCCCATTCGAGCGGCATTTCCGTCACTACGGCGCCGCCGCGCACGATGATCTCCTCGATCAAAGGGCGATGCTCATTGGGATAGGGCCGCGCATGGCCGCCGGCGAGCACGGCGATGGTTCCCGCCGCGAGGCTCGCGCGATGGGCGGAGAGATCGACGCCGCGCGCGAGGCCGGAGACGATGACGTAATTTTCCCGCGCGAGGCCCTGCGCCAGACGCTCGGCGAAGGTGAGCCCGGCCGCGGACGCATTGCGCGAGCCGACGATGGCGACGCAAGGACGCGACAGAATTTCCGCCGAGCCGCGCAGCGCCAGCAATGGCGGCGCCGCCTCTATCGCGCGCAGCGGCTGCGGATAATCGGCGTCGCCGAGCGAGACGAAGCGCACGCCGAGCTTGGCCGAGCGCTCCATCTCGGCCCGCACGTCATCCGGCTCGGCGATGCGGATCATGCGCCCATGAGCGGAGCGCGCGAGCAGATCGGGAAGCGCCTCGAGCGCCGCCTGCGCGCCGCCGAACCTGTTGACGAGCTGGCGAAAGGTGCGCGGCCCGACATTCTCCGAACGAATGAGCCGCAGCCAATGAAAGAGCTGCTCCTCCGTCAAGCGTGTCGCGGAGGAGGAAGCGCTCATGCCTTCTGCCCGATGCGGCTCTCACTGCCGGAGAGCAGGCGGCGAATATTGTCGCGATGCTTCCACCACAGCAGCGCCGCCATGGCGGCGAAGACGATGGCCTCGCGACCATGGCCGCTCGCTGCAAGAACGAGCGGCGAAGCGAAGCTCGCCGCCAGCGCGGAGAGCGAGGAGTAGCGGAACAGAGCGGCCATCGACAGCCAGACGGCCGCGAAGGCGAGGCCCGCCGGCCAGCTGATGCCGAACAGCGCGCCCAAAAATGTCGCGACGCCCTTGCCGCCGCGAAAGCGCAGCCAGACGGGCGCGATATGGCCGATAAAAGCGGCCGCCGCGGCGGCGACGGCGCCGTCCGGCGCGATCAGCGCGCCGATGAGCGCGGCGGCGACGCCTTTGAGCGCATCGAGCAGCAGAGTGGCGGCGGCGAGATCTTTGCGCCCGGTGCGCAGAACATTGGTCGCGCCTATATTGCCCGAGCCGATCGAGCGAATATCGGTCGTCCCCGCGAGCCGCGTCAGCAGCAGGCCGAAAGGAATGGAGCCGAGCAGATAGCCGACCGCCAGCGCGCCGAGATCTGGTAGAGAAGAAAACGCCAAGGAGAAAGACCCGCGCCGCGCGGCCGGCGCCTTTCGCCGAACGCGGCGCGCAAACTAGTCGAGCCCGCCGCTCGCCGCAAGCCGACCCGAAGCGACGCCGAAATGCGAAGCGCCGCGCGCTGGCGCGAAAGCTGCTTCGAAACGCGCCGAATCTTCGTTTCTCGTTTCGATAAATTCATTTTCGAGCCGTCCATGATCGATTTCGAAAACCTCGTCGAGCTCATCTATCGCGCCGCCACCGATCCAGATCTCTGGCCGCTCGCGATGCATGAGCTGGCCGCCTCGACGGAAGCCGCCGGCGGAATTATTCTTACGCGTCGCAGCGACGCCTGGGTCGGCTGGCGACATTCCACCGCAATGGTGGGCATCGACGATTACCTTCGGTCGCCGGCCGGCGCGCGCAGCCAGGCGCCGGTTCGACTGCTCGCCGCCGACCATGCGGGCTTCCTCGACGCCGAAACCGCGATCACGCCGGAGGAATGGCTCGCCGATCCCGTGATGACGCATTGGGGAACGCCCAATGGGTTGCCCCACGCCGCCGCCACGGCCATGCCCATGCCCACTGGGGATTTCGTGGTGGTCCATATCAGCCGACGCATCGGCCAGCCGGCCTTCGCGGCCGTCGATATCGCGCATCTCGATGCGTTTCGTCCGCATCTCGCGCGCGCCGGCTTTCTGGCGGCGCGCTGGCGGCTCGAGCGGCTGCGCGCCGCCACCGAGGCGCTGGCGCTGATCGGCCTCCCGGCCGCCGCTCTCGATGCGCGCGGCCGCGCCCTGGCCGCCAATTCGCTCATCGAGAAGATGACGACGCATGTCCTTTGGCTGCCGGACGACCGCGTCGCTCTCGCCGACTCCGCCGCCAATGGCATGTTGCGGCGCGCGCTCGTCGATGTATCGCGCCTCGCCGCGACGACGGCGCGCTCCTTTCCCGCCCGCGGCCGCGACGGTCACGCCGCGGTCGTCCATCTCATTCCGATGGCGGGCGAATCGCGCGATCTCTTCGACGGCGGCTGCGCGCTTCTGGTGGTCGCGCCCGTCGCGCTCCAACATGCGCCCGACGCCGCGGTGATCCGCGGCCTGTTCGATCTCACCGCGGCGGAGGCTTGCGTCGCCAGCGGAATCGTCTCGGGCCTATCGCTGGAACAGATCGCCAAGCGACAGGGCACGGCGCCCGCGACCGTTCGCAGCCAGCTCAAGAGCGTGCTCGCCAAAACCGGCGTCGGCCGGCAGTCCAGCCTCGTCGCGCTGCTGGCGAGCCAGCTCAGGCCGCCCTATCCAACGAAGGAATAGGAGCGCGATCCGCTTCTGTCCCGTGCTAGCTTCCCGCCCCATGTCGCGCGCCGGCCGCCTCTTCGAACTCTTGCAGCTCCTGCGTGGGCGCCGACGCCCGGTCAGCGGCGCCGACCTCGCGCGCGCCGCGGGAATCTCCTTGCGCACGCTCTATCGCGACATCGCCGCGCTGCAGGCGATGGGCGCGGAGATCGAGGGCGAGCCCGGCGTCGGCTATGTCCTGCGGCCCGGCTTTCTGATGCCGCCGCTGATGTTCTCGGAGGAAGAGATCGAGGCGCTGGAGCTCGGCGCCAAATGGGTGGCTCAGCGCACCGACGACGGACTTTCGCGGGCCGCGCAGAGCGCGATGGCGAAAATTTCCGCCGTTCTCCCGCAGGGACGGTCGCGCGCGCCGGACGATGCGCTGATCGTCGGCCCGCCATGGTCGCGCGCGCATGTCGCCGAGCTGAAGCTGCTGCGCCGCGCGCTACGCGAGGAGCGTAAGCTCGCCATCTCCTACGCCGACGGCAAAGGCGCGCGCACGCGGCGCGTCGTCTGGCCGGTGGCGCTGGGCTTTTTCGAATCCGCCCGCGTGCTCGTCGCCTGGTGCGAGCTGAGAGGCGATTTTCGTCATTTCCGCGCCGATCGCATAGAGGCGGCGGAAATGCTGGAGGAGCGCCCGCCGCGCCGACGCCAGACGCTGCAAAAGGAGTGGCGGCGCTCCATGCTGACAGAATCTGACAGCGTGTCGGCTTATGGACGTGTCGCGTCCCCGACCGCGAAAGGAAATTCCATGTCCAAGATCGTTTTCTACACCAATCCGCAATCGCGCGGCATGATCGTGCATTGGCTGCTCGAGGAGATCGGCGCGCCCTATTCCGTCGAGATCGAGGAATATGGGACCTCGATCAAATCGCCCGAGTTCCTCGCGATCAATCCAATGGGCAAGGTGCCGGCGATCCGCCACGGCGACAAGGTGGTGACGGAGGCCGCGGCCATCTGCGCCTATCTCGCCGACGCTTTTCCGCAAGCCGGTCTCGCGCCGCCGACGGCCGAGCGCAGCGCCTATTATCGCTGGCTGTTCTTCGCCGCCGGCTGCGTGGAGCCGGCGATGAGCAATCATTCCGTCGGCTGGGACCCGGCCGCGGACCGGCAGCGGAGCTTCGGCTACGGCTCCTACGCCGCCGTGCTGGACACTCTGGCGAAAGCGCTGGCGGGACGGCGCTATATCGCCGGCGACGCCTTCAGCGCGGCCGATGTCTATCTCGGCTCGATGATCGGCTTCGGCATGCGCTTCGGCGTGCTGGAGAAGCGGCCGGAGTTCGAGGCCTATTGGGCCGGCCTCGAGAATCGCCCGGCGCGGCTGCGCGCCCTCGAGCACAATGAGAAGCTCGCCGCGCGGCAGGCCTGGGCTCCCGCCTGAGCCCTTCCGCATCTGCGGGCGGCCCGCGGCTCGAGACGCCCCCGTCTCCGATGATTTCTGTCGAGAGCTCGGCGCGGGCGGCAATTTTCCCGAGCGGAGCCGCCCCCCATGCGCTAGAAAGCTGCGGGGCGAAAACGCCATCGAAGCGACAGAGATGACGGAACCAGAACGCAGACCGCGCCCGCGCGCCTTCCGCCTCGACGGCGAGCAGATCGTCCCCCCCAAGAGCGCGAAGCCGCAGGAGACGGAACGAGCGCAGCCAAGCGTCTTCGAGGCGCAGATCGACGTCTTCGCACTCGAGGCCGAGACCGCCCCGCGCGGTTTCGTCGAGGAGGAGAAGGCGATCGAGGCCGCGCAGAAGCGCGGCGTGCTGCGCAGTATGTTCGTCTCCTGGGGCGGATTGTTCGTCTCGGCCGTGGCCGGGCTGCTGTCGCTGGCCGGCGGCATGTGGCTCGCCAATCTGGTCGAGGATCTTTTCGCGCATTCGGCGCTGCTCGGAACCGCCGGGCTCGCGCTCGCCGGCCTGGCGCTCGTCGCCGCTGCGGCGATGCTGGCCAAGGAGATCGCCGCCATCGCGCGGCAGAATCGCATCGCCAAGCTGCATATCGCCCTCGCCGACGCGCGTCTGCGCGACGACATCAAAGCCGCGCGCGAGCATGTGAAGGAGCTGTGCACGCTCTATGAGGATCGCCCAGAGACCAGCCGCGCGCGCGCGCTGGTGCTGGAGTTCTCGCAGCAGATCATCGATGGGCGCGATCTCGTCGATCTCGCCGAACGCCATCTCGCGCATCCGTTGGACGCGCAGGCGCGGCGCGAGATCGCCGACGCCTCCAAGCGCGTCTCCATCGTCACCACCGTCAGCCCGCGCGCGCTGCTCGACGTGCTGTTCGTCGCCGCCCAGGCGATACGGCTGATGCGCCGCATCGCCGAAATCTATGGCGGACGGCCGGGAATGCTGGGCTTCTTCAAGCTGGCGCGCTCGGTCGGCGCGCATCTCGCCATCACTGGCGGCCTCGCCATCGGCGATTCGCTGCTGCAGCAGGTGGTCGGCCATGGCATCGCCGCCAAGCTCTCCGCCAAGCTCGGCGAGGGCGTGCTCAACGGCCTATTGACCGCGCGCGTCGGCCTCTCGGCCATGGCGGTCTGCCGGCCCATGCCTTTCAGCGCCGAGAAAGCGCCCGGCGTCGCCGATGTGGCGCCTTTCTTGTTCGGCGATCGCAGCAGCGGCGGCTGACGATTTGGCGGCGCGGATTTTCCCTCTCGAGAAGACAAACGGATGAAGATCACCACCTGGAACATCAATTCCGTGCGCCTGCGCATGCCGATCGTCGCGCAATTCTTGAAGGAGCACGCGCCGGACGTCATCTGCCTGCAGGAGACCAAGTGCCGCAACGCCGAATTCCCCTATTCGGATTTTCGCGCGCTCGGCTATGAGCATTTCGCCATCAATGGCCAGAAGGGCTATCACGGCGTCGCCATCGTCTCGAAGCAGCCGCTGGAGCTGCTGGAGACGCGCGACTTCTGCGAGAAAGGCGACGCGCGCCATGTGTCGGTCGGCGTCCCCAATGGCGGGACGCCGGTCACGATCCATAATTTCTACGTGCCGGCCGGCGGCGACGAGCCCGATCGCGAGATCAATCCGAAATTCGCCCATAAGCTCGATTTTCTCGACGAGATGGCCGAATGGATTCAGCGCGATCGCGTGACCGACGGCCGCGTGGTGCTGGTCGGCGACCTCAATATCGCACCGCTGGAGCAGGACGTCTGGAGCCATAAGGCGCTGCTCCAAGTGGTGAGCCATACGCCGATCGAGGTGGAGAAGCTCGGTCGCGTCATCGACGCCGGCCGCTGGATCGACACGATGCGCCGCTTCGTGCCCAAGGAGGAGAAGCTCTATACGTGGTGGAGCTATCGCGCCTCGGATTGGGAGAAATCCGACCGCGGCCGCCGGCTCGATCACATTTGGGCGAGCGAGGCGCTCTCCGAAACACTGCAGCAGATGCATGTGCTGCGCGAGGCGCGCAATTGGACGCGCCCCTCCGATCATGTGCCGGTGACGATCTCACTGGCGGTCTGAGACGCGTCAGGCGCTGACCTGCGCCCGCAGCTCTGAGAGCGAGGCGAAGCGCCGCACGCGGCCCTCGCCGCGAATCTCGACCGAGCCGTCGGAAAACATCACATAGAGCGCGCCGCCATTCTCATAGCGGTCGACCTCGACCGGCTCCGCCTCGACATAGCGCTTGGGCGCATAGGCCTCGAAGCTGGGCGGCGGGGCCATTGCTGTCGGTGGAGCCATGGCTGGCGGCGGCTCCATTTCCGGCGCGGAGGCCGGCTGCGGCGTCACGGGCGCCGGGGTGACGACATGCGGCGCCGACGGAGCGAATGTCGCGAGCGCATGGTCGAGACGCGACAAAGCGGCGGCGATCGCCACAGTCACCACGCCGCCGGAGAGCGCCACCGCGCCCGCGATGAACAGGCTCCAGCCGCGCTCGATCTGGATTTTGTCCCAGCCCTCGAACATGGCCGCGACGCCCCACGCCGCGAGCGCCGCGCCGAGCCCGAAAACGCCCCAACGCGTCAGCCGAAAGAACCAGACGCTCCGCATGTTCCGCCTCTTC
Organism: Methylosinus sp. C49; assembly: GCF_009936375.1. Lineage (GTDB taxonomy): Bacteria > Pseudomonadota > Alphaproteobacteria > Rhizobiales > Beijerinckiaceae > Methylosinus. The sequence continues at coordinate 2,394,299 of NZ_AP022332.1, read as the reverse complement.
GATCTCACATGGCGACAAGGATCACGCCGCCGGACGCTTGTTAGCACGCCGGCTCGCGCGCCGCTCCGACGGTTTTCGCGCTGCATTCGGCGCGACAATTCCGGCGTGATTGTGGAGGCGCGCGGCGCGCTCGCCGACCGGCGCCTGCGCATAATATTCAAGCCCATAGAAAACAACATATATGCGTCGTAACGCCACATGGAATTCGACGATATGAATACAGACATCAAAAGTAGAGACAAACGTCTCTCGGACGGAAAGCGGCGACGATCCGCCTAATTCAGGGGAGTCGAAACCATGGATACGCGCTCTTCGAGGCGTAGCTTATTTATGCTCACCTTTCTTCTTGCTTCGGCGATGGCGGGAGATGCCTTCGCTCATGGAGGAGTAAAGCTCGAGCAGGACGAATGCGTGACGACGGTCGGGCCGGTGAAAGTGCATTTCATCGGCTATCAGCGAAAGGGCGAGCCGGAAGAATTCTGCGACGACATCGCCCAGACGGGTCCGACGGTGATCGCGCTGACCGCCATAGAATTGGGTCGTCAGCCCGATTCCTACATGGCGCAGAATCAGGCGCCGTCTTCCGCGCCGCCCGCCCCGGCCGTGGACGTGCGCGACATCGCCATCGGCGTGCGAATCGTCAAGGAGGGCGGCGAAGGAGAGGCGGCGACGCAATTCTACACGCCGCCGAAGATCCATAACAACGCCACCATGACCTTCGAGCACGACTTCAAGGAGGCGGGAAATTATGTGGCCATCATCACCGTCGCCGATCGCGACGGGCATGAATGGACCTCGCGCTTTCCCTTCCGTGTCGGCGTGCTCAGCCTGTGGAACACGATCGAATATGTTCTCTACGGGATCGGCTTCCTCGGGCTTTCCGCCGGCCTCTGGCTGATCGCCTGGCGGCGACGGCCGACGGAGCCGGCGCATGGCGCCGCGCTGCATCAGACCGAATAGCAGGCCTCCCCGCCCGCCCGATCCGATCGGGCGGGTTTTTTCGCGCCCGGAATGCGCTTGTCGTCCGAGCTTTGCACGAAAATTGTTAGACTGCGGCCGTGCGAGATTGCTTGGAGCCCTGCCGGGTTCTAGGTAGAGGCGAGCGGAGAATGCTGCGCTCGCGAACCCAAGTCAGGAGCAAGGATTATGAGCTTCACCCTTCCCGACCTTCCCTACGCCTATGATGCGCTGCAGCCTTATTTGTCGAAGGAATCTTTCGAGTATCATCACGACAAGCATCATGCGACCTATGTCACCAACGCCAATAATCTGATCAAAGGCACCGAGTTCGAGGGCAAGCCGATTGAGGAGATCATTGTCGCCTCCTATGGCAAGAACGTGCCGATCTTCAACAATGTGGCGCAGATCTACAACCACTCCGAGTATTGGAAGTGGCTGAAGCCCAATGGCGGCGGCGCGATCCCCGCCAAGGTCGAGAAGGCGATCGTCGAGTCCTTCGGCTCGGTCGACAAGTTCAAGGAAGAGTTCCAGACCCAGGGTCTCGGCCAGTTCGGCTCGGGCTGGGTGTGGCTCGAGATCAAGGACGGCAAGCTCGCCGTGCGCAAGACCCCGAACGCCGAGAACCCGCTGGTGTTCGGCGCCAAGCCGCTGCTGGTCGCCGATGTGTGGGAGCACGCCTATTACATCGACTACCGCAATCGCCGCGCCGACTTCCTCAAGGCCTTCCTCGAGCATCTCGTGAATTGGGAATATGTCGAGGAGTGTTACGAGGCCGCGACGAAGTAAGACAGTTTCATACGGCGGCGGCGCAATGCGTCGCCGCCGTCAAATTTGCTTCTGTTTTTCGGCCGAGAAATTCAGTGCACGCGCGGCAAATGCCAAAGCGCCGCGAGGATGATGCCGGTCGCGATGATCGTCAGGCCGCCGATCCTCACCGTCATGCGCGCTTCGAACGCGCGAAGGTCGGAACGCACGATCGACAGGTCACGCTTTACGGCCAGCGCCCGATTTGTCGCCTCGGCCATTTAGGTCAAGCTCGCGCAGAACCTCTGTATCTTCGTGCAGGCGTCCTCCAGCGTCGCGTTCGACGCCGCATAGGAGACGCGGAAATTCGGTCCCGTGCCGAAGGCCGAGCCCTGCACCACGGCGACGCCTTCCGCCTCCAAGAGAGCGGTGACGAAATCCACATCGCTCTCGATGACCTTGCCCTCCGGCGTCTTGCGGCCGATCGCCTCCTTGCAGGAGGGGAAGACGTAGAAGGCGCCCTCGGGCGAGGGGCATTGCAGATATTTCGCCTGGCCGAGCATGGAGACGACGAGATCGCGCCGCTCCTGAAACGCCTTGCGGAACACGGCGAGATGATCCTGCGGACCTTCCAGCGCAGCGAGCGCCGCCCATTGCGCGATGGAGCAGGCGCCCGAGGTCTGCTGGCCCTGCAGCATGTCCATCGCCTTGATGAGCGCGGCCGGGCCGGCGGCGAAGCCGATGCGCCAGCCGGTCATCGCATAGGCTTTGGAGACGCCGTTCATCGTCAGCGTGCGGTCGAAGAGGCCGGGCTCCACCTGCGCGATGGTGGCGAATTTGAAGTCGCCATAGACGAGATGCTCATAGATGTCGTCGGTGAGAATATGCACCTGCGGATGGCGCAGCAGCACTTCGGCGACCTGTTTCAGCTCGTCATGCGTATAGGCGGCGCCGGACGGGTTGGAGGGCGAGTTGAGCACCAGCCATTTGGTGCGCGGCGTGATGGCGCGCTCGAGGTCCGCCGCCTGCAGCTTGAAGCCATGCTCCATCGTCGTGTCGACGAAGACGGTGCTTCCGCCACAAATGGCGACCATCTCGGGATAGCTGACCCAATAGGGCGCCGGCACGATCACCTCGTCGCCGGGATTGATCGTCGCCAGAAAGGCGTTGAAGAGGATGTGCTTGCCGCCGGTGGCGACGATCACGTCCGAGGCCTTGTAGTCGAGCCCGTTCTCGCGCTTGAACTTCTTGGCCACGGCCTCGCGCAACTGCGGAATGCCGAGCACCGGCGGATAGCGCGTCTCGCCGCGACGGATCGCCTCGACGGCGGCGTCGCAAATATGCGTCGGCGTGTCGAAATCCGGCTCGCCCACCGAGAGCGAGATGACCTCCCTGCCCTGCGCTTTGAGGTCACGCGCCTTCTGCGTCACGGCGATCGTGGCGGAAGGTTTCACGCGTGACAAAGCGTCGGCGATAAAGGCCATTTGGGGAACTCCTCTGGGCATGTGTGCGCTGCACAATCGCAGTCTCGAAGATAGACGCCGCAGCGGCGCCGGGCAATCGAAAATCCGCCTCCGCCCCCGCGTCGAAACGAAGCGATTAACCTCTCCCTTCTAGAGTCGCCCTGCTCCGCTTGCGCCGGAGTCCAGGGAGAGCGCGACATGTGGGAGAAGCTGCGCAGCGGCGATTGGCTCGACGAAGAGCGTCTGCGCGTCTATCCGCTCATGCTGCTGCTGCTCTCGGCCGGCTGCGTCGCAGCCGTGCTGATGACGGCGCAGGGCCGCTTCGACGCCAATGGCCATCCGCTGGGCACGGATTTCAGCCAAGTGTGGGTCGCCGGGCTCGAGACCTTGCGCGGCCACCCCGCAGCGCCTTTCGATCTGCAGCGCCACATCGCCGCGCAACGCGCCGAATTCGGCGCCGACAGCGACGTCTATGGCTGGCACTACCCGCCCTACTTCCTCGCGCCGGCGTCGGCGCTCGCGCATCTGCCCTATCTCGAGGCGCTGGCCGTCTGGCAGATGGCGACGCTCGCCCTCTATCTCGTCGCCGTGCTCGCGCTGATGCGCGGCTCCGCCGCGCCGCCCTGGCGCATCGCGCTGCTGGCGCTCGCCTTTCCGGCTGCGCTCGTCAATCTCGGCCATGGGCAGAACGGCTTTCTGACCGCGGCTTTGCTCGGCTTCGGCTTTCTCGCTCTGCCGCAGCGCCCACTGCTCGCCGGCGTCTCTTTCGCGCTGCTCGCCTATAAGCCCCAATTCGCGCTCGCGCTGCCGGTCGCGCTCATCGTCGGCGGCCATTGGCGCGCGCTGGCTTCGGCCGCCGCCGCGCTGCTCGTGATGACCCTCGCCAGCCTCTTGCTCTTCGGGCCGGAGAGCTGGATCGCCTTCGTCCAAAATCTCGATGTCACGCGCGACCTCGTCGTCGAGCGCGGCGCGGCCGGCTTTCCGAAAATCCAGAGCGTCTTCGCTGCGGCGCGCCTGCTCGGCGCCGATATAGCGACGGCCTATGCCGCGCAGACTTTGGCCACGGCGACGACTCTCGCCGCGCTCGTCTGGCTGTGGCGCAGTAGCGCCGATTATCGCGCCAAGGCCGCCGGCGCGATCGTCGCGACATTCCTCACGACGCCCTATTGTCTCGATTACGATATGACCGCGCTCGCGCCCGCCATCGCGCTGCTGGCCTCCTTCGGGCTCGAACGCGGCTTTAGCCGCTATATGAAAAGCGCTCTCGCTGCGGCTTTCATCATTCCGCTCGCGGCGCGTCCTGTCGCGACGGCTGCGTCATTGCCTCTCGGCGCGGTCACGATGGCGGCGTTGTTCGCGATAATTCTCTCAAATGCGCGCGAGGCATGTTTTCGCCACGCCGGCGCCGCCCCATCGCTATGATCGACGGCCTGACGACCACAAAAAATTCACTTCGCGAAAAAAATCGGCGCCCTCTGCTCGAGGCGTGAAACTTTTTGGGCGGCGCCGCCGTTTATCATTCGCCGAGCGATCGTGGGAGCGGTCGCGACGCGTCGGACGTTCGGGGGAGCGTCCCGGAGAGGGTGCGTCATGTCGTTGGTGGATAAGTTCGAAAACCGTATGGAGCCGGCTTTTACGCATAGCTTCGATCCGGAATCGGCGCGGCGTCAATTCAGGGTTTCTCTTTTCCTGGTCGCGGCAATGGCGTTCGCCGCCTTTATCCTGGGCTTCGCTTTGCCGCTCAACGCCCCACGCAGCTCGCCGCCGACGCCGGCTGTCTCCTCCGACGCGAGCGATTTTTCCGGCCGCCTGCTCTCTTTGGATTCGGCCGACTGAGCGAGCATAAAGAAGCGCGGCCCGGCACTGGCCGAACCGCGCGTCTAGCTTCTACGCTTCCACGGTCACTTCATATCCATGGACTTGTGATCGTCCTTGTGGTCGTGATCGTGGTGATCGTGATGGTGCTCTTCGGCTCCGCCCGCCGGAGACGTCGTGCCGCCTTCCGGATGGGCCTTTTCCCAACGCTGCATCGCCTCGGCGTCATGCGCGTGCTTGGCGTCGGGCGCGTCGACCGCTGCGTCGACAGTCACCTCACCCGCCTTCTCGAAGACGAGAACGAGTTCCATGCCCCAGCCGACGGGGTTGATCTTCTTGACCTCGGCGAGCGCGACATGCGCGCCTTCGGGTGAGAGCGTCGTCGTCTTATTGGCCGCGATGGCGACGCCGCCCGCGGCGACTGTCGCTTCCTTGGCGTCGGAGTAGAGAGTCACCTTGCCGACATTCGGCGACTTCACCGCGATGAGCTTGTCCGCGCCGCCCTTATTGTGGACGAATGCGTAGAAATAGGCAGTCGTCTCGCCGTCCTTGGGCGCGCGCACCCAGGGATGCTCGATCGTCAGCTTGCCGAGCTCATATTCATGAGCCTGCGCCGAGCGCATCGGAGCCAACGCGCCGAACGCAGCGCCGCCCAACAGAGCGCCGCCCGCCGCCAACAGATCACGCCGCTTGATCATCATGTGCGTTCTCCCTTACTCGCCGACGAAAGCTCGTCGGCTGCATTCGTCGCTCTTTTCTGGCGAGGCTCTCGCGGCCTCGTTTCGCCGCATCGCGACCATGCGACGAATTGCGCGCCATTCCTTTCGCCGCTCAGTGCTGATGCGGCGAGACATAGACGATCGGCTCCTTCGCGGTCAGCGCGATCTGCGCCTTCAGCAGCGAGAGATTGCCGTCGTCGGTCCCGAAATGGCGGAAGCGAGCTCGCACATAGCCGGAGCGATCGATGAGGAAATGTCCTTCTGGAATCTCATTGATGACCGGCTCGTCGAGATAATGATTGATGAGCGAGTAAGTGAGCTCTGTTGCGTCGGGATGGCTCGGCGTCAGCGCGCTCGGATCATTCGGACATTCGCCGAAATAATCGGTGACATGATGCGCGCCCATCGCCTTCACCGTCTCGGCCGCAGCGTTCAGGCTCGCGACTCGATCGGCCAAATCCGCATCCTCCGGCTTGCACCGCGCGAAGGAGACGAGCGTCGGCACGCCGCGCAGCTTCTCGAGATCGTCGATCTCGCCCTTGGGATCATCCAGCGCGAAATTGGGCGCGACGAGCCATTGAATGACCCCCTTGGGGCTCAGGAAGCGCGACTGGTTCGAATTCGACAGAACGGTGAGAAAATTGATGAGATCCCAGCGCTCGTCCTCGCCGATGGCGTCGGCGAAAGGCGGCATGACGCCGCTCTGTCCGCCATAGGTCAGCCAGTGAAAAATATCGCCGAGCGTATGCGTCGCGACATGCGGGGCGGTGAGATCGGCGGGCGGAACCTTGAGACCCTTGGCCATGGGTCCGTTGCCTTCGCCGGTCACGCCGTGACACGCAATGCAATTGGCCTGGAAGGTCTCATAGCCGCGCTTCACCGAGGCGGCCGTATAAGCGATGGGCGGATCGGTGTAGGTCTCGGGATAGGCCTGCACCGACAGTGAGACCGTGCCGCAGACCGCCGCCGCCAGCGCTAGCGCAGAGGTCGAATATTTTCGCCACTGGCGAAGCTGCGGCAAAGGCGTGAGCCCCACCGCCGCAACGAGCGTCGGCGCGAACCAGGCGAGGCCTGCGACGACCGCCAGCGCCAATCCCGCGACGCCCCATTGCCAGGTAGGATCGATCCAGGGCGTGACCTTGAGCCCCCAGGTGCCGGCATAGGTAACGCGGAATGGCAGCGGCCAATAGACGTTGTTCTCATGCGCGGCCGGCGTGATGGTGGCGATCCAGCCTGCGATGAACAAAAGGCCGAGCGCGCACGCGCCCTCGACGCCGCCGATCTTGCCGTACCAGGCGAAATCGAAGCCCTTCTTGGAATCGGCGAGCGTCAGATAGCGCGCGAGCGAAAGAGCGAGCAGCAGCGCTGCGCAGAGCAGCGCCAATTTGACCGTGAGCAGTCGCCCGTAAGGCGTCGCGAGCATGAAGCCGAAGCTGCCGACCGTCTCCCATGCCAGGATGACGCCGCTGATCAGCACGATCAGCATCGCGCCCTTGGCGATCATCGACCAGCGCTCGGCGAGACGCCAGGCGATCTCCGGCGGCTTTCCGCGGCCGGTGAACATCCAGTAGACGAGGCCGAGCAGGCCGCCGATCCAGGTGAGGCCCGCCAGCGTGTGGAAGGGGAAGCTCAGCTGCGTGTAGATCGGCAGGCTGTCGTCCACCGCATGGCCAGTGACAGAAACGACCGCGAGCACGGCGAGACCGAGCCCGAGCGTCGCGCGATCGAGCCAGAGATTTGATATCCGCAGGCGCGCCAGCGTCGCGACAGTGAAGACCGCCGCGAGAATTTGCGTCGCCACCCAGGCCTTGCCGATCACCGTCCCGGAAATGAACTGCAGCAGCGCGTCGGCGTCGACCGGACGGCCCGCGGGGATGATGGCGCGCGCCGTCGCCACGATGAGGCCGAAGCCGAACAGCAGGCGCAGGACCGCAGCGCCTGCGATCACTTTTTTGAAGCGCTCGCCATCCTCCTCTATGAGGCGCGGCAGCAGCAAGAGTCCGACGGCGAGAGCGGAAAGAACGCTCTCCACGAAGCGAAGCGTCGCCAATTCCATTGATTTCGACTTCCGTTACGCTCGCGAGCACGGCGCGGCGCCCCGCCGATCGGCGCCGCCCGACATTTTTTAAAGCTGCTCTGAGCCAGACTTAGTGAGCGTCCACCGTGAATTCGTATTTCCCCTCGACGATGTGGCCATCCGAGGAGAGAACGCGATATTTCACGGTATATTTGCCCGCCGCGAGATCCGGCGCGTCGAGCGTCAGCTCGCGCGGCTTGTCGGGCGCGCCCTTCGCGCCTTCGACAATGGTCTTGCCATCGGCGCCGAGGATGGCGATCGTCGAATAGGCCGCCTCCACGCCGCCGCCGAAGCGCAGCTTCACCAGCTTCGGCGAGGCGGCGACGTGATCCTTGGCCGACGGAGAGGCGTCGACCAGAAAGGAATGAGCGAAGGCCGCGCCAGCGCTCATGCATAGAAACGCCGCCGTCACGAGGCCGGCTCCGAGCTTCACCTTCATCGTCGCTCCTCCCATTTTTTCGATTTTCGCATCATGATCTGGTCGGTCGGCCGCATCCGTTCAAGACGGGCGCGATCACGACGACTTCAGCGCATCCACAGGATCGGCCGTCTTCGGCTTGGTGTGGCTATGGCGCCAGTAGACGCCGACCATCAGCGCGATCAGCACGGCGCCGAGCGCCTGCGGCACGAAGGACCACAGCGTCTGGCCGACCATGAATTTGAACTGCTGGGTCTCTTTCTCGCCATTGGCGCGGGTGAGCGTCACAAAGCCGATGAAATGACCCTTTTCGGTGAATCTGTGCTCGAAATTGAAGGTGCCGGTCCTGTAGAGCTTCGGCGGCAGATGAATGATGGTGAGCGGCTCGAGATCCGTATTGGCCGAGATCGGCGTCAGCGGATCGTGAATGATGCGTAGCTCGAGCGGCAGATCGCGAAAATCGGGATTGGCGATGTCGAATGTGAAGATGACCCGGCCGACGAAGGGAATATGGTCGCAATATTGCTCGCGCGCGCCTTCGGCCTCATAGGCGGTGATGTGGATCATGTCATAGCCGAACATGACCATGCACATATTGTCCATGACCATCGCTTCCGGGCCGTCGCCGCCCGCGCGAGCCGGAGGGGCCGCGAAGGACGCGAAGAGCAGCGCAAGCGCCAATAGACAAGGTCTCACGGAACGAACGATCATCGCTTTCCTTCCTCCCGACCGCGCGCGCCTCGAGTGTCGCCGCGGCGTTTTTTTGGTTCGAGCTCTCGAGAGAGCGAGATCGCCTCGCCCTCGCTCGGCCCGATTTTCTTAGTGCAAAAAGGAATCGATTTGAAATCGCTATTTCGTCGATCGCAACGGCGATGAGCGCTTCTGCGAGGCCGCCGCCGGAGTGAGACTCTGAGCATAAATTCTATGCGCGTTCGGGCGCAGACGCGACAATTTCTCCTGCGTCCAAACGCCGCATATATCGCAGTCCGATATAATTGCCGACTTCTCGCTCCGGCAGCGAGTCCGTCGCGGGGGCATTGAAGAAGAAGGGCGAGGCCGCAAAAGAAAAACCGGCCGGGCGCGAGGCCCGGCCGGCTGTATTTTCAGCCTTCAGAGAGTTCGATCAGGGCATGTCGCCGGCGACGAACTTCGGAATGACCGGGCCGCCGATCTCGGTGGCGTAGCGCTTGCCCGACGGGCCGAAGAAGAACAGCAGACCGCCGATCTGGCTGTCCGTGTCATAGGCGAGGTCGGAGAGACGCTCGATGTCCCAACGCGCGTCCTGCACCTTGATCTCGATCGTCTTCGTCTCACCCGGCGCGATCGGCGTCGGATCCGTCGACAGACCGCGGTCCGCCAGCAGATAGTCGGGGAACTCCGGCTTCGTCGTGAACACGTCGGGGTTCAGGAAGCGGAGACCCGCCGCCGTATACTCGCCGAGCTTCAGCGGCTCGTCCGTGTGGTTCGTGATCTTCACCTGAACGGTCAGCTCGCGGCCCGGCACCTTGTAGACGCCGCCCTTGAGGTCCGCCGTCACGATCTTCGTGCCGACGCCCACAGTGCCTTCCTCGGTGATCGGCGTCAGCGGCTTCTGCAAGCCGGCCTGAAGCGGGATCGTGCGCGGGAAGGTGCTGTTGGTGACAGCGTAGCCGATGATCGTCGCCAGGATCGTCACCGCAAGAACGATAGCGCCGACGCGACGGTCGTCGTCACCGATCTGCTCGTCTTCCTTGCCTTCGCTGACGCGCAGGTAGGAAGCGATGATGCCCTTCTTGAAGAACCAGTAGAGGATCCAGGCCGCGGCCGCGATCATCCACGGGAAGTGCCAGGCATAGATGCGGTCGATGCCGTAGGTCTCGAGGTCCACGGTCGTGCCGTCCAGCAGCGTGACCGGGTCCTTGAAGTCGGCCATGTCGCCCTTGATCTCGATCCACTGGCCGGGTCCGATGATCGGGCCGCCGCCTTCGACGTTGATCTGCGCATGGACGTGCCAGCGGCCGGCGCGGCGAGCCTTCAGCTCGATCGAGAAGGCGTAGTCCTTGCCCACCTCGAGCGAAACCGAACGCGGAGCGAACTGCTCGCCGATGAACTGAGCCGTGCGCACCAGAACCGGGCCGGGCTCGCCGGCGTTCAGGAACGACGACTTCGGGTTCGCCACGGCCTGCGGCCAAGCCGAGAACACGTGCACCTTGCCCGAAAGCACCATCGACTCGTTGACGTTCAGCGAGGTCTTCGACCACTTCACGTCATACCAGTTCAGCGTGCGCATGCGCAGAAACGCCTGCTGCGACTTCTCGCCGTGCGCCGACGCCGGAGCGACGGAGCCCATCGTCGCGGCGACCGCAGCCGCCATGCCCAGGCCGAAGAGCCGAGCGACGCGTCCCGTCGCCAGCACGGCCATTCTCTCCAACAGTTTCATGGAACAACCTCCCAAGTTTCTCTTCGCGGACCGGCCCGTCGGGCCGTTCGTCCGCTGTCGTCCTTGCCGGAGCGGCTCTGTCCCGGACTCTCTTCTGAGGAGCCCTTCGAAGCCGCCCCTCCTCGCGTGAGGGATCGCGATCCGTCGCCTTGCGGCAGATCAGATCTTGCTGATCACCTTGGTGGTCGAATACCACTTACCGACGAACCACCACAGGAAGTACACGAGCATCGACACGAAGCCCGAGAAGAACGCGGCCACCGGCACGACGTCCTTACCGAAGGTGCGCAGCGTGCCGCGCTCGACCATGCGGATGTATTCCGGCATCGAGGTGCGGACGAAGTGGAGGCCGATCAGATCAGCCAGAGACATCAGCTGACCATGCTGCTCGGTCGCCTGGTGGAAGGCGGCGATCGCCGGCCAGTTGTTCGGGTAGAACAGCAGACCCCAGCCAAGGGCGCCGACCACGGCCGTGATCACATAGGAGCCCGACAGCAGCAGGATCACGTCCAGCCACAGAGCCGGAACGACCAGAGCCGACGGGAACACCAGGCTGATCGGGAAGTAGGTCCAGCCCCAGAAGTTCACGTAGCGATTGATCCACTCGCCGATGAGCAGACCCAGAACCGCGAAGGTCGCGCCGAACGGGAGACGGAAGTTCTCCCACAGGAACGCCTGAGCCGCAGCCGCGAAGGTCACGCCCAGGATCGGGATGACCGTCGGCCACATACGACGGTCTTTCCAGTCGACCCAGAAGTCCCAGTCGCCGGCCGTCAGCATGAAGTGAATATGATAGCCGCCCAGCACTGCCAGAAACAGCAGCGTCAGAATCAGCCAATCGGAGGTCTTAACGCATCCCGCCGCTTCCGCGACAGAATGGAAAGGCCCGATTGCCCCCCCGCTCTTCGATGTAGACATCACTCTTCTCCTTGGTGTCTGTCCGCCCGGCGTCTTCGCGCCGGCGTCTCGAGACCTGCCTCCGGCTCTCTCGCGCCGGATTGTCCTTGAGCTAATGCGTCACCCCGGCCCCATTCCTTTCCCGCGCCCCCGAAACCCCGCCCGAACCGCCGACGCGCGGCCGTTCGGACGAAGCCTTCGTTCCGAGAGCATTCGGAAAATTCTTTCGCCGGAGGCGGCCGTCCGCCAGAGCGGGCGGCCGAGAGTTCAGGCTGCTATCAGCCGATCAGCGCCGCGACGCCGTCCTTGCCCAGCAGGCGCTTCACGCCGGCCAGGATCTGCAGGACCACGCCGAACACGCCGAGCGCCATCCAGCCGAAGAACACGAAGCCCCAATGCAGCGGAGCGACGAACAGCTCTTCCATGAACCAGAAGGTGTGGCCCCACTCGTTCAGGCCGACGTTCGGGATGATCATGAACGGGCCGATGGCCACGATCAGGAACGCCAGCGAATAGCCGTGCGCGAAGAACGGAATGCGGGTCTTGGCGTAGAAGAACGAGCCAACGCCCATGATCGAGTAGATCGGGTAGCTCAGATAGAACTCGATGATGTGCGACGGCGTGAAGTCCGTGTCGCGAATCACCGTCATGTGCCAGGTGCCGTCCTGCTCCGTGAAGAAGCTCGCGCCCCAGTAGATGGCCACCGAGTAGACCGTCAGCCACTGCAGCAGCACGACGTGACGGCGAAGCTCCTCACGCGGAGAAACCGCGTCGACATTGCGGTCGCGCGTCTTCCACAGATAGCCGGCGAGGCCGAGACCGGCCACGAGCTCCAGCGGAATTTCCGTCCACAGCATCGTCAGCCAATAGGTCTGGAACTCGGGAGCGAACGAGTCGAGGCCCGCGCGCCAGCCGAAGATCTGCTCATAGATGCGGATGAAGAGGTAGAAAATGTTCAGACCGGCGATGCCGATCCACATGCCCTTCAGGTCCACGATGGCATCGGAGCCGGCGGCTGCGCCGGCCGATGTCTCTGTCGTAACGCTCATCTCAATTCCTCCTAAGTGCTCCCAGGGATTCTCGAAGCGATCTCGCCGCGTCCCGCCTCCCTGCTCGGCACGCGCCTTCGTCTCCAACGGTTGATGTCGCCGCTGCGGCCTCGTGCTCGACGAGCCGCCGTCCCGACCTCCCGCTTCACCGCCCAGCGACCCCTCGTGAAAGGACACGCCGACGGCATTCTTCTTCTTTGCTCGGAGACGAATTTTCTCGAAACCGCCGCGCGAAACGAAAGCCCCAGACCCCCCGGCGCCTCCCAGCGCCAAAACATCCAAAACGCCCTCGTTCGGCGAGCCGCAACCATTTCCGTTCCGCCTCGTAATGACAATATCCAATGAGGTAGGTCAAAATAATCTATAGAATGGTATACAGCACGCTATCAGGTGGTTTATGTGGCGCCGCACTTTCGGGCGCTCCCACCCGCGTCTTTTGTCGCAGGCGCCCGATGCTCCACTCATAAATCCATTGAATTCAGTGCTTAGATATTTTGACCGCGCCCATAGATCAGGCGCCTCGGCCTCTGGTAGCCCTCCCCACCCGGGCTGTGACAGAATGACTTGAGCCGCGGCGCGGCGCCGGTCAGCGGGCGGCTCTCGCCGGCTCTCGAGCCACAGTATCCAGCGCATTGCGCAGGTCGGCGGCGCCTTTGTCGCGCGCGGTGAGCGGCTCCAATCCGAAGCGCGTCTCGATCGTCGCCAGAATCGACGCCGTGTCATAGGTCGTGTGGTCGACGAAGCCCTTTTTCGCAAAGGGCGAAAGGATCAGCGTGGGCACGCGCGTTCCGGGGCCGAAGCGGTCGATTTGCGGCGGCGCGACATGATCCCAGGCGCCGCCATTCTCGTCCGCGGTGACGATGACCAGCATGTCCGTCCAATTGGGGCTGCGTCGCAGCCGCGCGATGACATCGGCGAGATGCGCGTCGCCGGTCTTCAGATCGGCGTAATGGGGATGCTCGTTGAACTTGCCGACCGGCTTGTAGAAGGACACGGCGGGCAGCGTCCCCGCCTCCGCCGCCGCGAAGAAATCATCGGCGTCCTTCAAATGCTGCTCGCGCGCGGGCGTTCCGGGTCCGAAATTGGCGAAATAGACGAAAGGCTGGTGATGCGTCTGGAAGAATTCCGGTGCCTCGCGCTGGCGGATGCGCCCGGCCCGCATGTCGTTCCAGCCGCCGGCGTACCATGCCCATGAGACGCCCTTTTCGGAGAGGCGATCGCCGATCGTCGGCTGCATTTGCGGCGGCAGGCCGACGCCGGACGGCGCTTCGAGCGGCGAGAGCGGGGTCGGCGGCTGCATCGTGCCGACCACGAAGCCGTCTCTGGTCACCGGCCCGGATTTTTTGTAGCGCGGCGGGCCGATGCGAGCGCTCTTCGGCGAGTCGTCGGCGCGGGCGAGAAGCCCGGTCGTCTCGTCGACCTCGGCGATCAGCGACGGCGGCGCCGAGGGAAATGTCGGCGCGCAGCCGCAGACGAGGAACATGTGATTGACGAAGGAGCCGCCGAAGAAGCCGTGGAAGAAATGATCGGCGAGCGTGAACTCCTGCGCGAGGCGCCATTGCGCCAGCGAGCGGCCGTCGTAATAGCCCATCACCAAGCCGCCGGCGCCGGAAACGGCGGCGAAACGATCCATCTTGCCGCCGTCGATCTGCTCCTTCTCCTGGAAGAAATCATGCGTCAGATCGGGCGTCTTCTCCGCATTGGGCAGAAACGCGTCGATCGCGAAAGGCGCATTGGGAAGAATGGCGGGAAAGCGGGTGTCGACGCCCTTCTCGCCGCGGATCGGCGGCAACTCGCCGAAAGGCTTGCCGTCGACATCGACCTGGACGAAGCGATCCGCGCCTATGCCGAGCCCATCGGCGCCGGGATAGAGGCCGAAGACATTATCGAAGCTGCGATTCTCCGTGTAGATCACGACGATATGGCCGATGGCGGAGAAAGGGTTCCGCGCCTCCGCCAACGCGGGGCCGACGAGACCGCAGAGCAGCGACAAGACCGACGCTCCGGCAAAAATGCGCGAGCGGGCCGAAATTCGTGCGTGCGTCCAAATTCGTGGGAGATCCATGGCGCGGCTCCAGTCGCAATAGCCTCGTCGAAGGCGAGAGGGGCGAAGGTAGAATGTCGCGAGCCATAGAAAAAGCCTCCGCGCAGTGATGCGCGGAGGCTCTGGGATCGACGGCGCGAAAAGCGGCTCAGTGAGCGTGCTTCGCGGCGATCTCCTGCTGCGGCTGAGGCGTCGCATTGGTGCGCCCCGGCAGGACGGGATATTCGACCTTGGGCTGATCGCCGGTCAGCGCGCCGAGGAAGGCGACGATGGCCGTGGTCTCGTCCGGCGCCAGCTCGAGGCCGAGCTGCGACTTCGCCATGACATTGACCGCCTCCTCCAGCGTCCACACCTGGCCGGTGTGGAAGTAGGGAGCCCGCAGCGCGACATTGCGCAGCGGCGCGACGCGGAAGGAGAAGACGTCCGCCGGGCTCTTGGTGACGGCGAAACGGCCCTTGTCCGCTTCCGGCAGTATAGCCGCCGCCGGCTTCACCACCGCGCCGAATTGCGTGTAATTGCCGCCGCCGACATTCACGCCGTCGTGGCAGCCGCTACACCCCTTGTCCATGAAGAGGCGCAGGCCCTTCTTCTGCGTCGCGTCCAGCGCCGCCTCGTCGCCGCCGAGGAATTTGTCCAGGCGCGAATTGGGCGTCACCAGAGTCGATTCGAAGGCCTCGATCGCCTTGGCGAAATTGTCGAAGTTGGCGGCCTTATTGTCGCCGGGGAAGGCTTTCTGGAAGGAAGCGACATAGCCCGGAATGCTGTTCAGCGTCGCCTCGACATTGGCGGGCGTGTTGTTCATCTCCACGCCGGCCTGCACCGGGCCCTTGGCCTGCGCCTTCAGATCCTCGGCGCGGCCGTCCCAGAACTGGGCGACGTTGAACACGGCGTTGAGAACGGTCGGCGCGCGGCGCGGACCCTTCTGCCAGCCATGGCCGATGGAGGTGGAGCCGGCGTCGACGCCGCCGAGGCTCAGATTATGGCACGAGTTGCAGCTGATGAGCTGGCTCGAGGATATGCGCGGATCGAAGAACAGCTGCTTGCCGAGCTCGATCTTGGCAGGGGTGAGTTCGTTGTTCTTGACCGCCTTTGCGGCCGCGGCCGGGGTGATCGGCTTGAAGACGGCGTTGGCGTCCGACCGCAGATCGCCAGCGACCGCGGCGAAAGGGACCAGCGCCAGCGCGCTCAGCGCGGCGATGAATGCTCGTGACATTTTCCCAGGGCTCCTCCGATGGGGATCGAGCTTGCGCTGCGAACAGCCGCGGCCCGAACCGCCGCCCGCCTACCACAAGCTGGGCTCACGGGCAAAGGCGATAATGCGCCAAAATGGGAGAAATCATGTAATTACAACTATAGCTCGACGATTTTTCCGGTCATGTCGAATTGATGACGCCCTCTGGCGCTCAGATAATTTTCTCAAAATCGGCAAGGGCAATAATTGTTGCGCCGCACAGCCGATGTTACTGGCAAAGGCCAAGACAAAAAGCGTGCCATCGGCGACAAAAACATGGCTTCGGCCGCAAGACGCCTTGCCGACGAGAGAAATTCCAGGCAGGATCACAACCATCGCGCCGAGCAAAGAAGCGGCTCCGATCCGACAGGCGCGGCGGGGAGGAAGACATGGCCGTGCGCAAGCGCGCCGCGACGACGCTCGCGGCAATGCTCAGCCTTTCGGAGCTCTGTTTCGCGGGAGCGGGTCTCGCCGAGCCGCTGGGGCTTCCCCCGCTGACGATCCCGCAGGACAATCCGCAGACGGCGGACAAGATCGCGCTGGGCAATCGGCTTTTCCACGATCTGCGTTTCTCCTCGGACGGCTCGGTCGCCTGCGCCACCTGCCACAAGGACGACCACGCCTTCACCGACAGCCCGCTGCGCACATCCGAGGGCGTCGGCAAGAAGACGGGGACGCGCAACGCCCCGACGGTGATAAACGCCGCCTATTTCACCTCGTTCTTCTGGGATGGGCGCTCGCCTACGCTCGAGGATCAATCGCAGCATCCCTTCCTCAATCCCGTCGAGATGGGACTGCCGACGCATGAGCCGATTCTGCTCATCGCGCGGTCCGATCCCTTCTATGTCGAGCTGTTCAAGAAGGCCTTCGGCAAGACCGGCGACGGCGTGACGATGGAGGAGGTGAAGAAGGCCATCGCCGCCTATGAGCGCACGATCATTTCCGGCGAATCGCCTTTCGACCGCTGGCGCTTCGGCAATGAGGAGACTGCGATATCGGAGGCCGCCAAGCGCGGCTTCGAGGTTTTCGTCGGCCAGGGACGCTGCGTCTCCTGCCATGTGATCGAGCAGAATCAGGCGCTGTTCACCGATAATCGCTTCCACAATATCGGCGTCGGCATCAATCGCGCGCAGTTCGACGTTCCGCGCCTCTCGGCGGAATTTCTCAACGCCAAGTCGAAAGGCGTCGATGTCGACAAGGCCGTGCTCACCGACCCCAAGACCTCGGAGCTCGGCCGTTTCGCCGTCACCGATCAGTTCGATGTGATCGGCGCCTTCAAGACGCCCACCCTGCGCAATGTCGCGGTGACAGCGCCCTATATGCACGACGGCTCGCTCAAGACTCTGAAGGATGTCGTCAAGCACTATAATAATGGCGGACGCAGCGAGGGCGATCCGGCGCAGGTCAACGACTATCTCTCCGGCGGCATTCGTCCTCTCAATCTCTCCGAGCAGCAGATGGACGATCTCGTCGCCTTCATGGAAACGCTCACCACGCCGGCCTATTTCGGCGCCAAAACGAGATGAGCGCGCCGCGCCACGCGGTCACGACAAGGGAGCGGAGCAGATGAGCGAATTCGTCACCAGGCGCAGCGTGCTGGCGGGAGCCGGCGCCGGCGCGGCGCTGACCACTCTGCCGATCAGCATGGTCACGCTCGCCTTCGGCGGGGAGCGCGAGGATTTCACCTTCACCTATATTTCCGACGCGCATATTCAGCAGATCAAGGGCGCGAGCTTCGTGCGCAATTGGGATCAGGGGCTGAAGCGCGCCGTCGCCGAGGCCAATCTGGTGAAGCCGGAATCGGATTTCGTCATCTTCGGCGGCGATCTCGCCCAGCTCGGCAAACGCGAGGAGCTGGACCACGGCGCCGAGATTCTCTCCAAGCTGAAAGGCAAGCTTCACGCCGTCATGGGCGAGCACGACTATTATCTCGACCTCGGCGATTATTGGAGCAAGCTCTACGGCCCGCATTATTACAGCTTCGACCATAAGGGCGTGCATTTCATCGTGCTGAACTCGATTTTGACGAGCGAGCAATGGACCTTCCATCGCTGGCCGACGGCCGAGCAGCGCATGCTGGAGATGGCCGGGCTCGACAATCCGAACGGCTCGCCCTTCATGGTCGGCGACAAGCAGCGCAAATGGCTCGCCAATGATCTCGCCAAGCTGGACAAGAAGACGCCGATCGTCGTCTTCTCCCATTCGCCGCTGCAGAAGATCTACAAGGGCTGGAATTTCTGGACCGACGACGCCGAGGATGTGCAGGCGCTGCTCGCGCCCTTCGACAGCGTGAACGTCATCTACGGCCATGTTCACCAGATTCAGTACAATCAGATCGGCTCCATCAGCTTCAATTCGGTGATGGCCACTGCCTGGCCCTGGCCCTATCCGCAGAGCTATGCGCAGGCGGAGAGCCATCTGCCCGTGCTCACAATTCCGATGAACCGCGCCGATCCTTTCTTCGAGCGCGACGCCACCGGCTGGCAGCTGATTGACATAGGCTCGGGCCGCGTCGCCGCGCGCTATCAGCTCTGGGACAATGACCAACGCACCGTCGCCTTCGACCACAAGGCCGGCCATCCGGTCGATGTCGCCTATCAGGAGCCGACGCAGCGTCGTCTGCCGCAAACTCATTATTGATCGGAGTTCGCCATGCTTCGCTCGACCTTGCTTCTCGCTTTCGGTCTCGCCGCCTTCGCCGCGACGACCGCGCGCGCCGATGAATTCACCAAGACAGATGTCGAGCGCTATCAGAAGGAATTCGAGCAGGTGGCCGCCAAGGGCCGCGAATTATGGACGAGCGGCGCGCTCGGGACCAATGGCGTCGCCTGCGCGCAATGCCATCCCAACGCCGCCAACACGCACCCAGAGACCTATCCGAAGTTCCAGAAGCAGCTCGGCAAGGTGGCGCAGCTGTTCGAGATGGCGAATTGGTGCATTCGCAATCCGCTGCAGGGCGCCAATCTTCCGCCGGACGATCCGCGCATGACGGCGCTCGTCTCCTACATTACTTTCGAGCGGCGCGGCGTGAAGCTCGCGCCCGGCCAGCATTGAGGAAACTCGCCATGCGGAAAAGCTTTGCTCTCGCCCTGCCCGCTTTGCTGATCGCCGGCTCGGCCTCGGCCGCCGTGGGCGACCAGCCGGCCGATACGCAGAATCTCCCAGGCGCCTCCGCCCCGGCTCAGGCGGCGGCGCCCTCCCCTTGCGCTGGCTGCGCGGGCCATGATTGCGCCAATTGCCTGATGGCGGCCGCTGCGCAGGCGAATGAGACGGCGCAGCCGACCGCCCCGATCCGCTGCAGCGTCGACTGATCCTTTTCCGCTATTCGGACGGCGCCGCAACCATTGCCGCTGCGCCGACGAGGGGAATGCCGAAAAAGCTCTCCTCATCCGAGCCGGCGGCCTTGTGCAGCTCGAAAGCGTCCGTCCAAAACGCCCTCTCCGCGTCATCGGCCGGGCGGTAGGTGCATTTGGCTTCGGCATTGCCGGCCTGAAGCCATTTCCTGCTATTGCGCACGAAACGGTCGAGCGCTTTCTGATCGGTCGGGCGAATAACGCATCTGGGGACGCCATCGACCAGGACGACTTGCGGCAGCATGTCCGATCTCCGACAAAGGGCCGGGTTCCCCGTGAAAGGGCCGGGAACCCGTCTGATTGCTTGTCTCAGAATTAAATAGCAATCGCCATGCCATGCCCTGACCCGCTCAGCGCAGACGCGTCCGGCTCAGCCGATGAAGTCCTCAGCCGATGAAGTCCTGCACCACATCGCCCAGAATGCGATTCACATCGTCTACAGTGGAGACGTCGTAGCGCGTGGTCTTCTCGCCGGTCGCCTCGTCGTCGCGCTCGAATTTCGGATGGCCGAAGCGGATCGAGCTTCCCTCGATCTCGAAGGGCAGCGGCAGCGGCTCCTTCAGCGGGCGCGAGACGAAGAGCAGGCCCATCACCTTCTGCTCGACGGCGCTCGCCTTCAGCGCCAGCTCGACGCCGAATTTCGGCCCGATATCCTTTTTGATCGATTCATCGAGGAAGGCGACCCAGCGGAAGAAGCTGTCGAAATTGCGCCGCGCGGCGGCGAGCACCTGCTCTTCCGCCTTGGCGAGGCTCGCGCTCGGATCGCTCATTGTCTCAAATCCCCGGTCTGCGGCGCCTTTCGCCGAAGAGGCCGAGATTTACGCGAAATCCGTGCCGTCAGCCGGCGGCGCGCCGGTTCGCCTCATAGGCCCGCACATGCGTCGCGGCGATCTCCAGCACCGGCGTCCCGAGCCTCGCCTGCTGCGCCCGCGCCAGCATGTCGCCGAGGATATGCTCGCCCTCGGTGCGCCCTCCCCGCTCGATGTCGCGCAGCATGGAGGCTTTGAGAGCGGAGCCGCGCACGAACAATATAGACAAGAGTTCCGGCAGCTCGGGCGACGGCGTCCAGCCCTCCGCGCGCGCGACGCTCTCGCATTCCGCGAGCAAAAGCCGGATGAGGCGCTCTCCCGAGACCGTCTCCAGAATGGTTCCGACGCTCGCGCGCATCAGCGAGGTGATCCCCGCGAGCGTCGCGAGCAGCACGAACTTGTCCCAGAGCCGCCTCTCGATATCGTCGACGAAAGTCGCCGCGACGCAGGTGCGCGCATAAATGGCCTCGAGCGCCGCGAGCCGCTCGTCCGGTCCGCCGTCGCGCGCGCCGAATATCAGGCGGTTGCGCTCGCCGAAGTGACGCACGACGCCGTCCTCGGCGAGCGTCGCGCTGATCTGGGCCACGCCGCCGAAGACATTCGCCTCAGGAAAGCGCGTCGCGATGCGATCGAGATGGGCAAAGCCGTTGAGGAGCGGCAGCACGCCCGTCCGCGGGCCGACAGCGCCGGCGATCGTCTCCAGGGACTCGTCGAGATCATAGGCCTTGCAAGTGAGGATCACGAGATCGAAAGGCGTCAGCGCCTTCGGCTCGAAGACGGCTTTCACTGCGAGATTCATGTCGCCCAAAGGGCTCTCGATCCGCAGCCCGCGCTCGGCGAGAAGGCGCGAACGCGCCTCCCGCACGAAAAAAGTCACATCCGCGCCCGCCTCGACGAGCCGCCCGCCAAAATAGCCGCCGACGGCTCCCGCGCCGAGAACGAGCGCGCGCATGTCAGGCGCCGCCGGTCGGATAGTTCGGGCTCTCGCGCGTGATCGTCACGTCATGGACATGGCTCTCGCGCAGGCCGGCGTTGGTGATGCGCACGAATTCCGCCTTGGTCTGGAACTCGGGAATAGTCGGCGCGCCGACATAGCCCATGGCGGCGCGCAAGCCGCCGGCAAGCTGATAGAGGATCGGCGCGACCGGCCCGCGATACGGCACCCGGCCTTCTATGCCCTCCGGCACCAGCTTCAGGCTCTCCTTCACATCCTGCTGGAAATAGCGGGCGGCGGAGCCGGCCTCCATCGCGCCGACGGAGCCCATGCCGCGGTAGGATTTGAAGGAGCGGCCCTGATAGAGAAACACCTCGCCCGGAGCCTCCTCGGCGCCGGCGAGCAGCGAGCCGATCATCACCACCGAGGCGCCGGCGGCGATGGCCTTGGCGAGATCGCCGGAATATTTGACGCCGCCATCGGCGATGACCGGCACGCCGGCTTTGAACGCCTCCTCGGCGGCGTCCATGATCGCCGTGAGCTGCGGCACGCCGACGCCCGCCACGATTCG
This sequence comes from Methylosinus sp. C49, assembly GCF_009936375.1. Lineage (GTDB taxonomy): Bacteria > Pseudomonadota > Alphaproteobacteria > Rhizobiales > Beijerinckiaceae > Methylosinus. The sequence goes on along the minus strand of NZ_AP022332.1, from coordinate 2,372,796 downwards.
CGTCGTGCAGATGGAGCCTGGACCGATGCCGACCTTCACGGCGTCGGCGCCGGCGTCGATCAGCGCCTTGGTCGCCTCGCGCGTCGCAATATTGCCGGCGACGATGGAGACTTTGTTGGAGAATTTCTTGATGCGGGCGACCTGATCGAGCACCGCCTGCGAATGGCCATGGGCCGTGTCGATGACGATGAGATCGACGCCCGCGTCGATCAATTGCAGCGCGCGCTCATAGCCGCGATCGCCGACCGTGGCGGCGGCGGCGACGCGCAGCCGCCCCTCGGCGTCCTTGGCGGCGTGCGGATGCAGCGTCGCCTTCTCTATGTCCTTCACCGTGACGAGGCCGACGCAGTGATAATCCTCGTCGACGACGAGCAGCTTCTCGATGCGGTGATGATGCAGGAGGCGGCGCGCCTCCTCCTGATCGACGCCCTCGCGCACGGTGATGAGCTGCTTGGTCATCAGCTCGGCGACTGGCTCACGCATATTGTCGGCGAAGCGCACGTCGCGATTGGTCAGAATGCCGACCAGCTTGCCGGGCCTCTCGCCATGGCCGCGCTCGACCACCGGAATGCCGGAAATGCCGTAGCGCGCCATCAGCGACAGAGCGTCGGCGAGCGTCTCGTCGGGATAGATGGTGATCGGATCGACCACCATGCCGCTCTCATAGCGCTTGACCTTGCGCACCTCGGCGGCCTGGGCGGCGGGAGTAAGGTTCTGGTGGATGACGCCCAATCCGCCGGCCTGAGCCATGGCGATGGCGAGGCGCGCCTCCGTCACCGTGTCCATGGCCGAGGAGATGATCGGCAGATTGAGCGTTATGTCGCGCGTCAGCCGCGTCGAAATGTCGACCTGCGACGGCATCACCAGCGAATGGCTCGGACGCAGCAACACATCGTCGAAGGTCAGAGCCTCGTGCAACGGCGGTCGTGCGTAGGATGTCATGAAGCCAACTCCCTCGGGGGCGCAAAATCCGGCCATGCTCGAGGCCGGACGACGAAGAGACGGCGACTTTGGCCGTCTTCCGGGTTGGCGCGTGCTCATAGCACCAATATGACGGAAGGCAAAATCGGCGCGCGCCGGCGGTGGAAAACTCGATCCGAGCCGGGGAAAAGGCGTCAGACCATCTCCAGCGCCGCCGCCTCCGCGCCCGTCTCGAATTGCAGCCGCGCCAGCCGCGCATAGAGGCCGCCCGCGGCGACGAGGCTCGCATGAGTCCCCTGCTCCACGATGCGGCCCTCGCTCATCACCAGAATGCGGGTGGCTTCGAGCACTGTGGCCAGCCGATGGGCGATGACGAGCGTGGTGCGACCGCGCATCACATCATGCAGCGCCTCTTTCACCAGCGCCTCATTCTCCGCGTCGAGCGCCGAGGTCGCCTCGTCGAGCAGCAGGATCGGCGCATCGGCGAGAATGGCGCGCGCTATGGCGAGGCGCTGGCGCTGGCCGCCGGAGAGCGTGACGCCGCGCTCGCCGATCTCCGTGTCATAGCCCTGCGGCAGCGCTTCGATGAACTGCGCCGCCTGCGCGCGCTTCGCCGCCGCGACGATCGCGCTGCGCGAGGCGCCCTCGCGGCCATAGGCGATGTTCTCGGCGACGCTCATGCCGAAGACGATCGGGTCCTGCGGCGCGAGCGCGATGGCGCTGCGCAGCTCGATCGGATCGAGCGCGCGAAGATCGACGCCATCGATCGTGATCGCCCCCCGCGAAACATCGTAGAAGCGCTCGAGCAGCTGGAAGACTGTCGATTTCCCGGCGCCGGACGGGCCGACGATGGCGATGCGCTCGCCCGGCGCGACGGAAAAGCTCAGCCCATCCAAGGCCGCCCGTCCCGAACCCGAAGGATAAGAGAAGCCGACATCATCGAAGGCGATGCCGCCGCGAACAGGCTTCGGCAGATGGAGCGGATCGGCGGGCGCGGCGACGGCGGGCTCTATGGAGAGAATCTCGCCGATGCGGCCGGCGGCGCCGGCGGCGGCGGAAACCTCGCTCCAGACCTGCGACAATTCTCCGAGCGAGCTCGCCGCCAGCACGGCGTAGAGCACGAATTGCGAGAGAACGCCGGTGGTGATGCGGCCCGCCAGCACATCCTGCGCGCCGAGCCACAACATTGCGACGACGCTTCCGAAGGCCAGAAAGATCGTCACCGAAGTGACGATGGCGCGCGTCTGCGTGGCGTCGCGCGCGGCCGTATAGGCGCCTTCCGCGGCGGCGCCGAAACGCTCGGCTGCGACTTGCTGCGCATTGCAGGCCTGCATGGTGCGCACGGCCGCGAGATTTTCCGTGGCGTAGGCGCTGGCCGCGGCCAGCCGGTCCTGCGCATGGCGCGAGCGCCGCCGCATCACCCGCCCGGAGGCGATGAGCGGCAGCACGATGCAGGGAATGGCCGCCAGCGCGACGCCGGTGAGCTTGGGGCTCGTCAGCACCATCATCACGATCGCGCCGGCGAACATGAAGAGATTGCGCAATGCGATCGACACCGACGAGCCGAACACGGATTTGAGCTGCGTCGTATCGGCGGTGAGGCGCGAGGTCAGTTCGCCGGTTTTCGTCCGGTCGTAGAAGCCGGCGTCGAGCGAGGTGAGATGGCGAAAGAAATCGTCGCGCAGATCGGCGACGATTCGCTCGCCGAGCGTCATCACCAGATAATAGCGCGTGCCCGAAGCGAGCGCGAGAATCGCGACGACGCCCACCATAGCGCCGAAATAGGCGTTCACGGCGGAAGGGTCGTCCGAGGAAAACCCGTGATCGATCATGCCGCGCACGGCGAGCGGCAGAGTGAGCGTGGAGACCGCCGCCACGCCGAGAGCGATCAGCGCGAGCGCGATTCGACCCTTGTAGCGATAGGCATAGGGAAACAGCGGCCGCAGCGCGTCGAAGGCGCGCAGCCGCGAGCGAAAGTCGCGTGAAGGGGATTCGGCTGTCATGCGGGCGGATATAAGCGCGCGAGCGAGGACATTCCAAGCCGCATCGCGTCGCTGCGCCATTTTTCGAGATTTTGGCCGTATCAGAAGGCCTCGCGCCAAGCGCTTGATTTGCCTCGAGGAGGAAAAAAAGGCCGCAAAAATCGGAAATGCGCGCTCCGAGCGCGCTGGACAGTCGACAAGGTTATGTTAGGCTCACCATCGTCGAAAAGACAGCCCCGTAGAGAAGGGCAAGAACGCACCCGCCACCGCATGAACGATAAGGCGGGACGTTCTGGAAACCAGAGGAGTGACATCGATGGCTGAAAAAGACTTCGAGATCAACACCACCGTCTACATCTTCGCGGGCGTCGGCGCCCTTTTGCTCGGCGGGCTCGGCGCTGCGGGCCTCGGCGGCGTCGCAAACACGCTTTCCGCTGCTGTCGTCGGCGCCCTCGCGGGCGGCATTCTCGGCTTCTATTTCAAATAAGCCGAATCGACCGACTTAATCCCCCTGAACGGGCGCAAAGCCAGGGATCTCTGTCCGCGAGCTCCCAGACCAATCGTCCCAATGTAACGCCGGCGACCGCCAGTCGCTGGCGTTACTTTTTTGGCCCACCCTCCAGAACGCTCGTCCGCGAGCCGCCTGGGGCTGAACCTGTCCGCACATAATCACAGGGCGCCGCCTGCGGTAAATGCGCCAGATTGTCGCGCCCCCTCAATCGTCGAAATCGAGGTTCTTCATCCGGCCGAAGACGCGATCGGCGTCGAAATGATCTTCCTCCTCGACGGGCGGCGCGGGCGGGCGCTTGCCGAACACATCCTCGGTCGTGGTCGGCTCGTGATGCGGCGCGGTGGTGATCTCGGCCGGCTGCAGCGTCTGGCCCTGCTCCTCGAGCGCGGCGGGACGATCCTTGGCGGCGCGATTGACCTCGAAATCCAGATCGATCTGCGAGCAGAGGCCCAAGGTCACGGGGTCCATCGGCGCGAGAGCAGCGGAATTCCAATGGGTGCGCTCGCGCACCGCCTTCAGCGTGCTCTTGGTGGTGCCGACGAGGCGCATGACCTGCGCGTCCTTCAGCTCGGGATGGTTGCGCACCAGCCACAGAATCGCGTTGGGCCGGTCCTGGCGGCGCGACAGCGGCGTGTAGCGCGGCCCGCGCTGGCGCTTGACCTCCGGCACCTTGACCTTGGAGACGGACAGCGACAGCCGATGAGCCGGGTCGCGCTCGCCGCGGCCGATCTCCTCACGGGTGAGCTGGCCGGAAGTGATGGGATCGAGCCCGCGAATGCCGGCCGCGACCTCGCCATCGGCTATGCCCTTCACCTCGAGCGGGTGCAGCTTGCAGAAATCGGCGATCTGGTCGAAGGCGAGCGACGTGTTCTCGACGAGCCAGACGGCGGTCGCCTTGGGCATGAGCGGAGCGGTGCTCATCGATCGATTCTCCTTCAGATGCGCCAGATAAGCCGATCCCGCGCCGCGGGGCCGAAGCCGCGATTTTTACGGATTACCATGCGGGGGATGTTCTCCATATAGACTGGCCGCCGGCGAAGCGCAATCGCCGATCCGATCCGCTCGGAGCCCGTCAGGCCCCTTCCCGCGCATGGGCGGGCCGCAATCCCCGCACATAATCGGGCAGAGACGCGCCGATCGCCGCGCCGAGCCGCGGCCCATGGCGATGGAACAGCAGGCCGGCGGCGATGACGGCGACGCCGATCCCCGAGAGGACGAAGGGAAAGAGAATCGAGTCCTTGAACACCTCGGCCGCCAGATGACCGAGATAGAGCGTCACGCCAAAGGCGCCGAACACGGCGTAGGCGCGGCGCATCAGCACCAGCGACAGCAGGAGAAGCCCGAGATTGATCGCGCAATAGAGCGCCTTGCCGATCTCGTCGCCGCTGTGCTGCGCGGTCAGCCCGCCCCAGAAGGCGAGAAGTCCAGAAAGATGCAGCCAAAAGGCGAAGTCTCCAGCGCGCCAGCGCTTCAGATCGACGAGCCAGGCGGCGGCGATGACGAGCGCGCCGAAAGCGAGGCTCACATTGGCGCGCTGCTCGAAAGTGAAGGCCTCCTTGCCGACCAGCCAGGGCGTCAGATCCATCGACATGAACCACAGCGCGAAGGCGATTATCATCGTGAGGAAAGGAAAAGGAAAAAACGCCAGCGCCAGCACCGCCGCGGCGATCGTCCCCAGCTCCATGGGCAGCCAGCTCGCGCGCACCCAGACATAAAAGTCGTGATAGGGGACGGATTCGGTCGGATCATGACCGCCGAAGAGCTGAAGCGCGAAGACGAAGAGCGGCGCCATTGAGACGGCGCATGTCACCAGCAGGCCGGCGGGCGTGCGCAGCCCGCGCCGCCGCCACAGCCAGCCGCCCGCGGCGGCGAAGCCGACGCCATAGGCCAGCGAGGTGATCATCAGCGCGCGCGGCCCCCAGAGGCCGAAGGCGGTGGTGCTGAACAGGCTCATCGCGCCCATGACGATGAGCGCGCCCATATACCAGAGCACATTGACGACATCGAAGCGCGGCGCGCCCTCCCCTGCGCTTCCGCGCTCGGCGAGGAATTGCGCGAGCCGCCGATGGGCGTCGGCGTCTATGACGCCGGCCTCCAAGGCCGCGCCGAGATCGTCGGTGGTGAATTTCGATCGGGCCATGACGAATTCTTTCCGTCCAAGAAAATCATTCGGGGCCGGACACGACCTCGGCCGCGCCATCTCGCGCCGGACTATAGCCGCTCCGCCCCGCATTCGCCCCTGCATAGCGCCTAGAAAGGGACGAAAATGTGCGTTTCCGCATTCTGGAGCCCACGTCTGCGCCGAGAGGGAGAACCGGATGGCCGTCTCAGCCCCAATTTGACAGGACGCCCCCCTTTTGCCCATGTTCGCGCCCCGACGCGGGCCGGGCTCCCCGGCGAAGCCAAGCGGCGAGCCGCCCGCGACCGGATTTCTGAAGGACTGCTCGATGAATGTCGTCATCGTCGAATCGGCCGCCAAGGCCCAGACGATCAACAAATATCTCGGCCGCGATTTCAATGTGATCGCCTGCTACGGCCATGTGCGCGACCTGCCTCCCAAGGACGGCTCCGTCGATCCGGCCGAAGATTTCGCGATGAAATGGGAGAGCGACGCCAAATCGGCCAAGCGCATTTCCGCCATAGCGGACGCCGTGAAGAGCGCCGACACAGTCATTCTGGCCACCGACCCCGATCGCGAGGGCGAGGCCATCTCCTGGCATTTGCTCGACATATTGAAGAAGAAGAAGGCGCTCGGCGGCAAGCGCGTCGAGCGCGTCGTCTTCAACGCCGTCACCAAGGACGCGATCAAGCAGGCTATGGCGCATCCGCGCGAGATCGACCAGGCGCTGGTCGACGCCTATCTCGCCCGCCGGGCGCTGGATTATCTCGTCGGCTTCACCCTTTCCCCGGTGCTGTGGCGCAAATTGCCGGGCGCGCGCTCGGCAGGCCGCGTGCAATCGGTGGCGCTGCGCCTCGTCTGCGACCGCGAGCTGGAGATCGAGAAATTCGTCACCCGCGAATATTGGTCGCTGGTCGCGCATTTGAAAACCAAGGCCGGCGAGCCCTTCACCGCCCGCCTCTCGGGCGCCGACGGCAAGAAGATCACCCGCCTCGACATCGGCTCCGGCCAGGAGGCCGAGGACTTCAAAAAGGCGCTGGAGACCGCCGCCTTCACCATTCGCTCGGTGGAGGCGAAGCCGGTCAAGCGGCACCCTTACGCGCCCTTCACCACATCGACTCTTCAGCAGGAGGCCTCGCGCAAGCTCGGCCTCGCGCCGGCGCAGACCATGCGCATCGCGCAGCGCCTCTATGAGGGCGTCGACATAGGCGGCGAGACCGCCGGCCTCATCACCTATATGCGAACCGACGGCGTCGATATGGCGCCGGAGGCCATCGCCTCTGCGCGCAATGTGATCGCTTCAGAATATGGCGATCGCTTCGTGCCGAAGGTTCCGCGCAAATATACGGTAAAGGCCAAGAACGCCCAGGAAGCGCATGAGGCGATCCGGCCGACCGACCTCTCGCGTCTGCCCAAGCATGTCGCCAAGCATTTGGAGCCGGAGCAGGCCAAGCTCTATGAGCTGATCTGGACGCGCACCATCGCCAGCCAGATGGAATCGGCCGAGCTGGAGCGCACCACGGTCGATATCGACGCCCTCGTCGGCAAGCGGAGCCTCGAGCTGCGCGCCTCCGGCCAGGTGGTGCGTTTCTCGGGCTTTCTCGAGCTCTATCAGGAAGGCCGCGACGACGATCAGGACGAGGACGGCGGCCGCCTGCCGGCGATGCAGCCCGGCGAGCCAGCGACGCGCGAGAAGATCGAGGCCGGCCAGCATTTCACCGAGCCGCCGCCGCGCTACACCGAGGCGACGCTGGTGAAGCGCATGGAGGAGCTCGGCATCGGCCGCCCCTCGACCTACGCCTCGACGCTCGCCGTGCTGCGCGAGCGCGACTATGTGCGTCTCGACAAGAAGCGCCTCGTCCCCGAGGACAAGGGCCGCATCGTGACGGCCTTTCTGGAGAGCTTCTTCACCCGCTATGTGGAGTTCGACTTCACCGCCGGCCTCGAGGAGAAGCTCGACAAGGTCTCCAACAACGAGATCGACTGGAAAGAGGTGCTGCGCGATTTCTGGGCCGACTTCTCCGGCGCGGTCGACGGCACCAAAGAGCTGCGCACCACTCAGGTGCTCGACAGCCTCAATGATCTCTTGGGGCCGCATATTTTCCCTGCCAAGCCCGACGGCTCCGATCCGCGCGCCTGCCCGGCCTGCAGCGCCGGCCAATTGTCGTTGAAGCTCGGCAAATATGGCGCCTTCATCGGCTGCTCCAACTATCCCGAATGCCGCTTCACCCGCACGCTTTCGCCGCCGACCGGCGAGGCGGCGGAAGGCGCGCGTCCCGGCGTGAAGGTTCTGGGCCAGGACCCGGAGAGCGGCGCCGAGATCACTCTGCGCGGCGGCCGCTTCGGCGACTATGTGCAGGAGGGCGAGGCGACCGAGGAGGGCGAGAAGCCCAAGCGCTCCTCCATCCCCAAGAGCATAAAATCCGACGAGCTGACCCTCGAGCAGGCGATCCGGCTGCTGTCCCTGCCGCGCGAGGTAGCCAAGCATCCAGAGAGCGGCGAGCCGATCGTCGCCGGCATCGGCCGCTTCGGGCCTTACGTCCAACACGGGAAGACCTACGCCAATATCGGCCGCGACGATGATATTCTGACGATCGGCGGCAATCGCGCCATCGATCTCATCGTCACCAAGGAGAGCGGCGGCGGCGGCTCGCGCTTCGGCCGCGCCTCCGACCCCGGCCGCGCGCTCGGCGACCATCCGCAGGGCGGCGCGATCTCGGTGAAGAGCGGGCGCTTCGGACCCTATGTGAACTGGGGCAAGGTCAACGCCACCCTGCCCAAGGGAACCGATCCCGACAGCCTGACTGTGCAGCAGGCGGTCGATCTTCTGGCCGCCAAGGCGAGCGGCGCGCCCTCTGGCGGCGGCCGCGTGCTCGGCGAGCATCCGCAGGGCGGCGCGATCACGCTGCGCGACGGCCGCTATGGGCCTTATGTGAATCTCGGCAAGGTCAACGCCACTCTGCCGAAGAATATGAGCCCGGAGGATGTGACGCTGGAAGAGGCGATCCGCCTGATCGAGGAGAAGGGCGGCCCGGTCAAGGCCAAGAAGGCGCCGGCGAAAAAGGCCCCCGCCGCCAAGGCCAAAGCGCCCGCCTCCAAGGCTCCAGCGAAAAAGGCTCCGGCGAAAAAAGCCGCCGCCAAGAAGGACATTGAAGAGAGCGACGAGGTTCCTTTCGAGGATTCGAAGCCGGCGAAAAAAGCGGCCGCCGCCAAGGCGCCGGCCAAGAAGCCCACGAAAAAGGCCGCCTCGGGGAAGTGAGCGAGAGGCGGCCGGCCGAAAAGGCGGCCGCCTCGATCTCACTGCGTCAGCCGCAGCGAGCCGAGCCCCGTGCCGATCGTCGAGAAGGCGAGGTTGAGGCTCGCCGCGTCGGTCGCCGCGAAATAATGATCCTTGTTGGTCGCGCAATTCTTCAACAGCGTCAGGCCCTGATCGTCGATCGGATCGCTCGGGATCGAGAAGCCGATGGTGAAGATCTCTATGCCCGCCGCCTTGGCGTTGGCGCAGGCCTCGAGGGTCAGTTCGTCCTCGGCGCCGCGCGAGGTCGAAAGATAGCTCGAGGAGCTTCCCGCCGCGGCCATCAGCGACGATTGATAATTGACGCCGTCGCCGCTCCTGCCGTCCGGAAGCCGGCCGTTGGCGATTCCGTTATAGGTGTAATAGCCGAGCGACTCGTAATCCGAGCCGACAATCGTGCGCTTTTGCACGCCCCAATTGTTGAAGCCATCCGTCATGAACACGATGACCTTGTGATTGCCTGAGGCGGAATAGGCTTTCGCCTGAGCGAAAGGACCGACCGGCGAGATGGTCCGCCAGCCCCACATGAAGCCGGCATGGAGATTGGTGTTGCCGTTGGCGGTCAGCTGGCTGATCTTGCTGTTGATCGTCGTCTGCGTCGAGGTGAGCTGCAGAACCGTCTGCGTCGAATTGTCGGGGCAGAACTGGTTCGGACCGAAAAAACTCGTCGGACCGAAGGAGCCGCTGATCGAGTTGGCGGTTTTATATTTGCAGATATGGGTGAGCATGCCCCATTCCGTGCTCGCCGTGTCGCTACAGGCCGAAGAAGACGAGCTTCCGCCGCCGCCCCAGCCGCCCCATCCGCCGCCCCAGCCTCCTCCCCATCCGCCGCCGCCCCAACCGGAGTAGATCGCGTCATTGTCGTCGAGATAGCTGTTGCCGTAATTATTGCTGCTGTCGGGCTCGTCGGGCGCGAGATAGGGGACGAACAGCGTTTCGGCGTTGGCGGAGGAAATCGTCAGATCCTGCACATTGTAGGGATAGGTCGGCTCCTCGAAGCAGCCGCGCCAATCGAGGCTCGAATTCTGCGCCTTGAGCTTGTCGAAAATGTCGAAGCGATTGGTGAAGCCAGCCGCATTCGCATCCGCCTTCGCCTTCACGGCGTCGACCTTGCCGTCGCTGGTGAGCTCGCCATTGCTGAAGGCGATCCAATGCTGCGAATTAGCGCCGGCGAGGTCGATCCACGAGAGGCTGCGATTGGTCGAGACGGTAGGATCGACGGCGACGACGCCGCCGGCGAAAGGCGCGATCGAAAATTTCACCCGTCCGGGCGCTTTGGTGAACATGGTGCCGACAAAGCTCGTCGCAGCCGACTGCAGCGCTTGAATCTTCGTCGTGCCGCCGGTGCTGCGGGTCATCGAGCCGGAATTGTCGAGCACCAGCGAGATCTCGTAAGTGTCGTTCGGGCTGATGCCGCCTTGCAGCGCGGCGCAGGACGTCACCTGCGTCGACATGGAGGCCTGCCCGGCAATATGCATGATGGTGGTCGACACCTGCGCCTGCGCCGAGATGCAGAGCGACAGCCGATCGGTGGCGATGGTCGCCGACGTCACCGTCGCCGTAGCATTGCGATAATTGGTGGCGAGATAGACCTGCGCCCGGCTGCGGGCCTGCTGGTCGGTGGTGGAGCTGACAATGCCCTTGGCGACCGCGAGCACGGCCGCGTCCGCCGCCTGCTGCAGCGAGCCGCGCGCCGCGGCGATGCGGCCGTAATCGATCCCGGCGCCGATCATCATGACCACGGGCACGAAGCTCAGTCCGAAAATGATGGCGACATTGCCGCGCCGATCTCGCGCGAAGGAAAGAGCCGACCGCCCCGACGTCCTTGTTGGCCGCATTTGCAACTCTCGAGGTTGGTGTGGAAATAGAGATTGAAGCTACGCTTACGGCAAATTTCTCATCCGGTTCTAAACCGATCCGAATGATCGTCATTGACGTTCGATAACCTCGAGAAAGCGTAAACTTAGCCGAATAGAGTCGGCGGCGCTCGACGCGGTTTCGGCGACGCGGAGCCTATTGGCGTGTATATGACGACATGCCGGTGCCGGCCGCCCGGACAATTCAGCGGCCTTCGAGATCGACTTTGACGAAAAAAATCCGCGACCTCGGCGCGCCTCCCGCCGCACTTCCCTCTCGCGAGGACATTCTCGCCTTCATCGCGCGCGAGCGCGAGGCGATGAGCCGCGCCGGCAATGCGGGAAAAATCGGCAAGCGCGAGATCGCGCGCGCTTTCGGCGTCAAAGGCGCCGATCGAATCGGGCTGAAGCGAATATTGGCGGAGCTGGAAGCCGAGGGCGCGGTGGAGCGGCGCGGCAAGAGGCTGGCCAAGCCGGGCGCACTGCCCGCCGTGGTACTGGCCGACATAGTGGGCCGCGACCGCGACGGCGAGCTGATCGCCGCGCCGGCCGAATGGGATTCCGACGAGCTCGGCGCGCCGCCGCGCATCCGCATCTCCGCGCCGCGCCGGCCGAGGCCCGGCGAGCCGCTGCCCGGCGTCGGCGACCGCGCTCTGGTGCGCGCCGAGCCGGACCGCGACGCCGGCCCGAATGATCCGCCCTACGCCGGGCGTGTGGTGAAGCTCCTCTCCAAGGCCCGGGCGCGCATTGTCGGCGTGCTGCGCGTCGCCGCCAATGGCGTGGCGCATATCGAGCCCGTTGAGAAGAAGCAGGCCGGACGCGAGATGGTCATAGCGGCGGAGGATCGCGGCGAGGCCAAGGACGGCGATCTCGTCTCCGTCGATCTCATCGGCAAGACGCGGCTCGGCGCGCCGCGCGCCCGCGTGCGCGAGACGCTCGGCTCGCTCGCCACCGAGAAGGCGATCAGCATGATCGCTCTACGCGTGCATGGCGTTCCCGACGAGTTCCGCGCCGAGGCCGTGGCCGAGGCCGCCGCCGCTCCGCCCGCGCGGCTCGAGGCGCATCGCGAAGATTGGCGCGAGCTGCCGCTCGTCACCATCGATCCGCCCGACGCCAAGGACCATGACGACGCCGTCTTCGCCGAGCCGGACACCGCGTCCGACAATCCCGGCGGGCATATCGTGACCGTCGCCATCGCCGATGTCGCTTACTATGTCCGCCCGCATTCGGCGCTCGACAAGGATGCGCTGGAGCGCGGCAATTCGGTCTATTTCCCGGATCGCGTCGTGCCCATGCTGCCCGAGCGCATCTCCAACGACCTCTGCTCGCTGAAGCCGAACGAGGATCGGCCGGCGCTCGCCGTGCGCATGCGCATCAGCGAGAAAGGCCATAAGCTCGGCCACACGTTTCATCGCGTGATGATGCGCTCCAAGGCCAAGCTCAATTATGCGCAGGCGCAGGAGGCGCTCGACGGCCGCCCGGACGAGGTTTGCGCGCCGCTGATGGAACGCGTGCTGGAGCCGCTGTTTCGCGCCTATAAGTCGGCGGATCAGGCGCGCGAATTGCGCGCCCCGCTGGAGCTGGAGCTGCCCGAGCGCAAGATCCTGCTGAAGGCGGACGGCACGGTCGATCGAATCGTCGTGCCGCCGCGCCTCTCGACGCACCGCTTGATCGAGGAGTTCATGATCCTCGCCAATGTTGCGGCGGCGGAAGTGCTCGAGGAAAACCGGCAGCAGCTCATCTATCGCGCCCATGACGAGCCCTCGCGCGAGAAGGTGGCGGCGCTCTCGGAATTTCTCGCGACGATCGGCGTGAAGCTCGCCAAGGGCCAGGTGCTGCGGCCGTCGCATTTCAACGTCATCCTGGCGCGCGTGCGCGGCAAGGAGCACGAGAATATCGTCAATGAGATCATTCTGCGCACGCAGGCGCAGGCAGAATATACGCATGAGAATTACGGCCATTTCGGCCTCAATCTGCGCCGCTACGCGCATTTCACCTCGCCCATTCGCCGCTATGCCGATCTCGTCGTCCATCGCGCGCTCATTCGCGCGCTGGGCTTTGGCCCCGGCGCCATGCCCGAAATCTCCGCTGGCGAGTTGGCGGAGATCGCCGCGCGCATCTCCGGCGCGGAGCGGCGCGCCATGGCGGCGGAACGCGAGACCATAGATCGGCTGATCGCCGCCCATCTCGCCGAGCAGATCGGCGCGCGTTTTCCCGCGCGCATCTCCGGCGTGACGCGCGCCGGCCTGTTCGTGCGGCTGCTCGACACGGGCGCGGATGGATTTATTCCCGCGGCGACGCTGGGGCGCGAATATTTCCGCTATGACGAGGCCGGCCATGCGCTGACCAGCGGCTCCGGCGAGAGCTTTCGCCTCGGCGACATCATCGAGGCGCGGCTCGTCGAGGCGACGCCGATCGCCGGCGCTCTGCGCTTCGAGGTGGCCAGCGGCTCGCGGCGCGGAGCGCCGATGAAGAGCGGAAGGCTCTCTGGCCGCGGCCGCGTCGAGCGTGCGAAGCAGAAGCGCCGCAAATGACGGCGGCGCAGTGACGAAAGTTTCGTCTCGAGCGCGGTCGTGAGCCGATAGCGCCCGATATCTCATGCGCAGGACCAGCCGCCGCGGCCGGTTCGCATCCGCGGAGATGCGCATGAGGTGGAAGAGGCTGGTCGCTGTTCTATTCGCCGTCTTCTGCGCGGGAAATCTCGCCGCGCAGACGCCCGCGCATTCCATAAAAGTCGCCGCGGTGGATTTCATTCCCGCCTGGGGCTCGCTCGACGCCAACATACGTCGTCTCGCCGATGCGGCCGAGGAGGTCGCGCGCCAGGGCGTCGGCTTCGCGGTTTTTCCCGAGACCGCGGTCAGCGGCTATTTGTTCAGCGATCCCTCGCAGATCGCGCCCTATCTCGACACCATCCCTGGCGACACGACGAAAGCGCTGCTTCCCGTGCTGGCGAGGACGGGATTGCATATGAGCGTCGGCATAGCCGAGCGCGACGTCGAGACCGGCCTCGCCTATAATACCGCCGTGCTGCTGGGGCCGAAGGGCATAATCGGCAAATATCGCAAGAACGGCCTCAATCCGCAGGATCAGAAAGTCTTCGCGCCCGGCGATACGGGCGTTCCGGTCTTCGACACGCCGATCGGCCGCATCGCGCTGCTGATCTGCTATGACGACACCTATTGGCAATATGCGCGGCTCGCGGCGTTGCGCGGCGCGCAGATCATCGCCTGGCAGTCCGTCTCGGATCGCGTGACGCCGGGAACGCCCGCCGCGCAATCGAAGGGCGATCACTCGACGGTCGCCAACGTCCAATATATGAGCGCGCAGAATGGCGTCTTCGTCATCGGCGCGACGCGCAGCGGCGTCGAGACCAATCCGATCACCGGCGGCCAGCTCTATTACAATGGCGGCTCCAGCATTTGGTCGCCGCAAGGCCATAAGCTCGCGCAAGCGCCCGTTGTTCCGCCGCAAGAGCTGCTGCCCGGGCTTCACGGCGTCTACGCAACGGAGATCACGCCCGCCGACGCCGACGCGCCGCGCGCCGAGCGGCTCGCTCTGCGACGGCCGGAACTCTACACGCCCTGGCTCGCGCTGCATCGCAGCCCTGTCGACGCCAACGCCGCCGAGACGCGGCGCAAGGCGGCGCTGGTCGCGGCGCAATGGCCGGAGGGACCATCGCTGATGGAGCGGACCAAGCCGCCGAAAGGCGCGCTGACGGTGCTTCCCGAGCTGTCCGCTCTCCCCTCGGGTCTCGCGCCCGCGGAGATAAAATCCCGCGCCGAAGAACGAGACGGCCCTTTCGAGCGCGCTCTCGGCGCCCTCGCCCGCGCCCATAGAGCCTTTGTGGCCGGCAGCTATCCCGAGCGGGCCGGCGCGCGCGTCTTTCATACGGTCGCTCTGGCCGGGCCGGAGGGGGCGATTCTCGGCCGCTATCGCGCGACTCATCCTGACGCGGCGCGCAGCTGGGCGACGCCGGGCGACGAGATCGCCGTCATAGAGACCCCGCTCGGCCGCATCGGCCTCGCCACGGCGGAGGAGCTGGCGACGCCGGAGCTGGGCGCGCTCTACGCCGTCCAGCGGGCCGATATTCTCGCCGCCCCCGCCGGCGCGCCCTCCCCGCTGAAGGTCGAGATCGATCCGGCGCTGTTCAGCGTGGCCGATCCGCCGACCGGCCGCGCGGATTTCTTCCCCTATGCCGCCGCCAAGCAGAATCAGCTGTGGCTGGTGAGCGGCGGCCGCCACGCCGGCGGCGCCACTGCGGCCGGAATCTATGGGCCGGAGCCCGTCGTCTCCACACCGACGCTCACCGCCGCGCCGGGCGCTGCGGACGTGCGCCATCAGACGGAGATTCCGGCGGTCGGAACCTGGATCGATCAGAGCCAGCTGATCGCCGGCCAGCAGGCGCAATGGTTCGTCCCGCTCACGCAGCGGCAGGATAGCGCCTGCCTGAGACGCTGGCGCGCGGGCGGCGGCTGTCCGGGGCGGTGATTATTCCGAAAGCCATCCGAAGCGCCCATCGATGAAGAAAATGTGATGGACGCCCTGTCCGAACAAGCGCACCGGACCGACGCCGACACGTCCCCGCACGGTTTCGACGAACACCATCCGATCATCATCCGACTCGGCGCAATGCATATGGAATCCCGCGCCATGCTCGATGGTCTCGCCAGCGGCCGTCGTCGAATAGCAGCGACTCGCCCAAAGAAGGGCGGGAATGGCGCCGCCGGACTCGGCGCGCCCGACCCCGACCAGCGCGTCGAAGGTTCGGAAGAGCTTGTCCAGCGCTTCGGTCGAAATCGAAATATCGGGCATTTGCGTCTCCGACGCCGAAACTATCGCCAAATATGAACCGAAATGCCCCATAGTGAGTGAATTTGGCGAGATCGTGCGCCGCCGCCCGCCTTGACAATGGCGCCTGCGTCCTTATGGTGCCGGCCAATTCGCCGCCGGGTTCGTGAGGATCGGGACCGGAGCGAGAGTGTCCCCTCACAAGTTCAGGACTGACGGCAATGGCCAAATCCGCCATGATCAAGATCAAGCTTCTGTCGACGGCCGACACGGGCACCTTTTATGTGACGAAGAAGAACGCCCGCACCAAGACCGAGAAGCTCGTGTTCAAGAAATACGATCCCGTCGTGCGCAAGCATGTCGAGTTCAAGGAAACCAAGATCAAGTGAGGCGAGGCGGGCCAGCCCGCCTCTTCCGCCGCCGGGCGAGACCGCCGACGCGGCTTTGAAGCTCGAAGACGCCCGGAACTTTCGGACGCTTCCGAAACGAAACGAGCCCGGAAACGGATTTCTCCGTTCCGGGCTCGTTTCGTTTCAGGCGGAGAGAAGATTATTCCTCGATCGTCACGCCTGCCGGCTGCGGCCGCCTTCGTTTCCCCCGAAACGAAGGCGGGCGGCTGGCGCTGGCTTTAAGGAGGCCACTCCAACCAACGCCAGCCGGCCAACCCCACGGACCCAGGAGATGCGGCGGACCTGAGCACTCCGCAGGGTATTCGAAGTTGTCTGCCGATACGCATCCAACGCAAAAGCACGCCTTGGGTTCTTTATTCTTCTTACCCCGACGCTGCCTGACGCGCACCACGTTTTGGCATGGCTGAGGTTAGCTCAGCTGCATAAAAATGCAACCATCTGGCAAAATTTTCTACAAGTTTCAAAATACGCCCATAAAAACAGCCTATTACGAAATAGCCCCGACACCACCCCGCGCTTGGCCAGCGCCGCCTCCCACGACGCCTTTGCTCGGGATCGAGCTTTGTGGCAAACCCACCCGGCCGGGGGCCGTCGGAATGGATGCGCCATCCGCCGCCAAGCAGAAGCGCCGTCAGCGGCGCGGGAGGAAAATCGATGAAGTTTCGAGGTCTCGGATTGGCGCTCGCCGGCGCGGCGGCGCTGGCGCTGGCCGCTTGCAGCGGCGGCCGCGAGCCCAATGACGCCGTCGGCGCCAAGGTGCTGCGCAATCTGCTCTCCAAGCAGGGCGTCAACGGCAAGCTGATCTCCTTCAAGAAAATCGACGGCCGCGCGTTGAAGACGCCGAGCGCCGAGGCTTATGAATTCCTCTATGAGGCCGAGGTGCAGTTCCCGGAGGCCTATGAGGCCGATTGCTCGAACGAGCGCGCGCGCGGCCGCTGCGCCTATCTCGGCCTGGCGGCGAGCCAGAGCTTCCAGAAGGGCGAGGTGCTGAAGGCCGAGGGCACGCTCCATTTCGTGCGATCCGACAAGGGCTGGGTCGGCGAAGACCAGAACGCTTATTGAGCCGCCCGCTCGTCGTGATTCCCGCCCGGATGGGCTCCTCGCGCCTGCCGGGCAAGGCGCTGGCGCCTATCGCCGGCCGACCGATGATCCTCCATGTCCTGGAGAAGGCGCTCGCCGCCGCCATCGGCCCGGTCGCGGTGGCGACGGATTCGGACGAGATCGCGCGCGTCATCTCGGCGGCCGGCGGGCGCGTGGCCGTTACGCGCGACGACCACGCCTGCGGCAGCGACCGCATAGGCGAGGCGCTCCCGACGCTCGACCCCGAAGGCGCGCATGACGTCATCGTCAATCTGCAGGGCGACCAGCCGGACATTGATCCGGCGGCGCTGGCGGCCGCGCTGGAGCCGCTGGCGGAGCCTTCGGTCGATATCGCCACGCTCGCGGCCCCGGCCGCGGCTGGCGAGCGCGACGACTCCAATGTCGTCAAGCTGATCGGCGCCGAGATCGCGCCCCGGCGGATGCGCGCGCTCTATTTCACCCGCGCCCCGGCGCCGCATGGCGAGGGGCCGGACTATCATCATATCGGCGTCTACGCTTTTCGCCGGGCGGCGCTGGCGCGCTTCATCGCTTTGCCGCCGTCCCCGCTCGAGCTGCGCGAGCGGCTGGAGCAGCTGAGGGCGCTCGAGGCCGGCATGCGCATCGACGCCATGATCCTGGACAAAGCCGCCCGTGGGGTGGATACCAGCGCCGATCTGCAACGACTGCGCGAGGCGCAGGACAAAGACGAACGGAGCCGTCGATGAGCGAGCGGCCGAAAATCGCCTATCAGGGCGAGCCCGGCGCCAATTCCGACATCGCCTGCCGGGACGCCTATCCCGATTGCGAGCCCCTGCCCTGCGCCAGCTTCGAGGATGCTTTCGCGGCAGTGACCGAAGGCGTCGCGGCGCTGGGCATGATCCCGATCGAGAATTCGATCGCCGGCCGTGTGGCGGATATCCATCATTTCCTGCCCAACGCCGGGCTCTACATCATCGGCGAATATTTTCTGCCGATCCATTTTCAGCTGATGGCGCCGCGCGGCGCGACACGCGAGACGTTGCGCGGCGTCTACAGCCATGTGCATGCGCTCGGCCAGTGCCGCAGGATAATTCGCGAGCTCGGCCTCACCGCCCATACGGCGGGCGACACCGCCGGCGCCGCGCGCGAGGTCGCGGAGTGGAAGGACAAGAGCAAAGCCGCTCTCGCGCCGCGCCTCGCCGCCGACATATATGGTCTCGACATTCTCGCCGAGAATGTCGAGGACGCCGCGCATAACACGACGCGCTTCGTCATTTTGTCGAAGACATCGAAATGGGCGGCTCCGGGCAATGGCCCGACGATGACGAGCTTCGTCTTCCGCGTGCGCAATGTTCCCGCCGCGCTCTACAAGGCGCTCGGCGGCTTCGCCACCAATGGCGTGAACATGACCAAGCTCGAGAGCTATATGGTCGACGGCGAATTCGCGGCGACGCGCTTCCTCGCCGATGTCGACGGCCATCCCGAGGAGCCGCCGCTCGCCCGCGCGCTCGACGAGCTGCGCTTCTTCTCCAAGGAGCTGGAGATCATCGGCGTCTATCCGGCGCATCGGTTCCGCCTCGAGAACAAGCGTCCATTCGAGTATGGCGATTAGCGACGCGCAATGCTCGCCGCCTTCCTTCTCGCCGTTCACGGGGAGAGGGAGTGATCGCGCCGCCTCTATCATCGTGGAAACCGTAGGACAGCAGGACATTTCAGACGGGAGAAGCCCCATGGCCGCAGCCTATGACAATGACAATGTGTTCGCCAAAATCCTGCGCGGGGAAATTCCGGCGCATAAGGTCTACGAGGATGATGTTGCGCTCGCGATCATGGACATCATGCCGCGCGCCGAAGGCCATGTGCTGGTGATCCCCAAGGTTCCCGCGCGCAATCTCTTGGACATCGACCCGGCCGCGCTCGCGGCGCTCATTCCCCGCGTGCAGCATGTCGCCAAGGCGGCCAAGGACGCCTTCGGCGCCGATGGCCTCACCTTGCAGCAGTTCAACGAGAGCGCCGGCGGACAGGTGATCTTCCACCTGCATTTCCATATTCTGCCGCGCTTCGAAGGCGTCGCGCTGCGGCCGCCGGGGACCATGGCCGATGGCGAGAAGCTGAAGGCGCAGGCAGAGAAGATCAGAGCCGCGCTGGGCCCGTTTCCAGGCTGACCGTCGCGCGCTTCAAGCGCGCCCGAATATTTTCCGTAGCTCTGTCTTGGCCCTCTCCAAAATGCGGCGGCGTTCCGCTGGCAGGCCGCGGCCGGCGCGATTGATGTAGAAGGTGAGCATGGACATTGCGGAGCGGAATGGCGCGCTCTTGCGGCGCGCGCTCTTTTCCGCCGAGCGCTTCAGCGAGCGCGCTATGGCGCGGGAATCGTCCAGCGTGAAGACATCCGGCTCGAGGTCCAGCGCATTGCTCTTGCGCCCGACCTCGGCCGACCAATAGGCGGGTTTGCTTTTCTCGCCGCTCAGGCGGCGCGTGCGCTCTGGCAATGCTGGCCGCCGGGCTGGGAGACGCCGCGCAATGTCGCGCCGCTGAGGCCGGCGTCACGATCCATGGCGAGATCGGCGAGCGAGACGATGCCGACGAGCCGCTTGCCGCGATCCAGCACGGGCAGCCGACGCAGCTGCTGCTCCGCCATGTTCTGCGCGACGTCCTCGACGTCGTGATCCTCATAGCAATAGCGAACGTCTCTGGTCATGGCGTCACGAATCTTCGTCTCCGCGCCCTTGCCGGCCGCGATGGCGCGCAAGGCGATGTCGCGATCGCTGATCATGCCGACGAGACGATCGTGCTCGCCGACCGGCAACAGGCCGATGTCGAGATCGGCCATGCGTTTGGCCGCGTCGCAGATCGTCTGATCGGGCTCGACGAGACAGACCTCGCGGGTCATGATGTCCTTGATCTTCATGGTTCGACTCCGTGTTTCCCTGGAAACTTGCGGGGCCGGCGAAGGTTCCGCGCTCAGCGCGCGAGCAACGCGACTGCGAGGGCGCAGGCGAGCGCGAGCGCGGAAGCGGCCGTGACGCGAAAGCCGAGGCCGGCGCCGCCGATCCACCATGTCAGCGCCGCCTTGGAGAGCGTGTTGACGGCGACGGCGAGGCCGATCGACGCCGCGGCCGCATCGAGCGAGACCGTCGCGCGATCGAGCCGCGCCATCGATAGAGTAATGGCGTCGACGTCGACGACGCCGGAGATCGCCGCGACCGCGAGCGCGCCCGCCTCGCCCGCCATTCGGGTCGCGAGACGCGCCACGATCGCGACCACGGTGAGCAGCGCGCCGAATTGGAGCACCGCGCCGAGATCGAGAGGGTTCTTCGACGCATGGCTCACATCGGTCGAAGAGGCGACCGCGCGGCGCATGAACAAAAGCGCGAAGGCGAGCATGACGGCGCCGCCTGCCGCGAAGGGCGCCGCGAGAACGCCGAGGAGCTCGATGTCGATCAGCGCGACGACGGCGAGCACGCGCAGCGCCATTGTGGCGTTGGCGAATAGAGCGCCCGCGGCGAAGAGCGGCGCGCCTTCGCTCTGCTCGCGCGAGAGGCGCGCCAACGTCATCGTCGCCGCGGTGGAGGAGACGAGGCCGCCGGCTATTCCCGTCAGCGCCACGCCGCCAGCGCCGCCGGCCGCCTTCATCGCCACATAGCCGAGGAAGCTGATGACCGCTATCAGCACGGTCAGCAGCCAGATCTCATGCGGATTGACCGTCTTCCACGGATCGACGGCGCGGTCCGGCAGCAGCGGCAGCAGAATGACCGTCATGGCGGCGAGCGTCAGGCCGGAGCGCAGTTCCACCCAGCTGAGGCGCCGCAGCCAGCCATGGCTCGCCGATTTCAGCGCCAGCAGCCCCGCCGTGACGACGCCCGCCGCGGCCGCGGCCTCGACATCGCCGACGACGGCGAAAGCGCCGAGCGCGAAAGCCAGCATAGCGGCGACCACTGTGGTCGCGCCGAAGGTCTCGTCATGGACGATCTCGCGATAGCGAAACAGGACGATCGCGCCGGCGAATGCCATGAAGGCGAGGCCGAGCGAGACGGCGCCGCCTATGCCGGTCTGATTGCAGATCGCGCCCCAGACGGCGCCGAGCAGCGCGGCCAGCGCATGGGTGCGAAAGCCCGCGGCGCGCTCGCCCTCCTCGTCCTCGCGCGCCTGCCAGCCGCGCTCGAGGCCGATCAAGAGGCCGATCGCCAGCGCCACCGTCAGGCGGCGGAACAATTCGGTCGTCTCCATGCGCCGGCCTTTTTAAAAAAACGCGAAGAACTATAGCCTCGTTCCGGCGAACATGCGCAGCGCCGCCGGCGAGACGCCTTGTCGCAGCTCGAAATAGCCCGCCCAAGGATCGGCGCGCAGCGCCGCGAGGCGGCGCTCGACCTTGTCGAGGCAATAGAAGTCGGCGCGCTCTATGCGGCCGAGCTCGTCCCAGGAGACGGGCGTCGCCACGGAAGGCGTCTCCCGCGCGCGCGGCGAGAAAGGCGCCACAGCGCTCGCGCCGCGATCATTGCGCCGATAATCGATGTAGATGCGGCCATGGCGCCGCGCCTTGGTCGCCATTGCGGTGAAGCGGGCCGGATCATCCGCGGCGAGACGGCTGGCGACGCCTCTGGCGAAAGCCGTGAAGGTCGGCCAGTCGAGCGCGTCATCCAGCGGCGCGACGACATGCAGTCCCTTGCCGCCGGTGAGCAGCGCGAAGCTCGCGAGCCCCGCCGCCTCCAGCAAAGCGCGGAAATCGCGCGCGGCGCGCTTCACCTCCTCGAAGGACACGGACGGATCGGGATCGAGATCGAAGACGAGACGATCGGGGCGCTCCAGCGTATCGAAGCGCACGCCCCAGATGTGCAGCTCCAGCGCATCCATCTGCGCCGCGCCTTCGAGGCCGGAAAGATCGTCGAGGAAGAGAAATTCCTCCCGTTCGCCGTCGCTCCCGACGATAGGCGCGGCCATGAGGCCCTTGGGCAGGCCGCGCCGATGATGACGCTGGAAGAAGCAGCCATGCGCCGCGCCATTGGGACAGCGCAGCAGCGACAGCGGCCGCCCGGCGACATGCGGCAGAGCGAAAGGCGCGACGCGGCGCCAATAATCGACCAGCCTCTGCTTGGTGACATGAAGCGCCGCCGGATAGAGCGGCTTGTCCGGGTTGGTGAGGCGGATCATCGCCGGCCTCGCTTCGGCTCGCGGGGCGATGGGATGGAGGCTCCCTCATCCTGAGGAGCGGCCGCAGGCCGCGTCTCGAAGGATGAGGGAGCCTCCATGCGCTGGCTGCTGGATCTCGCCCTCGTGCTTCGAGACGGTCGCTTCGCGACCTCCTCAGCATGAGGGCGAGGATTGCAGGACATTGGAGAACTCACCTCACTCGCCGGCTTGTCCTCGCGCAGGCCGATGAAGGTCGGATGACGCAGCACTCCCTCCTTGGTGCGCTCCGTATAATCGATCTCGACGACGAGCCGCGGCGCCACATAGCGCGCATGACGCGCGATTTCCGCCGGAACGGCGGCGAAAGGCGAGGTCTTGCGCGCATGCGCGCGCAGAGCGGCGCCGATCTGCGCGAGAGCGCGATCGGAAAAGCCGGCGCCGACGCGGCCGCGATAGCGCAATTCGCCATCGACGAATTCGCCGAGCAGCAGAGAGGCGAAGTCGCGGCCCTTCTTCGACGAAGGACGATAGCCGCCGACGACGAACTCGTCGCGGCCGAGGCATTTGACCTTTATCCAAGCGCGCGTGCGCCGCGAGAGATAGGGGCGATCGACGCGCTTGGAGACGACGCCTTCGAGCCCCATGCGTCGGCATTCCGCGAGAAAACGCGCGCCGGCGCCGATCACATGGCCGCTGTAGCGTATCGCCGCCGGCGGCTCGGCGAGCAGCGCCGCGAGACGATTCTTGCGTTCGAGCAATGGCGCATTGGAAACATCCTCGCCATCGAGCTCCAGGAGATCGAAGGCGTAGAAGACGAGCGCGCGCGGGCGCTTCTCCAGCATCTTCTGCAGCAGGCCGAAATCGCTGCGGCCGCTCTCCTCCAGCGCGACGATTTCGCCATCGATGAGCGCGCTTTTCATCGGCAATTGCGCGGCGGCTTCCGCTATGCCGGGGAATTTCGTGGTCCAATCTAGGCCGGAGCGCGTGTAGACGCGGCACTTGCCGCCCGCCGTCGCGACGAGCGCGCGATAGCCGTCGAATTTGATCTCATGCAGCCAGTCCTCGCCGGCGGGCGGCTCGGCGGCCTGCGTCGCGAGCTGCGGCGCGCGGAATTTCGGCAGGCGCGGCGCGTGGGTTTCGCCATCGGCGATCTCCTCGAAATTGCGGCCTGTCGCGACGCTGCGCGTCCATTCGCGCGCCGGATCGAGATCGGCGTCGGCCTGCCCATCCTTCATTTTGACGAGCAGCCAATTTTCTTTGGGCTCTTTCGCCCGGGGCGGCATGCGCACCAGCGCGAAGCCGCCTTTCAGCCGCTCGCCTTCCAGCGTGAACTCGAGACGTCCGTCGTCAAAGCCGCTTTGCGGATCGCCCTTCGGCGTCCAGCGGCCGCGATCCCACAGCATCACCTCGCCGCCGCCATATTCGCCTTTGGGAATCGTTCCCTCGAAGCTCCCATAATCGAGCGGATGATCCTCCGTGCGCACGGCGAGACGGTTCTCGCTCGGGTCGAGGCTGGGGCCGCGCGTGACGGCCCAGCTCTTCAGCACGCCATCCAGCTCGAGGCGCAGATCGAAATGCAGCCGGCGCGCGCGATGCTTCTGCACGACATAGGCGCCCTGCCCTTGCGCCCGCGCGGCGCCTTCCGGCTCGGCGGTGCGGTGAAAATCGCGCTTGGCGCGATAGGCGGCGAGCCGCTCGTCCTTTGCTGCGAGCGGCCGCTCGCGGGGAGAAGCGCGATGAGCCGATGACGCGCGCGCGGATGGACCCAATTTGCGCTCCTCTCGCGGTCACGCGCGTTTCTTGACCGGCCCTGTCTTCGCCGCCGCCTTGGCCGACGCCGTCTTCGCCGCGCTCGCCTTTTTCGTCGGCGCGGCGGCGCGCGCCTTGCCATGTGCGGGTTGCGTCGCGCTCTCGCCGACGCTGCGCTTCAGCGCCTCGATGAGATCGATCACCTTGCCGGGACCACGACGCTCCTCCTCGCCCGTGGTGACGATCGCCTGTCCTTCGCGCTTGCGCTCGACGAGATCGCGCAGCGCCTCGGCGTAGGAATCCTTGAACGCTTTCGGGTCGAAAGGCGCGCTCTTGCGCTCGATCAGCTCGGTCGCCAACGCCACCATCTCGGCGTCGCTCTCGCCTTCGCCGATCTCGGCGAAATAGGGCTCGTAGGCGCGCAGCTCATTGGCGTAGCGCAAGGTCTCGACGAGCAGACCCTTGCCGAGCGGCGTCACCGCGACGATGCTCTCGCGCCCGCGCATGGTAAGCCGGCCGATGCCGATCTTGCCGGCGCGGCGCAGCGCCTCGCGGATCACCGCATAGCCTTCGGTCGAGACGTCGCCTTCCGGCGCGAGATAATAGGGCCGATCGAAATAGCGCGGATCGATCTCCTCGCGCCCGACGAATTGCACCAGCTCGATGGCCTTGCCGCTGTCGAGCTTGATCTCGTCCAGCTCGTCCGGCTCCAGCACGACATAGGAATCGTCGCCGATCTCGAAGCCTTTGACGATATCGGCCGAGTCAATTGGGCCAACGCCGGGCACGACCTTCTCGTAGCGCACGCGCTTGCCCGATGGCTTATGGATCTGATGCAGCGTCGTCGCCTGGGCGCTCGACGTCGCCGCATAGAGCTCGACGCCGATGGAGACGAGCGAAAGCCGCAGATAGCCTTGCCAATAAGCGCGCGCGCGTGGAGCCATGAGGTCGGACCCTTTGCTGTTCGCGCTCTCATCTAGCGCCGCGGCGCGCGCGGACGATGGCGGCGTTGAGCTCGCCGCCATAGATGAAGATGACTCCCGAGAAATAGAGGAAGACGAGCGCGATCATCGCCGAGGCGAGGCCGGCGTAGGTCAGCGCATAGCGCTCCGAGAAAGCCGCGAGATAGCGGCCGAAGGCGGCGCCCGCGACGAGCCACAGCAGCAGCGTCGCCAGCACGCCGGGCAGCATGTCCGCAAAGCGCCGCCGTCCCGCCGGCAGCCAAGCATGTATGGCGAAGAGCGTGAGCGCCAGAATGAGCGTCGCGACGCCATAGCGCGCCAGAGTGACCATCTGCTCGAAGGGCGCGAACCAATCGAGATAGCGCGCCGCGGCGTCGGTGATGAGCGGTCCGAGCACGACGAGAACGGACAGCGCCAGCAGAGCCGCCGCGCTGCCGACGACATAGACGATCGATTCGAGCCGCAGCAGCCACCAGCTGCGCGTCTCCAGCGCCTCATAGGCGCGATTGAGCCCGATGCGCAGGCTCTCGAGGCCGCTGGAGGCGAAGTAGACGGCAAAGAGCGCGCCGAAGGTGAGATTGCCGCCCTGTGGCTCCGTCGCGACGCGCTTGATCTCTCGCGCGATCGGCGCCGCGACCTCCTGCGGCCAGGCGTCGAGCAGCAGACGCCCCGCCTCGTCGGCGAGGCTCTTGGAGCCCATGAGGCCGGCGAAGGCCGTCACCACGATGAGAAAGGGAAACAGCGACATCAAGGTCGAGAGCGCGATATGGCTGGCAATGGCGAAGCCGTCGCGCTCGACGAAATGCAGGAAGGCGTCGAGCGGAACGCGCAGCAGCGCGGGCAGGCGCGCCGCCCAAGGGGCGAGCGGCCCGAGGGCGCGCTGGAAAACGGCTTTCTCGACATCGTCCAAGGCGCCGGCTCCCCGCGCTGATCGCGCGAGGGAATATAGCGCCGCGCGATCCGCGAGGCGGCAACTTTCGCCGCCGCGGCACGTTGACGATGGGAAGCGGCGGCGACGCTCCCGCGCCGCCGCCGCCGGCTCGCTCAGACGCCGCGCCGCAGCACGCCGCCGACGAGGGCGACGATGAAGAGCACGATCGCCACCCAGAACAATATGCGCGCGGCGTCGATCGCCGTGCCGGCGACGCCGCCGAAGCCGAAGAAGGCCGCGATCAGCGCGACCACCAGAAAGACGACGGCCCAACGCAGAAGATCGCTCATCTCTTTCTCCCGAAACCGAGGATGATGGGTGATAACGCCGCCGCGCCGATCCGGTTTCCCGCCGAAAGGAGGCGCAGATGAGTCTCGGACAGAGAACGCAGCCCCGCCCCCGGCCCGGCGAGGAGCGCAGCTTCACCCTGAATTTCGGCCCGGTGCATCCGGCCGCGCATGGCGTGCTGCGGCTGGTGCTGGAGCTCGACGGCGAGGTCGTCGTCCACGCCGATCCGCATATCGGCTTTCTGCATCGCGGCACGGAGAAGCTCATAGAGGACAAAACCTATCTGCAGGCCCTGCCCTATTTCGACCGGCTCGATTATGTCGCGCCGATCAATCAGGAGCACGCTTTCTGCCTCGCCGCCGAGCGCCTGCTCGGCCTCGCCGTCCCGCGGCGCGCCCAGCTCGTGCGCGTGCTCTATTGCGAGATCGGACGGCTGCTCTCGCATCTGCTCAACATCACCAGCTGGGCCTCCGATTGCGGCGCGCTGACGCCCAATCTCTGGGGCTTCGAGGAGCGCGAGAAGCTGATGGTCTTCTATGAGCGCGCGTCCGGCGCGCGCATGCACGCCAATTATTTCCGCTTCGGCGGCGTGCATCAGGATCTACCGCCAGCGCTCATCGACGACATAGAGGCCTTTTGCGATCCCTTCCTCGCGAGCTGCGACGATCTCGAAGGATTGCTCACCGAGAATCGCATCTTCAAGGAGCGCAATGTCGATATCGGCGCCGTGACGCTCGAGCAGGCCTGGGGCCTCGGATTCTCCGGCGTGTTTCTGCGCGCTTGCGGCGCGCCATGGGATTTGCGCAAGGCGCAGCCCTATGAATGCTACGAAGAGATGGATTTCGACATTCCAATCGGACGCCACGGCGATTGCTACGACCGCTATTGCGTGCGCATGGAGGAGATGCGCCAGTCGGTCCGCATCATCCGGCAATGCGTCCAGAAGCTGCGCGCCGCCGATGGACAGGGAGCCGTCGCCGTCCTCGACGGCAAGATCACGCCGCCGCGACGCGAGGCGATGAAGCGCTCGATGGAGGCGACGATCGAGCAGTTCAAGCTCTATAGCGAGGGAATCCACGTGCCCGCCGGCGAGGTCTATGCGGCGGTGGAGGCGCCCAAGGGCGAGTTCGGCGTCTATCTCGTCTCCCATGGGCTCAACAAGCCCTATCGCTGCAAGCTGCGCCCGCCCTCCTTCGCCCATCTCGCGGCGACCGACCGGCTCTCGACCGGCCATATGCTGGCGGATGTCGCCGCCATCGTCGGCTCGCTCGATATCGTCTTCGGAGAAATCGACCGCTGAGAAGGAGGAGGAAAATGCCGACCCTTTCGGAAAAGACGACCCTCGTAGAAAAGACCTGCACCCCCTGCCGCGGCGGCGTGCCGCCGCTCGCGCGCGCCGAGGCGGAGACGCTGCTCGCCGCCGCGCCGGACTGGACGCTGATGGACGAAGCGCGCCGCATCGAACGCGGCTTTCGCTTCGGCAATTTCCGCGAGGCGGCCGAATTCGTCCGCCAGATCGGGCAATTGGCCGAGGCCGAAGGCCATCACCCGGACATCGCCTTCGGCTGGGGCTATGCGACGATCTCGCTGCAAACGAAAAAGATTGGCGGCCTGCACGAGAACGACGTCATCATGGCGACGAAGATCGACCGCATCTTCTCGCGCTGGCAGGGATTGCCGGCCGGCCGCATGTGAGCGACCCCTGTGACGCCCCCGCCTTTTCAAAAGCCCTGAGCTCTTGTAGATATCGGAGCGAAGTCCCGGTAGCTCAGCAGGATAGAGCAACGGTTTCCTAAACCGTAGGTCAGGGGTTCGAATCCCTTCCGGGACGCCATATGGTTGATGCTAGGAAATTGCCGACAGTCTTTCCCTCAATGCTGGTCGCTCTTGCGGCCGCCTTCAAGGCGATAGTACCACTACCAAGAAAAGTAAACGACAGGGCATGTCACGAGGAGGTCTGTTTGCAACAATCCGTGTTCATGAATGAGGCTGGACCGGAAAGCTCGGTTACGAGCTTCCGAGCCGGAATCGAACTGATTGGGTCAGAAGCCGGTCTGACCTATGACCATTTCATTTTTTCGTCGCGCCGCCGCGGTTGCCTGACGCGCAGTCCGAGATTCCGCCTAGCGAAGGGCGTCTATCTCATTAAAGTTCAAGGTGAGAATTTCGGGCTGTCCGGCCTCGATGACAGCTTTTTAGAAATTTCCGATTCGACCGGCCTCGGCCGATACAAGCAGTCTCTGCTAGCCGGAATCAGCCACGATCAAGCAACGCTTGCGTCGTTTGTCTATGTCAATTCCGAGGATGAGGAGGGTTTGGAAGTCGGCATATTTGTGCCAGAAGGCGTAAATATTCGCCTCGACTCGATCGAAATTCAGCAAACAAAGTATATGCATGATTTTTCTATACTTAATAAATCATATAGAAAAGATTTGAGGTGGACTGTCACGCTTTATCGCTCTTGGTGCAGATTCACCGAAACCAAGCATCCCTTCTATATTGTCGTCCCGGAAAGCGACCTATCTATCTTTATTGACGCCTTCGCTGCAGAGATCGACAATAGTCAGATCTCCCGATTCCCCAATATTCTTTCTGAAGAGTGGGTGTTAGCGGCTGCAAATATCGAGCCATCGCCCGGAATGTCTGGGTGGCATATTCAACAGTTGATAAAGCTGTGCTTTTCGAAGCTGAAAATTGCCACGAACTATCTTACCATGGATAGCACGATGCTATTCACGAAAAAATTCAACTACTCGTCGCTTTTGAGCGATGGCTCAATCTATACTGCAGCAGCAGCGACTTCCAAAACTGATTTTTTTGATCGGCTTCGAAATGCCAATGAGGACGGTTGGCTCGACGGCAAGATCGTCAATATTTCAGAATCGTTCAATAGAATTTGCACGGTGATGGAGAACCACACCGAGAGCACGAACGCCTACATATCTTGCACAGGCATGTTCAACTCCGATTTGTCGGCAGAACTCGACGCATTCGCGCATAGCCGAGGCGTGAACGGATTCGTTGGCCTGATCGAGATCGCCCCTTACGAGTTCGCTTGGTACGGAGAATTCGTCTACTCGCAACGACGATCATGCTTTATCCCACATGACCCGCATTTGATGACGCTTGCGCAATCGGCGGAACAAGCGGAGATGATTGATCGGTGCGAGTTCAACACGCATGATCATCACTTCGGTGTGATGTTACAGCTACCCGCGGCTGACCTATGCAACCCCGAAAGCCTTTATAGCGCGATTGCCGAAGGCCGTCTCAGATGATTATCGAGGGGGACGCGCGCTTGTAAAAAGCGCGAACTCCCCCTCACCCGCCTCACGAAAAATGCCGCTCCTTCATCAAATCCACCTCGAGCCGAGCTTGGAACAGCGTGGTTTCGACGTCGTCGGTGAGCGGCAGACGAAACTGGCCCACGCCGGAAATCGCGCTGCGCGGGTATTGGTAGAGCAAGGACCCGCTGTCGGCGTCGCCGCCGCCTATCGCAGCGATGCGTGGCGTCGACTGCAAGCGATCGAAGGACGCCTGAATCGCGTCGAAACGGCGCAGCGAGTGTTCGTGCGCCGCGGTGATATGGCTGAATATATGCTGGAGACGATCATGCAGCGCCTGCGGGACGTCTGGCGACGGCATTTCCAAAGGCGATCTGTTCGGCTCGAGATCGAAAGTCCCCAGCTGATATTGCGGCCGATCCGCCACCCTCACCTGCACCGAACGCATTGTCGCGCTCGGCGTCGCGAAGGCGGTCACCTCGCAGTCGAAACCATGAAGACCGTTGCCGCCCACCCGCTCGGCGATATCGTCCCGATACAGATTTGCCTTGGTCCTCTGCACCACCTCGCCGTCGAGTAGAATTTCGAGCACAACCGGCTCATTCCGCTTGGCGTCATAGATCCAGCCGCGGACACGCTTGGCGCTAACCTCGTCGACGACGCCGGCGAGACTGCCGCCAAATCGCAAACTATGCGCGGCGACCTCCCTGTCGCGAAAAGTACGAACGGCAATCATCCGCCCCAGCCATTCGATCAATGTCATGCCGCTCTCCGTAGCTCTCGGCGAATGAAAAACGAATTTGCCCGAGACAGTCAAGATTGCGCGAGAGGGGCGCGATCAAAACTGCCGATAGGTGTGCTTTCCATCCAAGAACTCGAAAATGCGGCGCGCGCAATCGTTCCACGATGGCATTGCGATTCCTTTCGAGGGCGTAGGACCGCTCGCGAGCTGCTCGCGCACGGCGGCGGCCAGCTGCGAGGCCGAGCCGGCCGAAAAATAGCGCGCATGCTCACCGCCGAGCTCGGCGAAAACCGGAAGGTCGCTGAGCAGGAGCGGCGAGCCGAAATGCGCCGCCTCGTATATCGGCAGACCAAAACCTTCCGCGATCGAGGCGACGATGGTCGCCGCCGCGCTCTGATAGAGCCGCGCGACGTCGGCCTCCGGCATGAAGCCGAGGTAGAAGAAGCGCTTTCCCTTCTCCTCATGGCTGTCGAAGCGTCGCAGCAGCTCATCGACGCTCCAGCCGGCCTTTCCGACGAAGACGAGCGTCGCATCGACGCCCGACGCCCATAGGCGCTCGAAAGCGTCGAGAACATAGTCGTGCCCCTTGCGCGGCTCTATCGTGCCGACCATCAGGAACAAATTCTCGCGATCGGCGAGTCCGGCGGTGACGGCCGTGACCGGAGCCGACGCTTGCGCCTTCGACGCGAAATCGGCGCCGAGCCGCGCGTAGCCGATGCGCAACCCCGGCCGTGGCGTGATCCCGCTGCCCTCGATCCATTCAATGAGACCATCGGCGCCGCTCTGCGATGTGCAGATCAGCCCGGCGCCCTTCTCGAGCAACAGCGTCAGCCAGTTGGCGACCGAAATTTTTACATGGTCGAGAAACAAATCGGGATGTTGCAGCGGCAAAATGTCGTGAACGAGTCCGAACGCCGCGCCGCCGATCTGATCGAGACGATCGATCGGCTCTCGCATCCAGTCGGCGAGATGCCAAGTCCCATCGGCCATCAAAATTTTATCGAAAGGACGAATATCCAAGACGCCGAACCGCACATTCTCGACTTCGACCGGGGCGCGAGCGCCGCAGCTCTGCGCATAGTCATCGGCGTAGATCAGGCCGGCCTCGGTATAAGCGAAGGTCTGCGGTCGCAGACGCGCATCGTCCCAGGTGTAGGCGGCGCGCGTGATTTCACGCACAACTCGCTGAACTCCGGTCTTGAGATCACCCTCCCTGATGTGGGTCACATCGATCAGCAGCCTCGGCGCGAGTTCGGAGCGCTCCTGCCGAACGTAAGAACGCGCGATCTCCTGAACGAACTCCTGCGTGATCGGCGCGTCCCGCAAGAGACGAGCGATCGTCTTGCTGACCGTCTTCGGACCGCAAGTTTCGGCGTGCTCGGTCATCGCAACGACGGATCGCACGAATTTTTCGGCGATCTTTTCAGGATTCAGCACCTCCGCGCAGTAACGGAGCGCCGCCTTGCTGTAGGCCTGCCGCAGCGCAGGATCGCCCGCGAGCGCATCGAGCGCCTCGACGACGGACTCTGGCTGGCAGCTGTCGAGCGCGACAGCCACCTGCGCAGGCAGCTCCGCAGACGGCCCCATGCGATTATATATGAAAGGCGCGCCATTCATGAGCAGATTGAGGATCGCTCCCGAGGTCTCGCCGCGGGTCAGCGTCCGCAATTGGACGCCGATATCGGCGGCGACAATGTAGAGATCGTAGATCTCCTTCTCGACATAGCCGGTGATCTGGATATCGGACCGTCCGGCGATGGCGCGCAATACCTCTCGCGCATACGGCGAGTCGTGATTCACGCCGCCTTCGAGCTCGCCGACGAGAAGCAGCCGCGCGTCGCCAGATCGCCCCGCTATCGACCGCTTGAATCCTTCGATCAGCTCGAGCACGCCTTTCGTATGAGCGACATGGCCGAGCGAGATAATGACGAGCGCCTCCGGCGGGATCGCGAGCGCCTCCCGCGCCTCGGCTCGGCTCGGCCGGCTCTTGCGCGCCGCCCCGGCGCGATACTGCGGCAGAACGACGATTTTGGGAGCAGCGGCGCGGCGCGAGGCGGCGACTAGCACATCATGCGCGAAGCGCGAATGAACGATGACGCCGAGGCTGCGATGCGTCGACGTGGCGCTGCAGGGCAGAGCGTCGACGAGCGCGCGCGCCGTGCGGTCGCCGCCCTCGCCGGCGAGCACTATGGCGCGCGCAGGACCTCCATGCTCCTGGATCATGCGACGGATGAAGGCGTCGGGATCGCCGGGATCATAGGACAAATAGCCGAGATAGGCGTCATGAATGACGACGACGCCGGGAAAGCTCTCGATATAAGGGAGCATATAGTGGTGAAACGGCGAATTGCCGAGCTGATAGACGATCGCGTCGTAGAGATGCGCCTTGAATGGGAATTGCGAGTGGTGCCAAATCGGCATGTCGTCGAAATTGGTCTCGACCTCGGCCACATCGTCGACGAAAATCTCGAAGGACGCGAATTTGGAGAGCGCGGGGAGAAACTCGGCGCTGTAATCGGCGACGCCCGTTTTCGCTGAGGGAAGCGGCGTGAACATCGCGATGCGCGGAACGCGCCCGGCCACGCTCGACGTTTTGCGTCCGCTGCGCGCGGCGTAGGTCTCCTCCCAGGCGTCGAGCGCGCGGCGGGCGCTCTTTTCCCAGGTGAAGAGCGCGGCGCGCTCGCGAGAATAGGCGCGCATGCGCTGCAGCTCGCCCTCCTTGGTGAGCGCGCGCGCCATTGATTTCGCCATATCCGCCGGCTTTTCCGCATCGAAACGATAGGCCGGATCGTCGACGATCTCCGTCAGGCTCGAATTGTCGCCGACGAGCACGGGCGCGCCGCAGCGCATCGCTTCGATCACCGGAAGACCGAGCCCCTCGTAGAGAGGGGGGAAGACGAAGAGCGAAGCAGCGTTGTAGAGCTCGACGAGCTCCTCATCCGACACGAAGCCCGTCGTCACGACGAGCGGCGCCACGCCGAGGCGCGCCGCCTTCTCGCGCAGAGCGAGCGCCTCGGCGCTTTTGATGTCATAGACGATCAGGAGCTTGTATTTATCCGCCAGCTCCTTGTTGGCGATGGCGAAAGCCTCGAGCGCCCCATCGAGATTCTTGCGGAAATCCGGCCCGCCGACATAGAGGATGAATTTCTGCCCGGGGGCGAAGCGGCGCCATATGGCCCCGCGATGCGCCTCAGCGGCGGAGAGGATGCGGAAGTGATCCGCGACGCTGCCGAAAATATTGACGACGCGCTCCGGCCTCATATGAAAAAGCCGCTCGGCGTCTTTCTTCGTCGCATCGGATATGGCCAAGCCGACATCGAGCTGCGGGATCAGGCTCGACGTGCGCTTATACCAGAGAGCGACCTGCCAATCGGTGAGATATTTGTCTGGATAGAGCAGCGGAATGAAATCATAGAGAGTGGCGGATCGAATGATGGGCGGCTTGGGAAAGTCGATGAAAGCCGCCGCGGCGCCATAAACGCTCTCGCCTTCGAAGACGCTCGATATGTGATAGACGTCGGGGCTGACCGTCTCGATGCGATCATTGCGCAGGACATTGGCGACCTGCTCGCGCCTCTGCCGTTCGTGCCAATCATATTGCACGCTGGGGTAGTCGTGCAGAATCACATTGCCGAGATCGTCCAGCTTCGCGATTTCCGAGATCAGATCGGCCGACTTGTCCAGATAATGCCGGTTGAGCAGAAACATGAAGTCGTGCTCACTGCCGATGCGGACGATTTCCTTCGCGAGAGAGAGAGAATAGCGCCCCATTCCTCGGGATTGCGCCTCGGTCTGACAGCATTGCAGATCAATCAGTATCTTCATCGCGTGACCCTGGCAGCGCACATCCGCACCGACGTCGAGTGGCGAGCGTGACGGCGCGAGCGTTTCGGTAGGAAATCAGTGCGGGAGCAGCTCCGAAAACTCGGCTTCGTCGAAAAGCAAGTCCGCCGGCGCCGCGTAGCCGCCTCTCAGAGGGAGAGAGAGACGACGCCGCGCGAGCGTTCTGTCATCGAAGCAATGTATGGGTCAAGTGGAGCATATCGCTCGTGCGCCCCAATTCGAGATCGCGCACAGCCTTGCGGGGCAAAAGGCCTCGCGCCGTCGCCGAAAGCAGGATTGTTCGCGCGCTGGCCCTCTCCGCGCCGGCGCTTTATGAGCTGCACTGGCCTTTTCTTGCAATTTCTATTTGCGTAGAGACCCAGATCTGCTGTAGAAATGCTTGGTTTCTATCCCGAGCATGTAAATGGCCTCGGCTCCGAGGGGATATTTTAGATATGGCGAGCACGCGCAGAGTTTGGGTCGCCGGACATAAAGGCATGGTCGGCTCCGCCGTGACCAGGCATCTCGAGGCGAGAGGAGAGTCCGTCCTCAAAGTGGACCGTTCCGTGGTCGACCTCCGTAATCAGATCGCCGTGGAAGTCTGGCTGAAGCAGAATCGCCCGGATGCGATCATCTTCGCCGCGGCGAAAGTCGGCGGCATCTACGCCAATGACACTTATCCGGCCGATTTCATCTATGATAATCTCGCCATCGAGACCAACATCATTCACTCCGCCCATGCGGCAGGGGTGAATCGCCTCGTTTTTCTCGGATCGTCCTGCATCTATCCGAAATTCGCGCCGCAGCCGATCACCGAGGACGCGCTGCTGACCGGCCCGCTGGAGCCGACCAACGAATGGTATGCGATTGCAAAAATCGCCGGCATCAAGCTGTGCCAAGCCTATCGCAAGCAATATGGCCGCAGCTACATTTCTGTCATGCCCTGCAACCTCTACGGGCCAAACGATAATTTCGACCTGCAGACGAGCCATGTGCTGCCCGCCCTGATTCGCAAGTTCCACGAGGCGAAAGTAGCCGGTCGCGACGAGGTCGTCGTCTGGGGCAGCGGGACTCCGCTGCGCGAGTTTCTGCATGTCGACGATCTCGCGCGGGGCGTCGTCTTCTGCCTCGATCATTACGACGGCTATGAGCACATCAATTGCGGCGCCGGCTCCGAGGTGACGATTCGCGAGCTCGCGGAGACCGTGCAGCGCGCCGTCGGCTTCTCGGGCCGGCTGGCGCTCGATGCGACGAAGCCCGATGGAACGCCCCGCAAGCTGATGGATTCGAGCCGGCTTCGCGCGCTCGGCTGGACGCCGCAAATTTCCCTCGAGGATGGCATCGCCGACGCCTATCGATTCTTCCTCGCCAGGGAGAAAGCAGCTGCCGCCGCCCCTGTCCTCGAAACGGTCGGCTGAGTTAGCCCCGAAAAAAAAGCGCCCCATCGAGGGGCGCTTTTCTTCATCGCAGCGGCGAATGAAGTTTACGCGGTCTGCTGGATCGCCGATAGTTTCCAGGCCTGCGGTCCCTCGCCCGCGGGGCGGCGGAAGGTCCACACTTCGGTCGATTGCGTCGGCTGGGTCGCGTCGCCGGAGACGATCTTGCCGGTCGCGCGATCGATGAAGAGATCGATCAGCGAGAAGCGCATCGCCACGGTCGCATATTCGTCCGAGCCCTCGCGCCAGGCCTCGGAGAGGTCGCCTTGCAGCAGCTTCACCTCGGAGATGCGGTTGATGACGCCCTCGCGCGCATTGGCGCGAATGTCGTCGGAGAAATAAGACACCATCTCCGGCGTCGCGAGATCGTGCAACCGGCCGATATCCTCCTGGCTATAGGCGGATTGGGCGTCGGCGAGCACGCGCTCGAAGGCGCTGAAATCCTCCGGCCGCAGATTCAAAGGCTCGCTCGTCGGGTGACGTGGGGCGGCCGCGCCGCCGCCGAAGCCCGTCCCGCCGCCGGTGAAGGCGAAGGCGCCCGGACGCGAGCCGCCGGCGCCGCCCATCGCGCCGGCAAGGCGGCGATTGGCGAACCATTGAAAGGCGAGCCGCGCCAGAAGGGCGATGATCGCGATCTGGACCAGAAGGCCGATGATGGAGGCGAGGCCGCCGAGCCCGCCCATCAGGCCATTGCCCGAGAGAAGGCCGAACAGGCCGGCGCCGAGCAGGCCGCCGGCGAGGCCGCCGAGCAATCCGCGGCCGAAGGAGCCGCCGAGCGGGCTGGCGGCGGGAGCGGCGGCCGGGCGCGACGGCGCGGCGGGCGAGGGCTGCGCCTGCGGCTGAGGCGCGGGCTGCGGCGCCACGCTGCGCTCCATGGGCGCGGCCGGACGCGGCGCCGTTGTCGTCGCGGGCGGCGCGGAATAGCTCCGCGAGCCGCGGCTTCCCGAACTCGCGCCGCCGCCCATTTTGGCCTCGGCGAGCGCCGGGGCGAAGGCGATGAGCAGGGCGAGCGCGAGCGCCGGCAAAGATTTGGAGTTCGATGTCCAAGTCGACATGACTATCCTCGAGCGGTTCGCCCAGAGATGAGGAATCACTCGGGCGCCATCTATATAGGAATGCTCCGACCTTGCGGCAAAGGGCCGCGCGGCCGGAAGGCAGAATCGGTTTCCGCCGCTCATGAAATCGGAAACTCTTCTAATTTTTCATTTAGAACGAATTTTCTCGAACGTTCGCGTTCGAGCGCAAAGCTCGGTTCGAGGAGGCGCGATGCCCGTGACGCCCAAACTGGTCTTCGTCGCCGCCGTGGCGCGCAATCGCGTCATCGGCGCGGGAGAGCGCACGCCCTGGCGGCTGAAGAGCGATCTCGCGCGCTTTCGCGAAATCACATGGGGCAAGCCACTGCTCATGGGACGACGCACTTTTGATTCGATCGGCCGCCCCCTGCCCGGCCGCGAGACCGTGGCCTTGTCGCGCGACCCGCGATTTCGCCCCGAGGGCGCCCATGCGGCGCGCAGCCCCGAGGAGGCGCTCCGCCTCGCCGCCGAACTCGCGGAAGCCATGAGCGCGGCGGAGATCATCGTCGCCGGCGGCGCGGAGATCTATTCCGCCTTTCTGCCTCAGGCGGATGTGATTCACCTGACCGAGGTGGCGCTGACGGTCGCCGGCGACGCGCTGTTTCCGACGCTCGATCCGGCGGAATGGCGCGAGACGGCGCGCGAGACGCCGCCGCGAACGGCCGAAGACGAGGCGGATTTCCAATATATTCGGCTCGAGCGCCGGTGAGCGGCCGATCGGCTGCAGATAGTGCGCAAACAGCTGTTGCAGGTCGGAGAACCTGAAGCTATAACCCGCCTCGACCAGCGGCGACCGCTTCGCGGACGCCAGATCGGAGTGTAGCGCAGCCTGGTAGCGCACCTCGTTCGGGACGAGGGGGTCGGAGGTTCGAATCCTCTCACTCCGACCAAATTTTCTCATGACTTCAGTGGCGTAGCGCGAGCGTCCCATTTGGGCGCTCCGCGACCCCGGCTCGTCGGTCGGCGAGCGCACGACCGCCTCGCGACGACCATATTGCGCCTCGAGACCGCCGAGACCGGGAAGCGCGCCTTTCGAGCGCCATGACGATGCTCGGCGCGCCGAGCAGGACGGCGGCTGCGCATATTCGGGAAAATCACCTAAAGGCGACTAGGCGAATCTCCCGAGACACAAGGTGCGCCGACGGGTGAGAAAGCGTCCTCTGTGCATAAAAAAACTCGAGGAAGCTCGGATGAAAATCCTTCTGATCGGCTCCGCCGCCTGCATCACGGCGCTCATTGCGACGGCGTGGCTGATGACATTCGCGAAATGGTTCCCGATAAAGGCCGTCGACAGCTTCGTCATCGACTATAAGACGATGATAAGAGCGCATGTCGACTATGCGTTGATGGCGCTGTTCGGCGTCGGATTCTATGGCTCTGGCGTCGAGCTGCCGGTCATTGCTTGCTGGTGCGTGGCGATCGGCGGCTTCTCCAATCCGACAGTCTTCACCATCGCGGCTTTCGATCCGAACTTCTGGAGCAAGCCTTTGTGGAAGGCCTATACGGCGCTGAGCTTCGTCGTGTCCTCGGTCGGATTTATCTGGATCGCCTATGCGCTGGCGATGCACGCGATCAGCTAGGCCGTGTCACCCCGCGCCTCAACCGCCGATCGTGGCGAGATAACTGCGCGACAGCGTCGGCAAATCGGCGCGGAACGCCGCGGAAAAAGCCGCGGCGAAGCCCTTTCCCTCCTCCAGCCGGCGCAAAAGCTCGGCGAAGCCCGCCTCGTCCTGCGCCTTCAGCCAGGCCACGAACATGGCCGCCTGACGAAAGGCCAGCCGCTGACGGTAGAGGAGATCGAATCGCGCGAAATCGCCGCCGCGCTCGTCGGCGAAGGCGATGGACGAAAAATCCCGCCAGACGCCCTGCTCGCTCATGATGAGCGCATGGCCGTCGCGAATGCGCGCCCTCGCCTCTTCCTCGCTCATCTCCTCCGCGCCGGCGCCGCCCGAGATCATGACGGCGAGGCCTTCCACGAACCAGCTCGGCGGACGCTCGGCCCATAGCCCCCGCCAGCCGTAAAAATGGGCATGCGAAAGCTCATGCGTCAGCACCGGCGCGAGGCGCGCGCTCTCCGCGCCGCAGAGAGTCGGCGAGAGCACGACGCGGCCGGACAAGGCGACAGCGGCGATGCGCGGATCGCCCATGCCATTGGCCTTGGCGTAATTGTCATAGGAGCCATAGACGCCGACAATGGGCGCCTCGGCGAAAGGGCGTCCATGCGCATCCTCGACGCTGCGAATCGCCTCCGGCAGCA
Source organism: Methylosinus sp. C49 (assembly GCF_009936375.1). Taxonomy (GTDB): domain Bacteria; phylum Pseudomonadota; class Alphaproteobacteria; order Rhizobiales; family Beijerinckiaceae; genus Methylosinus. The sequence continues at coordinate 2,334,184 of NZ_AP022332.1, read as the reverse complement.
TGCGGCCGACAATGGTGGCGCAGCCTTCGGCCGCCGGCTCGAAATGCACGGGCGAATCGGCGGCCAGAGCCGGCAGCCATCGCGGATCGTTGAAAGCGGCCTGCGCGAAGTTCCACAGGCGCGGGACCCCGCCGAGCACGAGAGCGACGATGACCAGCAAGGTCAGCGAGAAAAAAGGTCTCATGACGAAAAATCCGCGCGGCGCGCCGTCTCTCGACGGCTGAACGCCACATCGATCGCCGGCGCCAAAAATATGCGCCGGAGCTTATTACAGGAAAGGCGTCAGCGCGAGCCGATCGAGACCGGCGTCCAGCCGCCCGCCTCCATCTCCACGGCGAAGGAGACGCCGCGGGCGATGAGCTTGTTGCGTTCGGAAACGCCGGCGACGGGCGCGCGGTCCGATGTCGCGATCTCCGCGATCGGCGCGCCCGCCGGCGCCGTCTGGTCCGGTCGCGCCAGCCCGCTGATTCGGCCGGCGACCGGGGCGCGCACCGGCTCCTCGCCGATGAAGCCCAAAATCTCGTCCGCCTCGACACGCTCGCCGATCGTCTTGCGCGCGGCGAGCGCGCCTTCCGTCATCGCGATCACATCCCAATAGTCCAGCGCCAGACGATCCGCGTCGCGGCGGCTCGGCGGCGCGTCTCCGGCCCGCAGCACGGCGCCCGGATCGAGCCCATCGGTCGCGATGACGAGATCGCAATCGGCGCCGGCGACGAAGCCGGAGCCGACGCCGATCGTCAGCTCGGCCGCATTGGCGAGAGATCGCGTCGGCCGGCCGTCATGGTCCGGCGCCGAGACGATGACGTCCCAGGGCCAGCGTTCCACCACCTCGTCGAAAGGCCGCAGCAGAAGCGGCAGAAATTGCCGGGTCTGCATGCCGCAGAGAAATTCCGTCGGCCGGTCGGCGCGGCGCGCCTCGACGCCGCCCAGAGTGGCGATTCCGTCGAACCAAGCGTCGGCGTAGCACATGCGGCGCCGCAGCGCCCGCGGCGGCCGCTCCTGATGGAGCACAGTGGCGTAGCCCTCGCCGATCAGCCGCCTCGCCACCGCGGAGGCCCTTTCCCCGACGCCGCAGACGAGGATGCAAAGCTCTTTGTTCATCGCCTAGCCTTCACCATCGTTCCCTCGCCGGACCACATTATGTATTTATATTACATATTGCGGCGCAGCGTAACCGCCAGGATCGCAGTTTTTCCTGCAAACCGGGTCGGCCGCTGGCGCGAGGCCGCAAAATGCCATAGCATGAGGCACAGATCGCTTTTTACAAAAAAATTGTTTGCTGCGGATGCACCAATGGGCGGAAAGCTCGTCCAAGAAATCGTGGCGTTCCTGAGCACTGGCGCTCCCTTTGCGGTAGAGTCGCTCGCAGGGCTTTTCGCTGCGCCGATCATCGCTCTGCTGGTCTGCGCGACTTTCATCCTGACCATCGGCTATTGCTTCAAATCTTTGGAAAAAAATCCGGTGATCTACACGGCGGGCCTGCTGTTCTCGCTCGGCGCGGGATGGCTGGTCGTCTACGAGTTCTGCCGCTGCGTGCCGCACCCGAGGGACCTCTATCTAAACGTCGTGAAATCGATGGCCGGCTGCGGAACAGGCTTCCATTTCGACGAAAAAACGAAACAATGCGCCTCCGGCTCGAGCGCCTCTTCGAATCCACTCGATAAGCCCTCCCAAAGGCCGCTTGCGCTCGGCTGTCCTGCGGCCAGCCATTATGACGCCGCCGCCGGAAACTGCGTATCCGACGCGCGACCGACTTCGCTGGACTATTTGAAAGATGCAGCGAAGGAACGTTTGCACAAAACTCAGAGCCTGCAAGACCTGCTCGATGGGTCGCCCTTGACCGCGAAGTTCCTGACGCGGCCGATCTGCGAGCCCGGCAAACATTACAGCTTCTTCGAGCGTCGATGCATAACGACTGAGCCATCCTCACCGCCGACGACATCCCGACCATTCGATAAGATGAGCGAGAGCGTCGAAACGCCCAGTGAGCTGTTGCTGCGGAACATGACCGGAGAATTTCGCTGGCGCGCCAAATGCGGCCTGAACCAGCATCGGGACCTGAAAACGTTCCTCTGTGTGGACAATGCCGTTGCGGCTCCGCCGTCGCCCACGGCCTCTGGCCGAGCGCCCGAGGGGACCGCGCCCTGACGATTAGACGGCGACGATCCCCTGCTCTTCGTCCGGCTCTTGTCGTATAGTGACGGCATGACTCGCCCTTTCCTCTCGCGCCGCCGATCGACGCCGCCGACCAAATGACCATAGCCGAGCCGCACACTCTCGCCGTCCGCGTCTATTACGAGGACACGGATTTCTCCGGCCTCGTCTACCACGCCTCCTATCTGCGCTTCATGGAGCGCGGCCGCACCGAGCTGCTGCGCGATCTCGGCCTCGGCCAGCGCGAGCTGCTGGAGGCGCAGGGCGGCCTGTTCTTCGTCGTGCGCGCCATGACGATCGATTTCCGCAAGCCCGCGCAAATGGACGATCTCCTCACTGTGGCGACGACCGTCCGCGAGGTCTCCGGCGCCTCCTTCGATCTCGACCAGCGCGTCATGCGCGGCGAGGAGACGCTGGTTTCCGCGCAAGTGAGGATCGCCGCGGTGGAAAACGGCCGGCCGCGAAGGCTTCCGGCCGAAGTGCGCGAGAAATTCGCAGCGGTCGCCATGCCGCGCGGCGCGTGACCTTTACGGTCCCTTAAGCCTTCCGCTCATATTTTCTGATTGTGCGGCGCATCCAGGACAAAATCTCGGCGGATTCACGCTCCATACCGCTCGGGCTCCACAGCCTTCGGCGCGGCGCTGCGGGAGCGAGCGCGACGTGATTGGCCTTTATCCGCGCCTCTAGTCCGGGCGCGGGCGGGAGCCGAGAATTCCGCCGCTCGCCGCCAGAGTTTCGCCGCCGACCCCGCGACTTCCGAGGACGACTTTCATGAATCCAGCCGAAATCGCCGCCCCGCTCTCCGGCGCCGCCGCCGAGGTGTCCATCTGGGGCATGTTCTGGGGGGCGCATATCGTCGTCAAGCTGGTGATGGTCGGCCTGCTGCTGGCCTCGGTCTGGTGCTGGGCGATCATCGTCAACAAAGTGCTGCTGTTCTCGCGCACGCGCCGCGCCATGGATCGCTTCGAGGAAGTGTTCTGGTCCGGCTCCTCGCTCGAGGATCTCTACGCCAAGTTGCAGGAGCGCCCGGCCGCCGGAATGGGCAGCCTGTTCATCGCCGCCATGCGCGAATGGAAGCGCTCCTTCCAAAACGCCGGCGCCTCCTTCATGGGCCTGCAGGCGCGCATCGACAAAGTGCTGGACGTCTCCATCGCCCGCGAGGTCGAGAAGCTCGAATCCAATCTTCTGGTGCTGGCGACAGTCGCCTCGGCCGGCCCCTTTGTCGGCCTGTTCGGCACGGTGTGGGGCATTATGACGTCCTTCCGCTCCATCGCCGCCTCCAAGAACACCTCGCTCGCCGTCGTCGCGCCGGGCATAGCGGAGGCGTTGCTCGCCACCGCCATCGGCCTCTTCGCCGCCATTCCGGCGCTGGTCGCCTATAACAAGCTGCAGGGCGACGTCGCCCGCACCCAGGCGCGGCTCGAGAGCTTCGCCGACGAATTCTCCGCCATTTTGTCGCGCCAGATCGATCAGCACGCCGGACAGTCCGGCCGTGATCGCGCGGCCTGAGCGGGAGAAGCGCGAATGGGAGCGTCGGTCGCCGCAGGACGCAAGGGCTCGGGACGCCGCCGGCGCGGAACGCCGCGTTATGGCGCCATGGCCGAGATCAATATGACGCCCTTCATCGACGTGATGCTGGTGCTGCTCATCATCTTCATGGTGGCGGCGCCCTTGCTCGCCACTGGCGTCGCCGTCGATCTGCCGCAGACCAAGGCCGGGCCGCTCAATATCGATCAGAAGCCGCTGTCCATCGCCGTGGACGATAAAGGGCAGATCTTTCTGATGGATCAGCCGATCGAGATCGGCCAGCTGCTCGACCGTCTGAAGGAGACCGCCAAAGCGGGCTTCGACGAACGCATCTATATGCGCGCTTCGAAGACGGTGAATTACGGCCGCGTCGCCGAGATCATGTCGATGGTGACGAGCGCCGGCTACAAGAAGGTCGCTCTCGTGACCGAAGTGGACAAGAAGTGAGGGGAAGCGTTGAAGCCCTCGCGTTCCGAACCTGGCCTCGTCGTATCGGCCGCCGTCCACGCCGGACTGCTGCTGGCGACGCTCATCGCCTTTTCGGACACGAAGAAATTCGATGATGCGCAGGAGACCGTGCCGGTCGATATCGTCACGGATGCGCAGATCAATCAGGTGATGAAGGGCGAGAAGGCCGCCAAGGAGATCAAGCCCGTCCAGCGCGCCGACAAGATCGCCGAGCAGCACGAGACCAAGCCGCTGCCGCCGCTCGCCGAGGCGAAGAAGGACGTCGCCGCCCCGCCCCCGCCGCTGAAGCCGCGGCTCGAGGAGCCGGAGGACAAGCCCGAGGCCCCGCCTCCGCCCAAACGCGTCGCCGCTCTGCCGCCGACGCCGGAGCCACCCCTCCGTCCCATTCCACCCAAAGCCGAGCCCGCCAAAGCCGAGCCGCCCAAGCCCGAGCCGCCGAAGCCGCAGCCGGCCAAGGCGGAGCCTCCCAAGCCCGAGCCGCCGAAACCCGAGCGCGCCAAGCCCGCGCCGACGCCGCCCGAACGCGAGGAGCCGGAAGAGGCCGAGGTGGTGAAGCCCAAGCCCCCCGTGCGTCCGAAGCCCGAGAAGGAGGCCAAGGAGACGCCGCAGCCTCCCGAGAAGCCGAAGCCCAAGGAAGAGCCCAGGAAGGAAGAGGCCAAGAAGGAAGAAGCCAAGCCGAAGGAGACGGCGAAGCCGAAGGAGCCGGCGAGCAAGCAATTGAAGGTCGTTGAGGTGGCCAAGCTCCTCGAGAAGAAGAAGGCCGCCGAAAAGGGCGCGCCGAGCGACTCTGACGAAAAGAAGAAATCCGACAAGCCGCCGGCCAAGCCGAAATCCGGCGACGAGGCCGCGCCCAAATCGAAATTCGACGCGGCCAATATCGCCAATCTTCTGAGCCATGAGGCGCCGCAACGCCGCGCCGCGACCGGCGCCGATCTGACCAAGACCGCCTCGCTCGGCGCGCCGACGGCGAGCGCGCAGCGCATGTCGCCGACGCTGCAGGCGCAGATCGACGCCTATACGGTGGAGCATTATCGCCGCTGCTGGCAGGCGTCGCTGTCGATCAATGCGCAGACCTATGTGCCGCGTGTGGAATTCCGCCTGTCGCGGGAGGGCGCGCTGGAAGGCGCGCCGCGCCTGCTCAACCCCTCCTCCGATCCCGTCGAGCACAGCCGCGGCGAGCAGGCGCTCGGCGCCGTGCGCCGCTGCAGCCCCATGCCGATTCCAGCCGCCTTCGCGCCCTATTACGATTATTGGCGCGTCACGGAATTGGACATGAGGGAGGATATGTAGCGACGGTCATTCTCTTCGCCTTCGAAAATTCGAAAACGCCCAGGACCACCCTCTCATGACGTTTCACATCGACCGCCGCTCGGCCGTCCATATTCTCGCCGGCGCGACCCTCTCGCCTCTCCTCGCCGCGCCGGCGCGCGCGGCGCGCGTGCTCGATCTGCGCGCTGGCGGCGGCTTTCAGCCGGTCTCCGTCGCGGTGACGAATTTCTCCGGCGATGAGGCGGCGCGCATAGTGACGAGCGTCATCGTCAACAACTTCAAGCGCTCGGTCTTTCTGCGCCCCATAGAGCCGGGCGCCGTCCCGGAGCCCGCCGGCTCCGAGGCCACGCCCAATCTCGATCTCTTCCGCACGCTCAATGCGCAATATGTCGTCACCGGCCGCTCGCAGCGCAGCCCGGACGGACGGCTCAAGACCGAGTTCCGCCTCTTCGACGTCTCGACCGGCGAGCAGGCCGCGGGCCAGCAATATGTCACCGATTCCGCCAATATGCGCCGCGTCGCGCATCTCGTTTCGGACGCGGTGTTCACGCGGATCACCGGCGAGAAGGGGTTCTTCGACACGCGCGTGGTCTTCGTCGACGAGAGCGGGCCGAAGGAGCATCGCCGGAAGCGCCTCGCGATAATGGATCAGGACGGCGCCAATATTCGCTATCTGACCCGCGGCGAAGAGCTCGTCGTCACGCCGCGCTTCTCGCCCTCTTCGCAAGACGTCACCTATATGTCCTTCGGCTCCGCCGATCCGAAGGTGCTGCTGCTCAACATCGAAAGCGGCCAGCGCGAGGTCGTCGGCAATTTTCCGGGCATGACCTTCTCGCCGCGCTTCTCGCCGGACGGCCAGAAGATCGTGATGTCGCTGTCGCAAGGCGCCGCCACCAATCTCTATGCGATGGACATACGCTCGCGCACGACGACCCGACTCACCGACACCAACGCCATCGACACCTCTCCCTCCTATTCGCCGAGCGGCGGCGAGATCGTCTTCGAATCCGACCGCGGCGGCTCGCAGCAGATTTACGTGATGGGCGCGGGCGGCGGCGGCGCGCGGCGCATCTCCTTCGGCCAGGGCCATTATTCGACGCCGGTATGGTCGCCCAAGGGCGATTACATCGCCTTCACCAAGCAATCCTCCGGCTCCTTCGGCATTGGCGTGATGAAGCCGGACGGCTCCGGCGAGCGCATCCTCACCGAGGGCTTTCACAATGAAGGCCCGACCTGGGCGCCGAACGGCCTGTTCCTGATGTTCTTCCGCGATTCCGGCGGCAGCGGCGGCGCGAAGATTTTCATGGTCGATATTTTCGGCCGCTCGGAATTCCCCGTGCCGACGCCGTCTTACGCGTCCGATCCGTCGTGGGGACCGTTGCAAGAGTAGGTCATTCAGCCGCTGGACGAGGCCCTACGGGAGGGCACGATCCCTACTCTTTTTCCATCGATAAATAGGCGTCAGTGACGCCGCCGACGAGATTGGCGGAGAGCAGCAGCTCGGTCGACAATTCCCCTCTGAACGGCTGCAGGCATACGCCAACGGCCATCGCCTCGCTCAGCGCCCTTCGCGCCGCGACGGCCTGCTCGATCGAAACCGCGGAAAAAGAAAACGCCTCGCCCGGCCGCTGCTGCGCGAGACGGCCGATATCGGCGCCGATGACATTGGCGATCTTCGGATAGCCTCCGGTCGGCTGGCGATCGGCCATCAGCACGAGCGGCGCGCCGTCGCCGGGAACTTGTATCGCGCCGAGCGCCACGCCATCCGAAACGATGTCATGGCCTTTGGCGTGAGCGAGGCGCGCGCCCTCCAGCCGATAGGCCATGCGATCGCTGCGCTGCCCGACCCGCCAGCGCGCCGACAGAAATTCGCCGATCGCCTCTTGCGAAAAATAATCCGCCTGCGGCCCGAGCACGGCGCGGATGGGCTGCTCCGAGGCGGTGAGCCAGGGCGCCTCGAGCGCCTGCAATTCTCGCGGCGGCGAGGCGAGATCGGCGAGCGGCAGAACATCGCCGGCGCGCAAGCCCCGCCCCTCGAGCCCGCCCATGAAAGAGCGCGTGTGTGTGGCGAGCGAGCCCAGCGTCGGCGGCAGATCGATGCGTCCCGCAATGGCGACATAGCACCACGCCCCGCTTCGCCCCGCGCGGATGACGAGACGCGCGCCGGGCTCCAGCGCGAGAGCGCAGGCGAAGGGAAGCGGCGCGCCATCGAGGCGAATGTCGAATTCGCCGCCGGCGATGGCGAGGCCGATGGTGTCGCTTTCCGCCGTCAGCTCCAATCCGCCGAGCGAGACCTCGATCGCCGCTGCGCCCATGGAGACGCCCGCCGCGAGATTGGCGGCGGCGAAGGCGCGCGCGTCCATCGGGCCAGCGGGCGTGACGCCGAAGCGCAGGCTGCCGCGCCGCCCGGCGTCCTGCAGCGTCACCCCCGGCCCCGCCGCGCGAATAATCAGCCGCGCGCTCATGCGGAGGCCTCGCGCCGCGCGATCATCTCGCCGCGCGCGCTCTTCTCCTCGAGCGCGCGAAATGTCGCTTCGTCGATCGGCTCGAAGCGCAGCGCATCGCCGACCTCGACGAAAAAGGACGGATCGCGCTCCGGCGCGAAAAGCCGCTCGGGCGTGCGGCCGAGGACATACCAGCCGGTCGGCATGGGATCGGCGCCGATGAGCGAGAGGCCGCCGCCGATGAGCACCGCCCCTCGCGGCGTCGGCCCGCGCGGGGAGGCGCGGCGCGGAACGGCGAGCGCCGAAGGCAGGCCGCCGAGATAGCACCAGCCCGGCGCAAACCCATACATGTAAGCGCGAAAATCGGCGCCTGAATGAAGCTCCGCAATGCGCTCGGGAGAAAGCGACAGCGCTTCGCCCGCCGCAGCTATATCCTCGCCATGCGGCGGCGCGTAGCAGCAGGGAATGATCCAGCGGAGGCTCGGCGCAGCGCTCTCTTGCGCCGATCTCTCCAGCGCCTCGACATGAGCGACGAGCGCGGCGCGGGCGAGCGTCAGCGGATCGTAATGGATCATCAGCGAGCGATAGGTCGGAACCGTCTCGACGATTCCAGTGAGCGGCGCGGCGCGCAGAGCGGCGTCGAGCGCCAGCACTTCGGCGCTGATCGCAGGATCGACGCTGTCGCCGAATTCGACGACCAGCGCCGCCTCGCCGGCGTCGAGACAGCGCGGCGCGGTGCGCATCGCCTCATGTCTCCGAGGGCGCGAAGGGCAGGAGCTGATAGCCGGCGCGCTCCAGCGCCGCGCGCAGGCGCCGCGTCATATCGACGGCGTGCGACGTATCGCCATGCACGCAGATGGAGTCGATCGGCGTCGGCAGACGCTTGCCGCTCTCAGTGACGATCGCCTGCTCCTCGAGCATGGCCAGCGCGCGCGCGGCGGCCCAGTCCGGGTCGTCGATCACGGCGCCCTTCTGGCCGCGCGGCTTCAGCCGTCCGTCATCGAGATAGGCGCGATCGGCGAAGACCTCATGCGCGATGGCGACGCCGGCGTGTTCGGCCGCCGCCACCTGCTCGCTGCAGGCGATGGCCAGCAGAGTGAGGCTGGAGTCGACGGCGCGCGTCGCCTGCGCCACAGCGAATGCGATCTCCGGCTCGACTTCCGCCACATTGGCGAGCGCGCCATGGCATTTCACATAAGTGAGACGATGGCCGCTGTAATGCGCGAGCGCCTGCGCCGCGCCGATCTGATAGGCGACGAGACGCTCCACCTCCGAGGCGGAATAGGGAATGCGGCGCCGGCCAAAGCCGGCGAGATCGGGAAAGGACACATGCGCGCCAATGGCGACGCCGCGCGCTTTCGCCAGCGTGAAGCAACGCGCCATTATGTCGGGGTCGCCGGCGTGATAGCCGCAGGCGACATTGGCGGAGGTCACGAGGTCGAGCATGGCCTCGTCGTCGCCCATGCGCCAGGCTCCGAATCCTTCTCCGAGATCGGCGTTGAGATCGACTGTCACTGTCCCCCGGCTCCCCCGCGCGGCGCGTCTTCGGCGATGTCCTCGTTCCAGATCGACGGATTGGCCGCGATATAGTCTCGCATCAATTCCCGGCAGCGCGCATCGTCGAGCAGTATCACCTCGACGCCATGGTCGCGCAGGAACTGCTCATTGCCGCCGAAATTCCTGTTCTCGCCGACGATGACGCGCGGAATCTTGAATTGCACGATCGTCCCCGCGCACATCATGCAGGGCGAGAGCGTCGTGTAGAGCGTCGTCTCTCGATAGGAGGCGCGGCGTCCGGCGTCGCGCAGGCAATCCATCTCGCCATGCAGAATCGGATCGCCCTGCTGCACGCGCCGATTATGGCCGCGTCCGAGTATGCGCGCGCCTTCGGCGAGCACGGAGCCGATCGGCAGGCCGCCCTCGTCGAAGCTCTTCTTCGCCAAGCGAAACGCCTCATCCATGCAGACGATATCCGACGCTCTCATCGAAGTCCCCTTTCCGGCGCGGCGCCGGCGGGGCCTCGCTATTCCGCCGCGAGCACCTGCGGCGGCGGAAAGGCGACCTCGATCAGCGTCCCTTGGTTCTTGCGGCTCTTGATCGAGAAGGAGGCGCGATTGGCCTCGATCAGCGCTTTCGTCACCGGCAGGCCGAGGCCCGTGCCGCCGCGCGACGAGCCGATCTGGCGGAAGGGCTCGAGCGCCGTCTCGATCTCATTCTCGGACATGCCGATCCCTGTGTCCTTCACGCGGATCACCACATATCCGGCGTCGGTCAAGGCGCTCGACACGATCACCTGCCCGCCCGCCTCGTTGAACTTCACCGCATTGGACAGAAGGTTCAGCAATATCTGCCGCAGCGACCTGCCGTCGGCAAGGATGCGCGGCAAGCGCGGCCACAGCGACAGGCGGATCACCACACGGCTGCGGTTCGCCTGCGGCTGCATGATCGACACGCATTCGGAGATGACGGCGTTGGCGTCTATGCGCTCGACGTCCAGCTCGAACTTGCCCGCCTCGATCTTGGAGAGATCGAGCAGATCGTTGACGAGGCTCAGCACATGCTCGCCCGATGTGTGGATGTCCTTGAGATATTCCTTGTAGCGCTCATTGCCGAGCGGGCCGAAGCGCTCTTCCATCATCACCTCGGCGAAGCCGATGATGGCGTTGAGCGGCGTGCGGATCTCATGGCTGACCTTGGCCAGGAAATCGGTCTTGGCGGCGCTGGCGCGCTCGGCCTCGCGGCGAGCGGCCTCGAGCTCGTCATCCGAGCTGCGGCGGCGGATGACATGAAGAATGACGCAACGCCTCTGCTCCGGCGGCGGACCGAGCGGCGCCAGCGTCAGCTGCACGGGGATCAGCTGACCATTGCGCGCGCGCGCCTGCACCTGCAGCCCCTCGCCGAGATCGCAGCTCGTCGGGCGACGGAGAAAATCGGCGACCAGGCCTTGATCGGCGTCGCAGAATAGCGAGGCGAGGCCGGAGCCGAGCAGCGCGCGCGGCTCACCGCCGACCAGCCGGCCGAGCGCGGCGTTGACGCTGCGCAGCCTGCCCTCGGCGTCGACCACCACAACGGCGTCGCCCATCGCGTCCAGCGTCGCGCGCAGCTCCTCCGCCTCATGACGGCGGCTCTCCAGCTCCTTGCGCAAGGCGCCGGCGCGCGCGCTCTCCGGCGCGGAGACGGAATCTGCGCTGCGCAGCGTGACGAGAGTAGCGGGCAGACCGTCCCATTGGATCGGCTCGAGCCGAACATCGGCCTCCAGCGGCTCGCCGTCGCAATCGAGCAGCTCAACGACCCCGCCCGCGGTTCCGTCCGCCGCGGTCGGCGGGCGCCGGCCGGAGAAGAGCCGCGTCGCTCCGCCATCGCCGGATAGCGCCGCAGCGTCGCCGTAGCCGAGATAATCGAGCAGCGTGCGATTGGCGTAGAGCACTTCCGCGCCGCGCGCGACCATCACGCCTATGGGCAGCCGATCGAGCAGAGCGGAGGCGCGCGCGAGATCGCCGGGAAAGGCGCTGTTCTCATTGGAGGGCAGAGCCTCGTGGAGCGGCGCGGCCTCATGCTCCTCGACAGGTTCGGGCTCCGCCGAGACGGCGGCCGCCTGCCCCGCGGATTGCCCCCCGGAAGCTTGCTGGCCGGTCGCTTGCTCGATCGTCTCGAACAAATCGCGCACCGAGCCCTTGGCCGGCTTTTGCGCGGCGGAGGCGAGCGCGCGGGCGATCTCGTCGAAAGCGGTGCGCTCGCTCGGCGACAGCGACTCGCCGATGGAGGCGGCGGCCTCCTCGAGGCGCGGCAGCGGCCGCAGCGGCACGATCTTGGCGCCGATGAGCGCCGGCGTCTGCTCCATCTCGGCCGGGGACGCGGCCTCGGCCGGCGGCTCCAGCGCGGCGGCGGGCTCCTCCGCCGGCGGCGCCAAATCCGGCTCTGGTTCCGACTTGGGCTCGGCCTCGTGGCGCAGCCGATCCATATGCAGCACGCCATAGCCCTGATAGCCGCCGAAACGGCTGCCGTCGTCGAACACGGGCAGAGCGCCGAGCGTCACAGGAACGCGCGCGCCGCCGCCGTCGAGCGGCCAATCGAGCTCGACCCCGCTCCAGGAACGGCGCGAGGCGAAAGCATTGGCGAGGCGATCGTCCGGCGCCAGCCGCAGCCGGCCGGCAAGCTCTAGAAACAAGAGTCCGGCGATGTCGCCATTCTCGCGCCCGACCACATCGGCGAGCGCGGCGGTGACGTCGAGCACGCGTCCCTCCGCGTCGGAGCGCCAGAGGAAACGCTCCGGCCGCGGCGGACGGGCGGCCGGCGGCTCGATCGCAGGAGCAGCCGGAGATGGAGCAGCCGGAGATGGGGCGGCCGGAGGTTCGGCCACAGCCTCCGGCTCTACGATCACGGCCGCCGGGACAGGAGCTTCTTCTGGCCGAACCAGCGGAGCCTCACTCGCGGCGGAGCGCATGCCGAGCATTGCGACCAGAAAGATCGGCCCGGTCTCCTCGGCCGTCAGCCTGCGGCACAGAACGGTCGCCGTCTGCGCGATGGGACCGAAGGAGAAGCGCAGCCGCTCGAGCCGCGGCGCGGCGGCGTGGCTCTCCGCCGCGGCGAGCTCGCGCAGCCGGCGCGCGCCGGGCTCGCTCCCACGGAACAGCCGGTCGCCGAGCGCGACCAGATCGCCGCCAAAGACGGAAATCGCCGCTTCATTTGCGTAGACGATCGCCAGCGGCTCGCCCGCGGCGGCCACGATCGGCGCGCCGGACGCCTCGAGCGCGGCGAAGGCCGGATCGGCGCCGATCTGCGCGGCGAACGCCTCGCTCTCGATCCTGTCGTGCTCGCTCATTTCGACAGCGCCTCTTCAGACGCGACAAGCGCCGGAAGCGGCGCGGAACAAAACGGCGCGGAACGCGCGTCGCGGCCGATCGAAGGTGAAGGATCGGTTAAATGAAACTTAAAGGTTCGTTACGGCTTGGTCTATGCGGCGAAGGACATTTTAACAAGCTTCGGCGATTCATGATGAACGGACGCGCCGCCCCTAGACCATAATTATGTTGCAATGCAACATGAGTTGAGCCATATTCGGCTCGGCGGCGCCTGTCCCGATCGCGATGCGCGATGGACGGCCGCAGGCGGTCGGCCGGCGCCCCTTCTTCGGCCGACGGGCGGCGCAGCCGACCCGACCAGAAGGAAGCATTCGTGAGCGAACCGATCTACCAGATACCGAACGAAGTCCGCGACTTCGCCGAGAAGAGCGTCGAGCAGGCGCGCAAGGCGTTCGAGGGATTCGCCGGAGCCGCGCATAAGGCGATCGGCTCCGTCGAGACGACGACCGCCACCTTCCAGGTCGGGGCCAAGGATGTGAGCGCCAAAGCGCTCGGCTACGCCGAAGCCAATGTGAACGCGGCCTTCGACCTCGCGCAAAAGCTGCTGCGCGCGAAAGACCCCCAAGAGGTGCTCCAGCTGCAAGCGGAGTATGTGAAGAGCCAGGTCGAGGCGATTCAGACCCAGGCCAAGGATCTCGGCGCCGCGCTGCAAAAAGCGACGACCGGCAAGTGATTTGCCGACGGCGCCGCGCCTTCGGCGCGCGGCGCCTCGACGAAGCGCGCTGCGGCGCGTCGTGAGTAGAGGCAGCGTCGAGTAGAGCGGCGTTTCCGCGGAGCTTCGAGCGCCGAAGGCGATTCGGGCGCGACATCAAACTGCCGACACCAGCACGAAAGGAGCCCGAAGCGATGGCCACCCATACGAGAGGTTCTTCCAAGCGCCCGGCGCCGCCGAAGGAGCCGCCGATCACCCTCAAGGACGCGCTGGACGACGACGAGCCCGAGGCCGCTTCGCTGGAAGCCGCGCCGCCCGTCGAGATCGACGCTGTCGCCGCCGCTCTGGAGGCCGCCGAGATCGAGGCCGTGACCGCGGCGCTGGAGCCTGTCGAGCTGGCGCTGACGCCGGCGGAGCCCGCCGCCATCGAGGTCCCCGCCGAGACGGCGCCGGAGCCTGTTTTCGACATAGCGCCGGAGCCGGCGCTCGAGACGGCGGCTGAGCCTGTCCTCGAGACAATCGCGGAACCCGCCCTCGAGGTCGTTGCGGAACCGATCGCCGAAGCGCCGGTCGCGCCCGTGACCATCTTCGCCGCGACGATCGAGACGGCGCCTGCCAAGGCCGAGCCGCTCGACCCGAGCCTCTGGTCGCTGAAGACTTTCGATCTCGTGAATGAGAACGCCGCCGCCGTCCTCGATCTGGCGCTGGCCCTCGGCCAAGCGCGCTCGGTGGGCGACGCGCTGGAGGCGCAATCGCGCTTCGCGAGCGAGCGCTACACGACTTTCCTCAAGCGCGCCAATGAGCTGGTCGAATTGTCGAGCCGCTGGTCGCCCTTCCGCTTCGCCGTCTCCGCCTTCGTGGCGTGAGCCTGCGGAAAAGCTCCTCGTCCGGCCGACGCGGCCGGGCGGAGCGCTCTGATCTCTACAGCGTCGCCTCGATCAGCGCGCGCAGTTCCGGCGTCGCCTCGGGCATGACGCCGAACCAGTCGCGGAACGCCGGCCGCGCCTGATGAATCAGCATGCCGAGCCCATCGACCGCGACATTGCCGCGGGCGCGGGCCGCGGCCAGCAGCGGCGTTTCCAGCGGCGCATAGACGATATCGGAGACGAGCGCTTCCGCCGGCAGGCGATCCAAAGCCAGATCGAGCGGCGGCTCGCCCACCATGCCCTGATTCGTCGTGTTCACCAGCAGGCCGGCGCCGGCGAGGCCCTCGGCGCGCTCCTCCCAGCGATGCGCCGTGACGGGAGCGCCGAAATCGGCGGCGATCTTCTGCGCTCGCTCGAGCGTGCGATTGAACAGCCGCACCTCCGCCGCCCCGGAATCGATGAGGCCGGCGATGACGGCCCGCGCCGCGCCGCCCGCGCCGATCACCACCGCCGGCCCGGCGTCCGCCCGCCACATGGGCGCGGCGGCGCGCAGCGAGGCGGTGAATCCAAAGCCGTCGTAATTTCGGCCGACGAGCGTTCCGTCCTCCTCCACCACCACGCAATTGATCGCGCCGATGCGCGTCGCGCTGGCGTCGAGAACATCGACAATGGAGAGCGCAGCCTCCTTATGCGGGATGGTGAGATTGCAGCCCGAGAAATTCAGCGCCGGCAGAGCGCGCAGCGCCGCCTCGAGCCGCCCCGGCTCTACGGCGAGCGGCGCATAGGCGCCGACGAGGCCATAGCGGGCGAGCCAGTAATTGTGGATTTTGGGCGAGCGTGAATGCGAGATCGGCCAGCCCATCACGCCGGCGAGGAGAAAGCGGTCCTGCCCATGCATCAGTTTCTCCCCGCTCTTTCTCCCCGTGCGGCGCCTATTGCTTCGCCGCGCAGGTTCCCTGCCCTTGCGCGGAAAGCGCCGAAAAGAGCGCGGCGTCGGCGTCGAGGCCGGGATTGCCGGCCGTCAGCAGCTTCTCGCCATAGAAGATGGAGTTGGCGCCGGCGACGAGGCACAAGATCTGCGCCTCGCGCGAGAGGCCTGAGCGGCCGGCGGACAGGCGCACGCGGGATTTCGGCATGAGAATGCGCGTCGTCGCGATCATGCGCACCAGTTCCAGCGAATCCACCGGCGGTCGGCCCTCGAGCGGCGTGCCTTCTATGGCCGCCAGCGCATTGATCGGCACGCTTTCGGGATGCGGATCGAAGGAGGCGAGAACCTGCAGCATATGGGCGCGGTCACGCACGCTCTCGCCCATGCCGATAATGCCGCCGCAGCACATTTCTATGCCGGCGCGGCGCACGGCGGCGAGCGTCTGCAGCCGATCCTCATAGGTGCGGGTGGTGACGATCTCGCCGTAGAATTCCGGCCCCGTGTCGAGGTTATGATTATAGGCGGTGAGGCCCGCCTCCACGAGGCGCTCGGCCTGGCCGTCGTCCAGCATGCCGAGGGTGACGCAGGCCTCCATTCCCAGCGCCCGCACGCCGCGCACCATATCCAGCACAGCGTCGAAACGCTCGCCCTTGGGCGCCTGCCGCCAGGCCGCGCCCATGCAGAAGCGATCGGCCCCCGCCTCCCTCGCGCGCGCGGCGGCGTCCAGAACCTCGTCCACCTGCAGCAGCTCGACGCGATCGAGCTTGACCTCGCGGTGATGCGCCGATTGTGAGCAATAGGAGCAGTTCTCCGGGCAGCCGCCTGTCTTGATGCTGAGCAGCGCCGCCTTCTGCACGTCATTGGGATCGAAGAAGCGGCTGTGCAGCGCGCTCGCCCGCGCGATCAGCTCGAGCAGAGGCGCGTCGTGGATGGCGACGATCTCCTCCAGCGTCCAATCGTGACGGAGAGTGAAATCGGCGGGAGCGTTCATCTATCGGAGCCTCTCTGCGGCGTGGTTTCAGCGCGGTTTTTTGGCGACGCGGCGCTCATTGCGCGTGAGCGGACGCTGCGGCTCCTCTTCCTCGCCGCCGGCGGCGGAAGGCGCGGAGGGCCGCGGCCTGCGCTGGAGCTGCGGATCGGCGCCGCGCAGAATGGCATAGACGACATAAGCGGCGACGGCCAGATCGAAACCGGTGAGGCCGAGCGTGAACCACGCCGGCGTGAACTCCGAGCCCGTGCCGAGATAATGGAACTGCAGATGCCAGAAGGGATGCAGAGCGAAACCGATGGCGAGCCACCAGGGCGAGCCGACGAGGCCGAGCAGCGCGAAGGAGCCGAAAATGGCGAGGCCGGTCATCTCAATGCCGAACCAGGCCTTCGCATTGTCCGAGGCGAAGGCGAAGCCGACATAGAGCGCGGCCGTGGCGATGAGCCCATAGGCCAGCGCGCGGCGGGAGCCCGCCTGCGGATAACGCTCCGACCAGCGCGCGAAAAAGGCGAAAGCCACGCCGATGA
Organism: Methylosinus sp. C49; assembly: GCF_009936375.1. Lineage (GTDB taxonomy): Bacteria > Pseudomonadota > Alphaproteobacteria > Rhizobiales > Beijerinckiaceae > Methylosinus. The sequence continues at coordinate 2,317,499 of NZ_AP022332.1, read as the reverse complement.
GCGCGCCGACGGCGGCGGGAATCAGAATCGAGGACGCGTCTTCCATGGTCGTGAGCTCACTGAGGGTACGGCCGCAGCGAGGTCTATAAGTCGGACGGGCGGAGGCGACAAGGGAGGGGGCTGGCGGCGAGAAGCAATCGTCTTCTCGCCGAGATGGCGAGAAGCTCGGGGTCAATTCGTCACGACGACGTCCGAATGAGCCCTCAATTCGGTTCGAACATTATGTCCGAGCGGGTCCAAAATGACTTTGACGCCCTCACGACGAGCGAATTTGAACGCCGGAACAAAGTCCGAATCTCCGGACCACGACGACGGCTCGCACTGTCTCGCGCAGAGCGAGGCGGGCCATGTCGAGGCCGATACGCATATCGACTCCCTTCTGCGACAAATCCAGCTCGAAATCGTCATCGCCGAGCGCGCGCTGCTCGGACACGAGCGATCGCGCCACTCGCGGCTTGATCCGCCATTTGTCGGGCGAGAGTCGCGTCTCACCCATGCGCAGCGCGAAATGCGGCTTCAGAACCAATTGATCATAGAGCGATTGGCTCAACCGAAAGCGCTCGGTCGTCGCGAGATTCATACGTGTTCGAGACACGGGTTTCGTTACCGAGTCCGCCGAAGGCGGAGCGTCGTAATAATAGATCCGAAGCAATTCATAATTCTTCACGGCCTGCAAATTTTGCAGCCGCTCGCATTCGGCCACGATATCGTCGGCCGTCGGATGTCGCTCCAGCTTGGCGTATAGCTTTTTTGTGAGGAAGCCGCCGTCGAGCAAAATCGCATATAGCGGCTGAAACAAAGATATTATCCCGACTTAGATGGAGCCGGCTCACTCCCGAGGCTCACGCCGACGCTCATGCGCTTGTCGGAATGAGCCGGCTCACTCTTCTATGCCGTGGCTGTGGCTTCAGCCTATCTGAATATATAGTCGGACCGACCGCCGATGAGCAAGTCGAATTCGCCGAGGCCCTCGGGTCATCACGGCCGTTCCGCCGAGAATCCACGCCACATCGCCTCCGGTCCAAAATCTGCTATAGCTCGCAGGACCTACCGCGCCCAACGGCGCCCCCGCTCGAGGATCGACGCCCCATATGCAAGTCGAAACAGACGCCGCCAATTTCAGCTCTTCCGCTTTGCTCGACGATCAGTCGCTGCTCGCCGATATTCGCCTGCTCGGCCGCCTGCTGGGCGACACGGTGCGCGAGCAGGAGGGCGTCGCCGCCTTCGAGCGCATAGAGACGATCCGCCGCCTGTCGGTGGCCGTCAGCCGCAATGGCGACATGGAGGCCGACAACAAGCTCGACGCGCTGCTGCGCTCGCTCTCGGCGAGCGAGGCGGTCACTGTCATCCGCGCCTTCAGCTATTTTTCGCATCTCGCCAATATCGCCGAGGATCTGCATCCGCTGCAGGGCGACGAGGCCTCCGGCGAGCCGAGCCTCGCCAACACATTCGCGCATTTGCGCAAGGCCTCCATCGGCCCCGGCAAGGTGGCGCAGGTGCTCTCCAACGGCTGGGTCTCGCCCGTGCTCACCGCGCATCCGACCGAGGTGCGGCGCAAGAGCCTGCTCGACGCCGAGCACGCCATCTCCGCCCTGCTGCAGGCGCGCCAGCATGCGCGCAGCAAGGCCGAGCTCGCCCACAACGAGCTGCAATTGCGCGCGCGCGTCTCGCAGCTGTGGCAGACCGAGCTGCTGCGGCAGGCGCGGCTCACCGTGCGCGACGAGATCGCCAACACGCTGAGCTATTATCGCAGCACCTTCCTGCGCCAGATTCCGCTGCTCTACGCCGACATCGAAGAGCGTCTCGGCGGCCTGCGCATTCCGCCCTTCCTGCGCATGGGCACTTGGGTGGGCGGCGATCGCGACGGCAACCCCAATGTGCGCGCCGAATCGCTGGCCAATGCGCTGCGCATGCAGAGCGAGACGGCGCTGCGCTTCTATCTCACCGAGGTGCATGAGCTCGGCGCCGAGCTGTCCATCTCGCGCCGCTACGCCGGCTGCAGCCAAGCGCTCGAGCAGCTCGCCGCGCGCTCGGGCGACGATAATCCGCATCGCGACGACGAGCCCTATCGCCGCGCGCTGATCGGCGTCTACGCCCGCCTCGCCGCGACGCTGGAGGAGCTGACCGGCCAACAGGCGCAGCGCCATGCGCGGGCGCCCGGCGCGCCCTATCCGAATGCGCGCGCCTTTCTCGCCGATCTCGAGGTCGTCGACGATTCGCTGCGTTGCCATCATAGCGAGGTTATCGCGACGCAGCGGCTGGAGCCGCTGATCCGCGCGGCGGAAGTCTTCGGCTTTCATCTCGCCACTGTCGATCTGCGCCAGAGCTCCGACCGCCATGAGGAGACTATCGCCGCGCTGCTGCGCGAGGCGCGCGTCGCGCCCGATTACGCCGCTTTGACGGAAGAGGAGAAGCGCGCGCTGCTGCTGAAGCTGCTCAGCGATCCGCGGCCGGTGCGGCTCGTCGACGCCACGTATTCCGAAGATGTGGCGAGCGAGCTGGCGATCTTCGAGCGCGCGGCGGAGATGCGCAAGACCTATGGTCACGAGTCGATCCGCCATTACATCGTCAGCCATACGGAGACGGTGAGCGATCTGCTCGAGGTGCTGCTGCTGCAGAAAGAATGCGGCATGATGCGCGGCACGCTCGATCCGCGCGACGTCAATATCGTCGCCGCCGATCTCATCATCGTGCCTTTGTTCGAGACGATCGGCGATCTGCGCAACGCCGCCGTCATCATGCGCGAATTCTATGCGCTGCCCGGAATCGTCAAGCTCGTCACCAATTCCGGCGCGCAGCAGGACATCATGCTGGGCTATTCCGACAGCAACAAGGACGGCGGCATTCTCGCGAGCATTTGGGAGCTCTATCGCGCCTCCACCGCGCTCGCGGATTTCTTCTCGGGCCTGCCGTCTATCGCCATGCGCCTCTTCCATGGGCGCGGCGGCACGGTGGGACGCGGCGGCGGACCGAGCTATGACGCTATTCTCGCGCAGCCGCCGGGCACGGTGAACGGGCAAATCCGCCTCACCGAGCAAGGCGAGGTGATCGCGGCGAAATACGCCAATCCGCAGATCGGCCGCATCAATCTCGAGCTGCTGGTCGCTGCGACCCTCGAGGCGACGCTGCTCTCGCACAGCAAGGCGCCGCCGCCGGAATTCCTCGAGGTGGCGGAACAGCTGGCGCAATGGGGCATGGACGCTTATCGCGGCCTCGTCTACGAGACCCCCGATTTCGTCGATTATTTCTTCGCCTCGACGCCCATCTCCGAAATCGCCTCGCTCAACATCGGCTCGCGGCCCGCCTCGCGCAAGCCGTCGCGCAAGATCGAGGATCTGCGCGCCATTCCGTGGAGCTTCTCCTGGGGCCAGGCGCGTCTCGCTCTGCCCGGCTGGTACGGCTTCGGCTCGGCGATCGCGCGCTTCCGCGAGGGCGACGACGGCTCCAAGCTCGAGCTGCTGAAGCGCATGTATCGCGAATGGCCTTTCTTCCGCACGCTTCTGTCGAACATCGACATGATCCTGTCGAAGACCGATCTCTCGATCGCGCGTCACTATGCGGGGCTCGTGCAGGATCATGCGCTCGCCGACCGCATCTATGGGGAGATAGAGGCGGAGTGGAGCCGATCCAACGCCGCGCTCGCCGATCTCACCGGATCGAGCGAACGCCTCGCCGACAATCCGGCGCTGGCGCGCTCGCTGCATCACCGCTTCCCCTACATCGCGCCGCTCAACTATCTGCAGGTGGAGCTCATTCGCCGCTTCCGCGGCGGCCAGACCGGCGACGACATTCGCCAGGGGATTCTCATGTCCATCAATGGCGTCGCGGCCGGCCTGCGCAACACGGGGTGAACAGAAAAGGGCGACATTGCGGCGCTGTCGTCAAAGCGTCATGCGCCGCCGCCATTAGGGGTTCCGATCCAGCTGGAACGGAACCGCAATGTCGCCTCTCCTCTCGCGCGTCAGCCCGCTCGCGCTCTTCGCCTCTCTCTCATTCTCATCCGCGGCCGTCGCAGCCGACATAAATGTCCCGGCCGATACAACCGTCTCCGGCCAAAAGACATTCGGCGGCGCCGACAAGATCACCGTGGGCGCCGGGGGCAAGCTCACCTCCTCCGCCAATCCGACGCTGAATCAGACGTCGACGTCGACCGGCGTCGCCATCGACAATTTCGGCACGATCGAATCGACCGGCACAGGAACGCGCGCGATCCGCTTCAACAGCGGAACCGCGATGAGCTTCACGCTGACCAATGAGGCGGGCGCGACGATCCAATCGCAGAACGATGCGCTGCAAATCGGAACCGCTGTCAAATCCGGGACCATCACCGTCAATAATTACGGGCTGATCCAGGCGACGGGCACGGGCTCGAACAATGGCCAGGCGATCGACTTCGGCAATGTCGTCGCCGGCACGGCGTCGATCACCATCAATAATTTCGCGACGGGCGCGCTGCAGACGGCCGACGCCGACGGCATACGCCCCGGCAACAACGCCACGGTGAATAATTACGGCCAGATCATCTCCAATAATTTCCAGACCAACACCGGCGCCGACGCGATCGACTTTCAAACCAGCACGGGCGGAACGGTCAACAATTACGCTGGCGGAATCATCTCTGGCGGGCGCCACGGAATCAACATCAGCTATGATTCCACGGCGAATACGACCAGCTCCTCCATCACCATCACCAATTATGCGGGCGCACAGATCATCGGCCGCAACGGCTCGGGCTTCGGCTCCGACGTCGGCGGGACGGTGATCAATTACGGCCTCATCTCGGGCGATATCGACAATATCGCCGGCGTCGCCAATGGCGATGGCGATGGCGTCGATATCGATTACATCGGCAATATCACCAATTACGGCACGATCCGCGGCACGGGCGCCAAGGGCGTCGGCTCCGATGGCAAGACCAACACCAGCCAGGGCGTCGCCATCGGCGGCGGCGTCATCGACAATAAGGCCGGCGCGACGATCATCGGCCAGGCGGACGGCATACTCGTCGACAATAGCTCGGAAGGACCGGCATTCGGCGCGGTGACGATCACCAACGCCGGCACGATCGAGGGAACGACGCGCTACGGAATCTATATCAACAGCACGCTGAACAATACGCTCACCAATTCGGGAACCATCACCGGCGGCGGCGGACAGGCGATCGTCTTCGGCTCCGGCGACGACACGCTGAATATTCGCACCGGCTCCGTCATCAACGGCACGGTGGATGGCGGCGCCGGAAACGACCGCATCTCGCTCTCGGGAACGGGGACTTTCGCCGGGGCGCTCAATTTCGAGACCCTGAGCGTCGATGACGGCGTGTGGACGCTCACCGGAACGCAGTCCTATTCGAGCGGCGTCACCGTCGCGAGCAGCGCGGAGCTGGTCGCCGCCGGCGCGATCGGCAATCTCGTCACCGTCGCCGCCGGCGGGCGCCTGTCGGGCTCCGGCGCGCTGGGCGCGCTCGATCTTTCCGGCGTCGTCTCGCCGGGCTCGGGCGCCGGCGCGATCTCCACGCTCTCCATCACCGGCGACGCAATTTTCCGCTCGGGCTCGGTCTATCAGATCGACGCCAACGCTGCCGGCGCGGCGGATAAGATCGTCGTGGGTGGAACGGCGACGCTCGGCGGCGTGGTGCAAGTGAGCGCCGCCTCCGGCAATTACGCCCCCGCCACGACCTATTCGATCGTGCAGGCGACGGGCGGCGTCAGCGGCTCTTTCGCTTCGGTCTCCACGGACCTCGCCTTTTTGACGCCCACGCTCTCCTATAACGCCAACAACGCCTTTCTGACGCTCTCGCGCAATGGCGTGTTCTTTCAGAGCGTCGCGGCCAATCGCAATCAGCGCGCCGTCGCCGCGGCGCTCGACACGACGCCGACCGCGAGTCCCCTGTTCCTCGCCGTCGTCGGCAAATCGGCGGCCGGCGCGCGCGCGGCCTTCGACGGACTCTCCGGCGAAGGCGTCACCGGCGCGCTGAATGTCGGCCTCGAATCGAACCGCCTGTTCGGCGGGACGCTCGCAGACGCCGGACAATTCTGGCGCTCGGGCGAGACGCGCGACGCCAATGGATTCTCCGTTTCCGCGACTCCCGCCCTCGGCTATGCGTCGCTGGAATCGAAAAAGGGTCCGATCGCCCCGCGTATGACACAGGAGCCGGCGCGGCTCTGGCGCCTGTGGATATCCGGCTTCGGCCAGAGCGCGCGCCTCGGCGGCGACGCGGCGCAAGGCTCGGCGACACAGCGCACCAGCCTCGGCGGCGGCGCCATCGGCCTCGATGCGGCGGTGCTTCCCAATCTTCTGCTCGGCTTTGCGGGCGGCTATAGCGCCGGCGGCGCCTCGACCGACCTGCGCTCGACCCATGTGGACACGCATGGCTGGCATATCGGCGGCTATGGCGTCTTCACCTTCGATCCCAATTATATCTCCGCCTCGCTCACTTTCTCGGACTTCGACAATTACTCACGCCGCTCGGTCTTCGGGCTCGGGACGGGCGAGACCGCCAATGCGAATTTCGAGAGCCGCGTGCTGCGCGCCCGCGTCGAGATCGGACGCGACGTCGATCTGCTCGGGCTGAGGGCCACGCCTTTCGCGGCTGTCGAGACGGCGCATATTTGGACGGATGGATTCACCGAGACGACGGCGGCCTTCCCCGGCTTTGCGGGCCTCGGCGCGCTCACCTTCGCTGCGCGCGAGACGGACTCGCTGCCCCTCTATTTCGGCGCGCGCGTCAAGCGCAGCTTCGCGCTCGACAATGGCTGGCGGCTGACGCCCGATCTCTCGCTCGCCTATGTGCATGAATTCGAGCCGACGCGCGCGCTTCTCGCATCCTTCGCCTCGGCCCCCTCGGCGGCTTTCGCCATCGCCGGCGCGCGTCCCGACGAGAATTACCTGCAGGTGAAAGGCGGATTGCGCCTCGATGTGAGCGCTTCGGTCGCGCTCTTCGCCTCCTTCGAGGGCGAATATGGCGGACGCACGCAATCCTATGCGGGACGAGGCGGCCTCAAAGTGGTCTGGTGAGGCCGCCCCGCTCCTGTTAGGCGTTTTGCGAGGCGCCCGCGGACTGAGAGCCCTGCTGAGAGACGAGATCCTTCAGCAGCGCGTCGACGCTCGATTGCGCGGCGCTGGAATCGCCGCTCTTGGCCGCCGTGATCAGCGTCTTCAGATCGTCGACGATCGTCGAAGAAGAATCTGTCGTCGTCGAGGACGATGAGGCGGTCGATGACGTGGAATCGGTCGAGGATGTCGACAAGAGCGAGTTGAGATCGCTCTCGAGGCTCGTGGCGGAGCTCTTCTGCGTCGTCGTATCGCCAGATTGCACCGCGTTCAGAAGCGTCGCCAGATCGGAGACGAAGGAGGAGGCGGTCGAATCCGAGCTGTCGGAAGAGGAAGAAGACGGCGGCGGGGGCGGCGGAGGCGGCGCGCTCAAATGGCTCTCGATCGTCTTGGCCGTCGATTGCGCGGTCGTCGTATCGCCGGACTGCACCGCCGAGACCAGCGTCTGCAAATCGGAGAGGAAGCCGGAGGCGCCGTCCGAAGAGGATGACGCGCTCGACGAATTCGTGCTCGACGAGGATTGCGACAACAGGCTCTGAAGGCTCGACGCTGCGGTCTTGGCGGCGTCCGTATCGCCCGAGTCGACCGCCTTCAACAGATTGGCGACCGTCGAAGCGAAGCCCGAATCCGACGAGGAGGACGTCGAATCGCCGCTGTCGCTGGACGAGCCGGAGTCGCTGGCGAAGAGCAGCGAAGCGAGCTGGCCGGAGCTCGGGCTGCGGAAATCGATCGCCGAGCTGGGATCGACCGCGCTGGTCTGCGTCGTGGAGGTGGAGCTCGTCGTCGCCGAAGCGCTCGCGGCGGTCGCCGCTGTCGTGTCGTCGACGTCTTTCGTGTGACGGGAATGATGATGATAGGCGGTCTGCACCGCGCTGGAGGCGAGGCTCGATATGGACATTCTGCGTATCCTGGAAGGAGAGCGGACGCGCGCGACTGTCCGCGCGCCGCCTTACGCAAAACTTACCAACGCTCGCCATCCGGAGGCTATATCGCGCAGAAATACTTGTAAAATCGGGCGCTTTCTCTCCATATCCGAAGAGTATCGGAATATTTCTATAATATATATGCTATGCTCCACTCTCGTTACGCGCGGCGAGCTTGCGCTCCCAATCCAGCGCCTGGCGCACGATCGTCTCGAGATCATCGTGACGCGGCGTCCAGCCGAGGCGCGAGCGGATGCGGTCATTGGCGGCGACGATGGCGGCGGGATCGCCCGGCCGGCGGGCGGCGAAATCCACCTTGAAATCGACGCCGGAGACGCGCTTGACCGTTTCGATCACCTCGAGCACCGAGAAGCCATGCGCATAGCCGCAATTGCAGACGAGGCTCTCCCCGCCCCCGCGCAAATGGCGCAGCGCGTCGAGATGGGCGCGGACGAGATCGGTGACATGGATATAGTCGCGCAGGCAGGTGCCGTCGGGCGTCGGATAATCGGTCCCGAACACCTGCATGCCGGGGCGCAGCCCCAGCGCCGCCTGCACAGCCACCTTGATGAGATGCGTCGCCTTGGGCGTCGATTGGCCGGAGCGGCCTCGAGGATCGGCGCCGGCGACATTGAAGTAGCGCAGCGCTACATAAGCCAGATCATGCGCGCGCGAGACATCCTCGAGCATCCACTCGACCATCAGCTTGGAGCGGCCATAGGGCGAGACCGGCTTCAGGCTCTCGTCCTCTGTCACCGGATTATGCTCGGGATCGCCATAGACGGCCGCGGTCGAGGAGAAGATGAAACGCTTCACGCCGGCTTCCACCGCCGCCGCCAGCAGAGCCCGCGCTTTCGCCGTATTGTTCAGATAATAGCCGAGAGGATCGGCGACGGACTCGGGGACCACGATCTTGGCGGCGAAATGAATGATCGACTGAATATCGTGCCGCGCGAAAATATCGCACAGCAGCGCCGCGTCGCCGAAATCGCCCACGATGAGCGGAACCTCTTGCGGAACCGCCCAGCGAAACCCCGTGGAGAGATCGTCGAGCACGACGACCTTCTCGCCGGCGTCGAGCAGCTCCAGCGTCATATGGCTTCCGATATAGCCGGCGCCGCCGGTCACGAGGATGGTCATTCCGCGCCCTTCCTGCTGAAGACGTCATCACGGGAAATTAACGGGCAATGGTTAAGGACGAATCCTGGCCCGGCTCGGACTAGGCGTTGGTCTTTCGCCATTGCGGGATATTCTCGGAAAATCGCTTGCGCCTTTTCCGAAACCCTGCTCGGGCGTCGCGCTCTCGCGCTCGGGTCACACTCGCTCGAAATGGACTAATCATGAGCAAACGCATTCGCAAGGCTGTTTTTCCCGTGGCTGGCCTCGGCACGCGCTTCCTCCCCGCGACCAAAGCGGTGCCGAAGGAGATGCTGACCGTCGTCGATCGTCCCGTGCTCCAGCATGTGGTGGACGAGGCGCGCGAGGCCGGGATCGAACATTTCATTTTCGTGACCGGACGCAACAAGGGCGTCATCGAGGATCATTTCGACATCGCCTATGAGCTCGAGGACACGCTGAAGAAGCGCGGCAAGATCAAGGAATATGACGCGTTGATCGCCGATCTGCCGCCCGCCGGCGCGGCCAGCTTCACCCGCCAGCAGGCGCCGCTCGGCCTCGGCCATGCGGTCTGGTGCGCGCGCGAGATCGTCGGCGACGAACCCTTCGCCGTGCTGCTGCCCGATATGGTGACGCTCGGCAACGGCCCGCAGAAAAGCCGCTGCCTCGCCCAGGCCGTCGCGGCCTATGAGGCGCATGGCGGCAATATCATCGCGGTGGAGGAAGTGCCGCCGGAGGAGACGCATCAATATGGCATCGTCTCGGTCGGCAAGGATTTCGGCGCCGCTTTCGAGATCACCGGAATGGTGGAGAAGCCGCCGAAGGGAACCGCGCCGAGCAATCTGATGATCTCGGGCCGCTATATTCTGCAGCCGGAGATTTTCGACATTCTGGCCAAGGGCGAGAAGGGCGCGGGCGGCGAGATTCAGCTCACCGACGGCATGGTGACGCTCGCAGCTTCGCAGGCCTTCCATGGCGTGCGCTTCGACGGCAAGACCTATGACACGGGATCGAAGCTCGGCTTCCTCGCGGCCAATATCGCCTTCGGCCTGACGCGCCCGGACATCGCCGACGGGCTGAAGGCGGAGATCGCCAAGCTGCTCGGCTGAATGTAACAGAAGGGCTCCCTCTCCCGCGCAGCTTCGCGGGAGAGGGAGCCGATTCGGCGCGCCTCGCGAGCGCTGGACCCGCGAGGAGAAGTCGCGGCGCGGGAGAAGGCATGAAAAAAGCCGCCTCGGCGGCGGCCTTTCTGAAACGATCACGCTGAAGAGAGGCCGCTCCGGCGAGCCGCCTCAAGCCTTGCGCTTCGGCCGCAGCCGGATAATGACGTCGCAGCCGACGATCTCCATGCCCTCGGGCGGAGCGGGAAGCTTGGCGAATTCGATGGAGCCGTCCACCACGTCGAACATGCGCTTGCTGACCTCATCCATGAAATGGTGGTGCGGCGCGGTGCGCGTGTGGAAATAGGTGCGCGGTCCCTGCACGGCGATCTCCCGCAGCAGGCCGACGTCGGCGAATTGATTGAGCGTGTTGTAGACCGTCGAGAGCGACATTTGCAGGCCGGCCTCGCGCGCTTCGGCGTGGAGCGCTTCGGCGCTCACATGGCGGTCGCCATTGCCATAGAGCAGCTTGCTGAGCGAGATGCGCTGCGAGGTGGGACGAAGGCCGGCGGCTCTCAGCTTGGCCTTCAGCTCATTCTCGTCCTTGGGAGTGCTCGCCATTTTTCCGAGTTGGATCGGCGCACGAAAATTCGTAATCATAGGGTGATGCGTCATTTCCGTTTCGCCTCAGATCCTGTCCTGCTCGCGGCTCCTTGTGGAAGTCGAGACATGCTGATTGAAAACGCAGCGCAGCGAAGTGTCAAACAAAATGGCCAAAAGTGTAAAGATTCCAAAGAATGGCCAAGCTCGCGCGCAATTTTGCGACAAGGTTTCGCCCACGCTCGCGCAACTCGACGCGACGTGTTCAGAACATTGCCCGCCATTTTCCTACTCTTTGTCCTGACGGCGATTTTCAGTCCTTGCGCGCTGGCGCAGGAAAGCGCCGGCGGTTCTGATCTCGACCTTTTCCTGCAGCGATTATGGCCACAGGCGCGCGACGCCGGCGTCTCGCGCGAGATTTTCGATTCGGCGGTCGCAGGCCTCTCGCCGGAGCCCGGATTGCTGCGGCGCCCACAGGCTCAAGCCGAGTTCACCATTTCCATCCCCTCCTATGTCTCCGGCGCGGTCAGCGCGGCGCGAGTCGCGCAGGGCCGCGCGCTCGCCGGCGAGCTCTCGACGCCGCTGGCGGCGATCGAGGAGCGCAGCGGCGTTCCGTCCGAGATCGCTCTCGCCATACTCGGGGTGGAAAGCAATTTCGGTTCCGCGACCGGCGCCGCCGACACATTGCGCGTCCTGGCGACGCTGGCCTATGCCGGCCATAGGGGGACGATCTTCTCCGATGAATTCGTCGCCGCGCTGGTCATGCTGCAGAGGGGCGACGTCACTCGCGCACGGCTTCGCGGCTCCTGGGCGGGGGCGATGGGCCAGCCGCAATTCCTGCCTTCCGCCTATCTGAAATACGCCACCAGCTATACGGGCGGCGCCGCGCCGGACATTTGGACCAACCGGCTGGATTCGCTCGCCTCCATCGCCAATTTCCTGAAATTCTCCGGCTGGGACCCGCGCCTGCCCTGGGCGGTCGAGGTCGTCCTGCCCAAGAATTTCGACTATGCCGACTTCGATCTCGATTTCGCGCAATGGCGCGCGCTGGGCCTCTCGGCCGCGAATGGCGGATCGCTGCCGGCGAGCGGGCCGGCGAGCCTCTATCTGCCGGCCGGCGCGGCCGGCCCGGCCTTTCTCATCACCGATAATTTCGAGGTGATCCGCAAATACAACACATCCGACGCCTATGCGCTGTCGATCGGCCTGCTCGGCGACCGCATCGCCGGACGCCGCGCGCCCGTCGCCCCTTGGCCGAAGAAGATCGCGGCTCTCTCCACGGCCGATTGCAAGGAGCTGCAGCGCCTGCTCGCTGCGCGCGGCTTCTATCGCGGCGCCATAGACGGCAAGCTGGGCCGCACCAGCCGCAACGCCGTCCACGCCTTTCAGCTGAGCGCGGGCGTGCAGCCGGCGGATGGATTCGCGACGAAGGAGGTGCTGGAGCGGCTCCGCCGCTGAGCCGCAGCGGCGATATGGGGCGCGAACCCTTGTAGCTGCTGACTTCAGCGTGAGAAATGAGCTATCTGTGACGCCAAAGAGGCGTCGAGCCGCTCGTCATTGGCGAGAAAAGCTCCGCTTCCCTGGAGAATCACGAGTGACGAGCGATCATATTCTGTATCTGGTGATCGCGGCCGCATGGATGCAAACAGTTGCCGCGGTCGCTTCGGCCTATTCGAAGACGATGATCCGCTTGCGGATCGCATCCACGATCGCGAATTTTCTCGGCGTCATCGTCGGCGCGACAAGCGGCAATATGGCGGTGCTGGCGCGCCACCTCATTCTGTTTCCGCTCGACCTCATGCGGCTGCGCGAGATGCGCAAGCTGGTGGCCAGCGTCAAGCACGCGGCGGATGGCGAGCTGAAGGTCGAATGGCTGAAGCCCTTCATGCATCCCAGCAAAGTGAAGGCCGGCGCGCTTTTGTTTCGCAAAGGCGAGGAGGCCGACCGCGCCTATATGCTGATCGAAGGCGAGATCGAGCTTCCAGAGATGGGAATCCGGCTGCCGCCAGGAACGCTGTTCGGCGAAATGGCCTTGTTCACCGAGGACGGCCTGCGCACGGCCTCGGCGCGCGCGCTCACCGATTGCCGGCTGCTGTCGATCACCTATGAGGAGTTCGAGCAGCTCTATTTCCAGAACCCGCAATTCGGGCTCAATCTCATTCGGCTGATCGTTCGGCGCTGTCAGGCGAACACGCAGCAGCTCGAAGCCGTCGCCTGGCGGAGACTGCCGGAGGATGTCGGCGCCTGAAGCCGAACAGCTCCGCGTCGGCAAGACGCGGCGGCCCGCGCTGGCTCTATTTCGCGGCGAGCTTCTGCACCGCCTGCAGCGGCACCTCGTCGAGGCCGGAGCCGCCCTGGGCGACATGATCGATGATGCCGGCGCGCATGCGCGGATCCCAGAATTTCTTCAAATGCTCGGCCGTGCCGGCCACCGCGTCGGAATGCCTCTGCGCGGCGAAGAACTTGCCGATCTGATTGGCCATTTTGACGAGCCGGTCGGCCGAATTATGCGACATGGGTAGAGACCTGTTCCAGAATGCGTTCGGGGTGGGTGAAGATTTCGAAGTCGCGGCCGCGCACGACCGCCACCAAGGTCATGCCACATTTCTCCGCCGTGCGCACGGCCAGAGCCGTGGGCGCGGATACTGCGGCGATAATGGGCGCCCCGATGCGGGCGGCCTTTTGCACGAGCTCGACGGAAATGCGGCTCGTCATCAGCACGACGCCCTGCGCTGCGGGAAGCTGCTGCCGCGCCAGCGCGCCGGCGAGCTTGTCCAGCGCATTGTGGCGGCCGACGTCCTCCCTCGCAACGAGCGCATCCGAATCCGGCGCCCAGAAAGCAGCGGCATGAACGGCGCGCGTCTCGCGATTGAGCGTCTGCGCGCCCGGCAGGCGCTCCATGGCGGCGATCAGCGCCGTCGACGAGACGCGCAGCGCATTGGCGAGAACCGGCAGCGGCCGGCTCGCCTGCTCTAGGCTCTCTATGCCGCAGAGGCCGCAGCCGGTCGGCCCGGCCATGGAGCGCTTGCGCGCGGCGTAGACCTCTTGCCGTCCGCCGGCGAGCCAACTGCGCAGCTCTATGCCGGCCTCCGAGGCGACGATCTCGAAATCGCCGGCCTCGTCGATAGAATCGATGAGGCCTTCGGTGAGCGCGAAGCCGATCGAGAAATCCTCGAGATCGGCCGGCGTCGCCATCATCACCGCGTGCGTCGAGCCGCCATAGGTGAAGGCGATGGGGGTCTCTTCCGGGATGGTGCGGGCGCTGTCCGACAGAGCGTCATTGCGCCGTGCGATGCACGGAACGCGAATGCCGGCGGCGGGGAGGTCCTCGTTCATCCTCGATGTGTCTCCAGCACGCGCTCCTTCTCCCGCTTGCGGGAGAAGGTGGCCCCGCAAAGCGGGGTCGGATGAGGGACCGTGCGATAGGCCATCGCCCTCGAAACCGGCCCCTATTCAATCGATGGCGCGCGATGAGACACCCTCATCCGACCCGGCTACGCCGGGCTACCTTCTCCCACGAGTGGGAGAAGGATTCGCGCTCGTCGATTCGGCCCTAGGTCATTCCGCCGCTGTCGCGATGCGACGGGCGCTCACGGAAAGCTCGCGATATTGCTCCTGCCACTCGGTCGGACCGTTGGAGGGCGAGATCTGCACCGCCGTCACCTTATATTCGGGGCAATTGGTGGCCCAATCCGAATTATCGGTGGTGACCACATTCGCCTGCGAGAGCGGGTGATGGAAGGTGGTGTAGACGACGCCCGGCGCCACGCGATCAGTGACCTTGGCGTGCAGCGTGATCTCGCCGGCGCGGCTGGCGATGCGCACCCAATCCCCGTCGCGCACGCCGCGCAGCTCGGCGTCATGCGGATGGATCTCGAGCACGTCCTCCTCGTGCCAACGGCTGTTCTCGGTGCGGCGGGTCTGAGCGCCGACATTGTACTGCGACAGGATGCGGCCCGTCGTCAGCAGCAGCGGGAAGCGCGGCCCGGTCTTCTCGTCGGTGGGGACATATTCGGTGATGACGAACTTGCCCTTGCCGCGCGTGAAGCCCTCGATGTGCATGATCGGCATGCCGTCCGGCGACGCGTCATTGCACGGCCATTGCACCGAGCCGACCTCATCGAGCATCGCATAGGAGACGTTCTTGAAGGTCGGCGTCAGAGCGGCGATCTCGTCCATGATCTCGCTCGGATGCGCATAGTTCCAATCGAGGCCGAAGGCCTTGGCGAGCATTTGGGTGATCTCCCAATCGCCATAGCCGTTCTTCGGGCTCATCACCTTGCGGATGCGCTGAATGCGGCGCTCGGCGTTGGTGAAGGTGCCGT
This sequence comes from Methylosinus sp. C49, assembly GCF_009936375.1. GTDB lineage: Bacteria > Pseudomonadota > Alphaproteobacteria > Rhizobiales > Beijerinckiaceae > Methylosinus. The sequence goes on along the minus strand of NZ_AP022332.1, from coordinate 2,302,382 downwards.
CCTTCTCCAGGAAGCTCGCGCCCGGCAGGAACACATGGGCGTAATGCGCGGTCTCGTTCAGAAAGAGATCCTGCACGATGACGCATTCCATCGCCGAGAGAGCGGCCGAGACATGCTTCGTGTCCGGATCGGACTGGAGAATGTCCTCGCCCTGGCAATAGAGCCCCATGAACTCGCCGGCGATCGCCGCATCGAACATATTGGGGATGCGAAGGCCCGGCTCATTGTCGAGCTCCACGCCCCAGGCCTGCTCGAAGGACTGGCGCACGGCGTCGTTGGAGACGTGGCGATAGCCCGGCAGCTCATGCGGGAAAGAGCCCATGTCGCAGGAGCCCTGCACATTGTTCTGTCCGCGCAGCGGGTTCACGCCGACGCCGCGGCGGCCGAGATTGCCAGTCGCCATTGCGAGATTGGCGATAGCCATCACAGTGGTCGAGCCCTGGCTGTGCTCGGTGACGCCGAGGCCATAATAGATGGCCGCGCGGCCGCCGGTGGCGTAAAGGCGCGCCGCGGCGCGAATCTCTTCCGCCGGAACGCCCGAGAGCTTCTCGACCTCTTCCGGGCTGTTGCGATCGTCGGAGACGAAAGCCGCCCAATCCTGGAACTCGTCCCAATCGCAACGTTCGCGCACGAAGGCTTCATTGACGAGGCCTTCCTTGACGATCACATGCGCCAGAGCGGTGACGACCGCGACATTGGTGCCGGGCTTCAGCGCCAGATGATGATCGGCCGAGATATGGGGCGAGCGCACCAGATCGATGCGGCGCGGATCGACGACGATGAGCTTGGCGCCCTCGCGCAGGCGCTTCTTCATGCGCGAGCCGAACACAGGATGCGCGTCGGTCGGATTGGCGCCGATGACGAGAATGACGTCCGACTCGTCGACCGAGTCGAAGTCCTGCGTGCCGGCCGAGGTGCCGAAAGCCTGGTTGAGGCCATAGCCGGTCGGCGAATGGCAGACACGCGCGCAAGTGTCGGTGTTGTTGTTGCCGAAGCCGGCGCGGGTCAGCTTCTGGACGAGATAGGTCTCCTCATTCGAGCAACGCGAGGAGGTGATCACGCCGACAGAACGCTTGCCGTGCTTCTCCATGATCTTCTTGAAGCGATCGGCGGCGAAGGCGATGGCCTCGTCGAAGGAGACGACCCGCCAGGGATCGGTCGCCTTGTCGCGGATCATCGGCTGGGTGACGCGCTCCTTGTGCAGCGCATAGCCGTAAGCGAAGCGGCCCTTGATGCAGCTGTGGCCGTGATTGGCTTTGCCGTCCTTCCAGGGCACCATGCGGACGATCTCCTCGCCGCGCATTTCCGCCTTGAAGGTGCAGCCGACGCCGCAATAGGCGCAAGTGGTGACTTCCGAATGCTCCGGCTGGCCGACGGCGATCACCGACTTCTCGGTCAAGGTCGCAGTCGGGCAGGCCTGCACGCAGGCGCCGCAGGAGACGCATTCCGAATCCATGAAGGCTTCGGCCATGCCGGGCGAAACGCGGCTGTCGAAGCCGCGGCCGTCGATCGTCAGCGCGAAAGTGCCTTGAGTCTCCTCACAGGCGCGGACGCAACGATTGCAGACGATGCATTTCGACGGATCATAGGTGAAATAGGGATTGGACTCGTCCTTCGGCATCCAATCGAAATTCGCCTTGCCGTCGACGCGGCTGCGGGCGAACACATGGTTGGAGCCGTCATAGCCGTAGCGCACGTCGCGCAGGCCCACGGCGCCCGCCATCGTCTGCAGCTCGCAATCGCCATTGGCGGCGCAAGTCAGACAATCGAGCGGATGGTCGGAGATGTAGAGCTCCATCACGCCGCGGCGGATCGCCTTGAGGCGCGGCGTCTGCGTGTGGACGCTCATGCCCGGCAGCACCGGCGTGGTGCAGGAGGCCGGCGTGCCATAGCGGCCGTCGATCTCGACGACACAGAGACGGCAGGAGCCGAAAGCTTTCAGGCTGTCGGTGGCGCAGAGCTTGGGAATCTCCGTCCCCAGCTCCATGGCGGCGCGCATGATGGACGTGCCTTCCGGCACGGTGACCGATACGCCGTCGATCGTCAGAGTGACTTCTTTCTCCGACTTCGATGCGGGCGTGCCGTAATCGATTTCTTTGACGAGGCTCATGGCTTTGCTCCTCACTCGGCGGCGGCGGGAAGCGTCGCTTTGCGGAAATCTTCCGGGTAATGACGAAGGGCGCTCTCGACCGGATAAGGGGCGAAACCTCCGAGCGCGCAGAGGGAACCGAATTTCATCGTGTTGCAGAGGTCGGACAGCAGCTCGATATTCGCCTCCACATCGACGCCTTCGACGATCTTGTCGATCGTCTCGACGCCGCGGGTGGAGCCGATGCGGCAGGGCGTGCACTTGCCGCAGCTCTCTATGGCGCAGAACTCCATGCCGAAGCGCGCCATCTGCAGCATATCGACGGTGTCGTCGAAAACGACGAGGCCGCCATGGCCGATGAGGCTGTCGTGCTTCTGGAACGCCTCATAGTCGAAGGGCGTGTCGAACAGCGACGGCGGCACATAGGCGCCGAGCGGGCCGCCGCATTGCACGGCGCGCACCGGACGCCCGGTCAGCGTGCCGCCGCCGATGTCGTTGACGATCTCGCCCAGCGTCAGACCGAAGGGGGTCTCGTAGAGGCCGCCGAACTTCACATTGCCGGCGATCTGCAGCGGCATGGTGCCGCGCGAGCGGCCGACGCCGAAAGAGGCGTAATATTCGCCGCCCTTGGCGAGAATGGCCGGGGCGGTGGCGAGCGTCAGCACATTGTTGACGACCGTCGGACGCCCCATGAAGCCGACATGCGCCGGCAGTGGCGGCTTGGCGCGCACGATGCCGCGATGGCCCTCGAGGCTCTCCAGCAGCGAGGTCTCCTCGCCGCAGACATAGGCGCCGGCGCCGATGCGCAGCTCTATGTCGAAGGCGAAGCCGGAGCCGCGCACATTCGGACCGAGCCAGCCGCCCTTGCGGGCGGCCTCCAGCGCTTCGGTCAGCACCTCGGCGCATTGCGGATATTCCGCCCGCAGATAGATGAAGCCCTTGCTCGCGCCGATGGCGTAGCCGCAGATGGTCATGCCCTCGATGAGGACGAAGGGGTCGCCCTCCATCACCATGCGATCGGCGAAAGTGCCGCTGTCGCCCTCGTCGGCGTTGGTGACGACATAGCGGCGGTCGGCCGGAGCGTCGGCGACCGTCTTCCATTTGATGCCGGCCGGGAAGCCCGCGCCGCCGCGGCCGCGCAGGCCGGATTTGGTGACTTCCTCGATCACCTTGGCCGGGCCGATCTCGAAGGCCTTGGCGAGGCCCTGCCCGCCGCCATGGGCGACGTAATCATCGAGATTCACGGGGTCGATAATTCCGACGCGCTCGAAGGTCACGCGCGTCTGCTTGGCCCAATAGGGATGCTCCTCGACCTTGCCGATGGAGAGCGGATGCGCGCCGCCCTTCAAGAAGCCGGCGTCGAACAGCGAAGGAACATCGGAGGGCTTCACATTGCCGTAGCCGATGCGGCCTTCCGGCGTCTCGACCTCGACGAGAGGCTCGAGCCACAGCAGGCCGCGCGAGCCGTTGCGGATGATCTGAATGGTCTCGCCGCGCGCGGCGGCCTCTTTTTCGACGGCGGCGAGGACGCGCTTGGCGCCCACCGCGAGCGCGGCCATGTCGCGGGGCACATAAACCTTGGTCATGATTTTTGCGCCTCCGACGCCAGCTCGTCCAGAATCTCCGCATCGACGCGGCCGATCGGCTCGCCGTCGTAGAGAGCGCCGGGGCTGTGAGCGCAAAGGCCGAGGCAATAGACCGCCTCCACCGTCAGCGAGCCGTCATTGGCGGTCCCGCCCCATTCGAGCTTGATACGCTCGAGGAAGTCCTTGGCGATCTTCTCCGATCCCATGGACTGACAGGACTCCGCGCGGCACAGCTTCAGCACATGGCGGCCGGCCGGCGCGTGGCGGAAGTCGTGATAGAAAGTGACGACGCCATGCATCTCGGCCCGGGAGATGTTCAGCGATTGCGCCATCTGCGGCACGACAGCCTCGGGCACATAGCCGAATTCTTCCTGGATAGCATGCAAGATAGGCAGGGCAGGACCCTCGAGCCCGAGATGGGCGTCGATGATCTCCTGCGCCCGCGCCTCGTTCCACGGAACAGCGCCAGACATTTCTTCCCCGTTCTTATCGAGCGAGCCCGTTCTTAGAGAGCGGGCCTTTCTGAGCGACAGCCGCCCATTTTAGGTAATTGCCCCAACAGTGCGCCAAAAAGTCGGCGGGATCAATAATCTGGAACGGTTATATGATAGGCGAATCCTATAGATCGCCAACAAGCTGATTCTTTGCGAGCTTCTTCGCCTCGGCGACGAGCGCGGCGACCTGCGGGATGGTCGGCTCGCGCAGCGGAACGACCAATCCGATCTCGTGGACGGCCTCCGGTTCGACGATCGGAATAGAGCGCAAGGGGGCGGCGACTCGCAGCGAGTCGACCAGCTTTTCGGGTAGGATGGTGGCCCAACGCCCTGTCTTCACATGGGCGAAGAGAACGATGACCGAATTCGATTCGAGCGCGGGCTCGGGCTCGCCGCCGGCGTCGCGGATCAGCCGCTCGACGATGCGGCGATTCTGCATGTCCGGCGTCAGCAGGCAGAGCGGAATGCGGCCGACATCGGCCCAGGTCACCTTGTCCCGATTGCCGAGCGGATTGTCGGCCGCGGTCAGCAGCCGATAGCGCTCCGAAAAGAGCGGAACGGTCCGCACCCTCCCCAGCGGCTCATTGTCGAGATAGGTGAGGCCGGCGTCGATCTCGAGATTGTCCAGCATGGACAAGATCTCGGTCGAGGAGCTGGTGAGAATGGTGAGGCGCACGCCGGGATGCTTCTCGCGAAAGGGCGTCGTCAGCGCGGGAATCATGGTCAGCGCCGTGGGGATGGCGGCGATCTTGAGCTGGCCGCCGAGCCCCTCCTTCAGCGTGCGCACCTCCTGCCGCATGGCGCGCGCGTCGGCCACGATGCGCTTGGCCCATTCCAGCACCCGCTCTCCCTCGGCGGTGAGGCTGTGGAAGCGGGAGGAGCGATTGACGAGCAGAACGCCGAGACTGTCCTCGAGCTGCTTGATCCCGGCGGAGAGCGTCGGCTGCGTCACTCCGCAGAGCTCCGCGGCGCGGGAAAAGCTCCGCTCCTTGGCGACAGTGATGAAGAATTCCAGCTTGTCGATCACTTCGCGCCCAAACTCCCTCTTCGCGCCCTCGAAGGACCGAATGGGACGCAGGAGGAACTATATACCTAAAGGCTTGGCGCGGCGAATTCATCGCTCGATCGGAGATGCTCGCGCGAAGACTGCCGAAAAGCGCGCCCCGAGCGGCGCGCCGCCGGAAAAAAAGGCAGTTGACCTTGTGCGCCGCACAAATCTAATACTGAGCCGCCAGAATGCTAGGAGGCTGCGCATGTCATTGACAAAAGAACATTTGCTCTGGGGCTATCGCCTCATTCTCGACCGCGACCCGGAGAAGGAGGTGAATTTGGATAGCGCGAGCGGCTTCGACGACGCGCGCGCATTGCGCGAGCAGCTGATGCTTTCGCCGGAATTCATTCAAAACAATGAGAAATTGATTTTAGACCTCTATTCGAGGCTGAAAGCGCCGAAGCCTCGCGCCGTCGCCTGAGCGCCGGCGAAGCTTCACCCGATCGCCTCATCCTCGGACGTCGCCGGGGCCGCAGACGAAAATCGAGCGACCATCGCTCGACCGAAAGCAATCCCCGGCCTCTCGATCACAACAAAGGTCGTCGCCGTCAGCGCCACGACGACGATCGCGACCAATGGCAGAAGCAGCGGCAGGCTGGCCGTGTCGAGCGCCACGAGCGCGGGCGCGCCGAAGTCGAAGAGAGCAAAGAGAACGACGCCATGGAATAAGTATATTCCATAGGAGCATTCTCCGAGCGCCAGAAACGCCCGCCTCCGCAACAGGCCGAAAATATCATTGCCGCAGGCGACCGAGGCGAAGAAGAGTCCGAGAAGAAAATCCCAAGACGTCCCGTGAGGCTTGGGCGCGCACGCCAAGGCCGCGAGCAGGCCGGCCGACGCCGTCAGCATTCCCGCGCCAGAGGACGACCAGATCCGCGCCTCGTCGAGCCGCGTCGCCTCGCTGGCCAGCATCCCCATCGCGAATAATGGCGGGAACGCGAGCCAATCGAGCGCCACCCAACGCGCCATCGCCAGGCTGCCGAAAATGAGCGCCAACGGAAGCGCCGCATTCGGCGCTTTGCCGCGGAGAAGATCATAGGCGATCGCCATCAGCGGCAGGCCGAAGAGATAGAAGGCCCACTCATATTTCAGCGACCACAGCACATAGGCGTCTATGCGGCCGCTGTCGGCATGGCCGAGGAGCGGCGGCTGGCCCACGGCCGCCACCCAGCTCAGCAGCGGCGTGAAAACCGTGTCCGGCCGAATGGAATAATCCTGCGTCCAAAGAATGATCAGACATGTCGCCACGACGGAAGCGGCGACCAGCGGCGTCAAACGGAAGAAACGACCGACCCATAAAGCCGCTATTCTGGAAATATGAAATCCCTCCAGCGCGACGCGATGAAATAGAAAACCTGTGATCATGAAGAATATCGACACGCTGCCGCCGCCAAGATTTTCCAGAAACAGGACCGTCGGCCGCTCCCAGCTCCCGCCGAGCTGTGTCGCCTGCATCCAGATCACGAAATGATGCATCATCACCGAGAGCGCCAGCAGGCCTCGCAACCCGTCTATTCGGCCGTTCCGCCCGGGCGACGAAGAAAGGGGAAAGCCGCAACGAAGGAGGAGGCCGCCCGCCGCGAAGGCGGCGAGATAGGCGAGCCCGATCCCAACGCCGATCATGCCCAATGGATAGACCAATGCGCCCTCCCCGGACCCTTGTCCGCGGCGCGGAGTTTCGACCGGAACGCCGGCGCAAGGCAACGGCTCCGCCCGCGTCCGGCGCCGGAATAGGCAGAAACGCGCGGCCTCGCTCGCCATGACGGCGGGCTTGGGCTATCTCTGCGCTCGCACACCGGAATCGAATCCCCAAGGGCAAAGATGAAACGCGCTCTGTCGGTCACGAGAGAAGAGAATTTCGCGCAATGGTATCAGGCCATCGTCGCCGAGGCCGATATGGCCGAGACGAGCCCGGTGCGCGGCTGCATGATCGTCAAGCCCTGGGGCTATGGCGTCTGGGAGCTGATCCAGGGCGCGCTCGACCGGCGCATCAAAGAGACCGGCCACGACAATTGCTATTTTCCGCTGTTCATCCCCATGAGCTTCATCGCTCAGGAGGCGAGCCATGTCGAAGGCTTCGCCAAGGAGATGGCGGTCGTCACCCATCACCGGCTGAAGGCGGTGGACGGCAAGCTCGTCGTCGATCCCGACTCCAAGCTCGAGGAGCCGCTGATCGTGCGGCCGACCTCGGAGACGATCATCGGCGACGCCTTCCGCCGCTGGGTCTCCTCGCATCGCGATTTGCCCGTGCTCATCAATCAATGGGCCAATGTCGTGCGCTGGGAAATGCGCACGCGGCTCTTTTTGCGCACCAGCGAATTCCTCTGGCAGGAGGGCCACACCGCCCATGCCGACGAGGCCGACGCGCGGGAAGAGACGCGCAAAATGCTCGAGGTCTATCGCCAGATCGTCGAGGATGTGCTGGCCGTGCCGGTGATCGCCGGCGAGAAGCCCGAGAATGAGCGCTTTCCCGGCGCCGTGAACACTTATTCCATCGAAGCGATGATGCAGGACGGCAAGGCGCTGCAGGCCGGCACCTCGCATTATCTCGGAACCAATTTCGCCCATGCGCAGAACATCCGCTTCCAGAGCGCGAGCGGCGAGCTGGAATATTGCCATACGACGAGCTGGGGCGTCTCGACGCGGCTCATCGGCGGCGTGATCATGACGCATGGCGACGATGACGGGCTGCGCCTGCCGCCCGCCATCGCCCCGCGTCAGGTGGTGATCGTGCCCATGCTGCGCGAGAAGCCCGAGGACGCCGAGGTGCTCGCCTTTTGCGACAGGCTGAAAGCCGAGCTGGACGGGCTCTTCGCTCTGGGCGCGCCTTTGCGCGCGATCGTCGACAAGAAACCGGCGCGCGCCGCCAATAAGCGCTGGGACTGGGTGCGCCGCGGCGCGCCGATCATTCTCGAGATCGGCCCACGCGACGCCGCCAACGACGTCGTGACGCTGATCCGCCGCGATCGGCTGCGCGAGGGCGACAAGATCGTCTCGTCGGCGACGCCCCGCGCGGAATTCGTGAGCGCGGTCCCTGCCCTGCTCTCGGAAATCCAGGCGGCGCTGTTCGCCGAGGCCAAGGCGCGGCTCGAGGCCAATATTCGCACCGATCTGACGAGCTTCGCCGAGATCGCCGATTATTTCGGCAAGGCGGCCGAGGACGACGAGGCCGCGGCAGCCTTCAAGGGCTGGGTGCGCGCGCCCTGGGCGCGGCCGACGGGCGCCGAGCTCGAGGAGGTGGAGACGCGGCTGAAGGCGCTGAAGCTGACGTTGCGCAATATTCCCCTGGAGCAGAGCGCGCCGAAGGGCGTCTGCGTCTTCACCGGCCGGCCGGCGGTGGAGGAGATTTTGATCGCGCGGGCGTATTGAACGCCGGGCAGGAGGGGCGGCGAGCGTAGTCCGCCACCGCCCTTCATCGCCCGTCAGCGAACCAGCAGCTCATATTCTATGTCTTGGACCATGCGCCCATAATCCATCGCGGCATGCTTGTAGCGCCCGCCGAATTTCAGCGTGTGACTTCCCGGCGCGAGCGAATGCAGCATCAGCCAAAAGCCGTCTGACGCGGCCGGATAGGCGTCGATGGGCGCCCCGCCGGTCGGAACTCGGGCGAAAATGTCGAAACAATCCGCAGTTCGAATGCGATGCGCCTCGGAGATAGGGTAAGGCGCTCCGTCGAGTTCCGCGAACAGCTCGATCGCCGTGTCATTATTGACGGCCGCGGCCTTTTGCGCTTGCGAGCAACTCATCCCGGGCATGCCCGGTCGCCTCCAGAAAGCCATGTTCACGAGCGGAAAGAATATCGGCGTCCCCGTCGGCACGACGCAACTTCGCCGCAGCTTCGACGAACCAAACCCTCCCGCCAGAAACCAAACGTCGGCCTGCTGCCCGAGGGCGCAGCGCGCGCCGGTCGTATCGGCTACCGGCCCATTTTCGCCATGCATCATGGCCCATTGCCACCAGCGCGCCGTCAATTCCGGGGTCGGCGCCGGTCCCGAGGGCGGCCCCCACGGCGCCGCCGCGGCCTGCATGGCCGAAAACAAGAACAGAATAAAACTGCGAATGAAATTTCCGGCCATCGCCGCCTCCGTTGGCCGTTGGAAATCAAGGCGCGGCCGCCGCCGATCCGGCGCCTCAGTCCCATCGACTCGAAACATTGACTGCGCCACACGCCACTATAACCTTGGGGTCGGAAGCGCGAATGGCGACTTCGACGATTATTACTCTCGAGGAATTGCACAATGAAAGCGGCGATCATGCTGGTCTGCACGTTCATGCTATGCCTCCCGGCGCTGTCCGAGCCGCTTTTTGGGGGCGCAGGCGAGACCGACCAAAATCTCGATACGCCCGAAGGACAGATTTGGAAGCGCGAGGTCTTTCGCCGGATCGAGGATCACGCGCCACGACTGAACTTGGGAAATGCGCGGGCGAAGGTCGAATTTCGCGTCGATCGATCCGGCCGTATCTATGATTTCAAGGTCCATCGCGCCAATGACGCACAAGCGCTGATCATTGCCAGCATAATGTCGTCTATCACGCTGCCGCCGCCTCCCCGATCGGCGGCCGCCGGATGCTGCTGGCTCTCGATGAACGTCACCTTCCATTGAGTGGCGCATCCGCGCCGCCTGGCCCTCGGCGGCTCATCGCGCCATCTTCGACACGGGACGCGCGACACCGACCGGAGACCGAAGCAATGGACATCCCCCCTTTCGACCCGGCGATCGCAGCGGGAGTCGCCCTGTCGACCGCCGTGACCGACGCCGTCTATGTGTTCTTCAACGCCGCGGTTTCCGAACGCCGTCGCGTCGCCGCCGCGAGCTGGAGCAGCGTCTGGTATCTGCTCTCGGCTTTCGCGGTCATCAGCTACACGTCGAACTGGGCCTATGTCCTGTTCGCCGCTCTCGGCGCCTGGATCGGCGGATTTCTGTCGATCACCGCGCTCAATCGCGTTGCCCCGCAGCGAGGCGCTCTCCGCTCCGAACGGAAAGAATGAAGCGATCGACGGGAAAGCGCGCCAAGACGCCCGCGAGTCTCGTCCGTTACACGCGCTTCGCGCTCGACACATGCGCATAGGATATTGACGGCGCTAAGCATTCCGATATTCATTAGACAGCGAGGCGCGGGCGGCGATTTTCCAGCGCTGACTTTCGTTCGAGGATCGATTCTATGAAAGCGGCGACGATTTTTATGGCTTTTCTGCTCGCGCTCTCCCAGCCGGCGGTGGCGCAATCGATTTTCGACGGGCTCGGCGGAACGGGAGACCCCGCGCGGGACGCCGCCTCGGCGGAATATGAGCAATGGAAGCGGACGATCGCCAGTCAGGCCAAAGAGCACACCTCGCGCCTTTGGCTCGGACATGGGTCTGTGACCGTGCATTTCTGCGTCGACGCCGCCGGCCGAGTGGCCGATGCGAATGTCGTGAAAGCCAGCAACAACGAACAGGCGCTCCTCGCCTTGAGCACGATTTCCTCGCTCAAATTGCCGCCGCCGCCGGCCTCGGCCCGCAAGGCGGCCGGCGGCAAGTGCCACCACTTCTCGCAGAGCTTCTATTATCATTGAGCGCGGCGAACGGGAGGCCTCGCATCATGTTTCGAGCAGTGATCGTCTTCATTTTTATCTGCGCTTCGCAATCGGCCTTCGCGCAATTCCTCTTCGGTCCCTCGGAGCGGCCCACTCTGGCCGCCTGCATGGCGATCCCGGAAAACAAGGTCTGGATACAGACCGTCACCCGCCAGCTCCGCGAACGCGCGCCGAAGCTCAATCTGGGACGCGGGACAGTGACCATCAAATTCCATGTCGATTTCAGAGGCCGCGTCACCAGAGCCTCTCTCTCGAACTACGACAATAACGCCCGCGCGCTGGTCGCGGCGGGCATGATCACCTCGCTGAAGCTGACGCCGCCGCCCGACGACATGGACACCGACTGCCGCGACTTCGAGCAGACCTTCAACTTCCATTGACCGCTTCGGCGGGCGGCTCGGCGGACGACGAAACCTCGCGCGCCTATCGGTCGCATCCAAATTGAATTATCACGACCGATATAAGCTTTTCATTCTGCCCGACCAGAATTGGCGGCCCGGCTAGCCGAGCACACGGCAGCCGCGAATTGGACGGCCGCGCCTACGCCGGCTCGCCGAAGTTGGAACGAATTTTGATCGTCCGGGCGTACTAACCGTTGTCCATAACGGCGCTTTTCGGCGTCCCGAAACGGCGCAGAGCGCGTTTACGCCACATTCGGCCCATATTCGGGCCGTCCTTGGAGCGAGACTATGTCTCGAATCGAACGCGCGGCCGCAAAACGGCCGAGGTCGAGGCCGATCGGATGAACATGAGCGCGAAACCGACCCTACGCAGCTTCCTCGCCGTCGCCGCCATTATCGCGGCGTCGGGGGCGTCGGCGGCCCCTTCCGTCGTCATCGACGTCGCCAGCGGGCAGGTGCTGGAGCAAGAGCAGGCGACCCAGAGCTGGTATCCCGCCTCGCTGACCAAGCTGATGACCGTCTATGTGGCGCTGGACGCGGTGCGAGCCGGGCGCATTCAATATGACACGCCGATGATCGTCTCGCCCCGCGCGCTCTCCATGGCGCCGTCGAAAATGGGCTTTCCGGTCGGTTCGGAAGTGACGCTGCGCAATGCGCTGGTCATGCTGATGGTCAAATCGGCCAATGACATAGCGGTCACTATAGCGGAGGGTGTCTCCGGCTCGGTCGAGGCCTTCGCCGATGAGATGAACCGCGCCTCGGCCAAGCTCGGCATGCGCGAATCCTATTGGGCCAATCCCAACGGCCTGCCGGATGACCGGCAAGTGACCTCGGCGCGCGATCTCGCCCTTCTCGGCCGCGCGCTGCTGACGGAATTTCCCGAATCCGCGGGCTTTTTCAACATTGGCGCGATGCAGCTCGGCCGGCAGATCCATCCGACCCACAACGGCCTGCTCGGCCGTTATCCCGGCGCGGACGGCATGAAGACCGGCTTCACCTGCCCCGCCGGCTATAATCTCGTCGCCAGCGCCACCCATGGCGGGCAAAAGCTCATCGCCGTGGTTCTGGGGGCGCCCACGGCGGCCGCCCGCACGGCCAAGGCCGCCTCTCTGCTCGATCGCGCCTTCATGACCGGCTCGCCCTCGGGCTCCGTCGCCTCTTTGCCGACCTTCGGGGTCGGCCAGGCGCCGGACATGCGCGACAGCGTCTGCCGCCATCGCGGCAAGGCCAACGCCGAATATATGGCCGAGGTCGAGGATATGAATGTCGCCATTCCACGCGAGAACGGCTCGACCGATCAGGTCAGCGTCAAGACCATCGCCGCTTTGCCCCGAGCGCGCTTCGAGCCGACGCCAGTGCATCTCGGCCGCGCTCCCGGCTATGAGGGTCCGGTCGCCGGCGTGCGCGATCCTGGCACGCCGGTCGGCTCGCCCTCGACTGTCACCGCCTACGCCCATGAGCCGCCGGCCGCCGCCGCCTCGCCGATCAGCCGCCCTGCGCCCGACGCGCTCTCCATGCGCCACAGCCGCAAAGCGGCGGTAAAGGCCGCGCATGCGCCGACCAAGGAAAAGACAGCCAAGGCGAAGAAGACCCCACCGCAGGAAGCCGCCATCGAGGCGGAGGTGACGGAAAAGCCCGCGGCGAAGCCCGCACCCGCCAAGTCTGCTCAGGGCAAGCCCGCCCAAGGTAAGAATGTCGCCGCCAAAACGTCGGCGAAGGCTCCTGCCAATGCGTCGGCGAAGTCTCCCGCCAAGGCCGCGGCGAAGACGCCGGGCAAGAGCGTCTCCGCCAAGAACGACAAGCATGCGATCGGCGATCACGCGCCGCTGCGCCAAGACAATGAGCAATGATTCGACAATGACCGAGCGTTCCGAGCCCCGTCGCCCGCCGCCGCCCATTCCGCTGACGATCCTCACCGGCTTTCTCGGCGCCGGCAAGACGACGCTGCTGAACCGTCTGCTCGCCTCGCCCGAGCTCGCCGACACGCTCGTGCTCATCAATGAGTTCGGCGAGGTCGGCATAGATCATCTGCTGGTCGAAAATGTCGAAGGCGACATGATCGTCATGAGCTCGGGCTGCATCTGCTGCTCGATCCGCGGCGATCTGGTCGCCGCGCTCGAGGACGCGCTGCGCAAGCTCGACAATGGGCGCATGCGCCCCTTCCGCCGCGTCGTGCTGGAGACGACCGGGCTCGCCGATCCGGCGCCCATTCTCCACACCATCATGTCGCATCCCTATCTCGCGCTGCGCTATCGGCTGGACGGCGTCGTCTCGCTGGTCGACGCAGTGAATGGCGCCGCGACGCTGGACGCGCATGAGGAGGCGGTGAAGCAGGCCGCCGTCGCCGATCGGCTGGTCATCACCAAGACCGACCTTCCCGAAGGAGCCGACCGGCTCGAGGAGCTGGATCAGCGCCTGGCGCGGCTCAATCCGGCGGCGCGCCGGCTCATCGCCGCGACAGGAGAGGCGAGCCCCGCCGCTCTGCTCGACTGCGGTCTCTTTGACGCCTCTGGCAAGATTCCGCAGGTCGCCAAATGGCTCAATGACGAGGCGGTCGCCGCGGCGCATGAGGCGCATCACCATCATCACGATCACCATCACCACGATCGTGACCACCACCACGGCCATGCGCATCAGGACGTGAATCGCCACGACGCGCATATTCGCGCCTTTTGCATCACGAGCGACGCGCCGCTCAGCCCTCAGGCTTTCGACATGTTCGTCGAGATCTTGCGGCAGGCGCATGGTCCGCATCTCCTGCGCGTGAAGGGAATCGTCGGCCTCACCGACGATCGCGAGCGGCCGGTGGCCGTGCATGGCGTGCAGCATATCTTTCATCCGCCGCATCGCCTCGCCGCCTGGCCGGACGCCGATCGGCGCACGCGGCTCGTCTTCATCGTCAAGGATCTGGACCCATCCTTCGTCGAGAAGCTCTACGCCGCCGTCGCGGGAATTCCGGCGCCGGACACGCCGGACGCCGCCGCGCTGCAAGATAATCCGCTTGCCCCCAAAAACGCCGGCCTGCTAGGCTGACGCGGGGCAAGCGCTGGAATCGCGAGTCATGAGCAAATTCTTCGCATCGATCGAGCCGCAGCATCGCGACTTCATCGAGAAGCAGAGGCTCTTCTTCGTCGCCTCGGCTGCGTCCGCCTCGCGCGTGAATGTCTCGCCCAAGAGCGCCGACACGCTGCGCCTCCTCGATGAGCGCACGGCCGTCTATATCGACCGCACCGGCAGCGGCAATGAGACGGCAGCGCATATGCGCGCCGACGGCCGCCTCACCTTCATGTTCTGCGCGCTCGACGGCGCGCCGCTGATCCTGCGCCTCTATGGCCGCGGCCGGGCGCTGGCGCGCGGCGGCGAGGAATATGCGCGGCTGCTGCGCTCCGCCTTCGGCGGCGCGGAGCCGCCGGGCGCACGGCAAATGATCCTGCTCGATGTGGAATCGGCGCAGACCTCCTGCGGCTTCGCCGTGCCGCTGTATGATTACGCCGGCGAGCGCGACGGGCTCGATCGCTGGGCCGCCTCCAAGGGCGAAGAGGCGCTCGACGCCTATCGCCGCGAGAAAAACCAGCAGAGCATAGACGGACTGCCGACCGGCCTCTACGAAGAGGAAGAGCTGGGCGCATGAGACGGGCGCCGGCCCTGCTCCGCGCGGCCGGCGCGCGCCTGCTCGATATCGTCTATCCGCCCGTCTGCCTCGTCTGCCGCCGGGCGGTGGCGAGCCATGGCGCGCTCTGCCCGCGCTGCTGGGGCGAGATGGGCTTCATCGAGCAGCCCTATTGCGAGCGGCTGGGCACGCCCTTCGAGCGCGATTTCGGCCCCGGCATGATCTCGCTGGAGGCCGCCGCCGATCCGCCCGTCTTCACACGGGCGCGCGCGGTCGTGCGCTATGACAGCGACCGCGCCCGCAGCCTCGCCCACAGGCTGAAATATTACGATCGGCTGGAGCTCGCCGAGCCGCTCGGCCGCTGGATGGCGCGCGCCGGCGCCGAGCTTCTGTCCGACGCCGATCTGCTGGTTCCCATCCCGCTGCACCGAATGCGGCTGCTGTCGCGGCGCTTCAACCAATCGGCGGCGCTCGCCCATGTGATCGCGCGTGAAAGCGCCGTTCCAGTGGAGGCTCTGGCGCTCGAGCGCGTGAAGCCGACGCCGCCGCAAGTGGGGCTGACGCGCGGCCAGCGCTCGGCCAACATGCAGGGCGCCTTCCGCCTGCGCGAGGAGAAGAAGCCGGAGATCGAAGGCCGCAACATTGTGCTCATCGACGATGTGCTGACCTCTGGCGCGACGGCCAACGCCGCGGCCCGCGTCTTGCTGCGGGCGCGGGCGACGCGCGTCGACGTGCTGGTCTACGCCCGCGTCGTCGGCCAGAGCTGAAGCAAAGGCCTCCGTTGCAGCCATGCGCTGGAAGCGCTTATAAGAGCGCGCGAAAGGTCACGGAACCGTCATGCCGCAGATCGTCATCTACACCACGAGAACCTGCCCCTATTGCCGCGCCGCCAAGCAGCTGCTCGACGTGAAAGGCGCAGCCTATGAAGAGATTTCCGTCGACGGCGACGCGCAAAAGCGCGCCGAGATGAGCCGGCTGGCCGAAGGCCGGACAACGGTGCCGCAGATTTTCATCGACGGCCGGCCGATCGGCGGCTGCGACGATCTCTATGCTCTGGATGGGGCCGGCGAGCTCGATCCGCTGCTCGCCGCGGGCGAGCCGACGCCGTGATCCTCTACCGGCTGATCTGCTCGGAAGGACATGAATTCGAAAGCTGGTTTCGCGACAGCGAAGCCTATGACCAGCAGGCCGCGCAAGGCGCGGTCAGCTGCCCTTTCTGCCATTCGACGCAGGTCGCCAAGGCGATCATGGCGCCGAACGTGGCCCGCCGCTCGTCCCGAGCGCGTGAGGACGAGGCGGGCGTCCCCGCTCTGCTCGACGAGCGCCATGCGGCGCTGCGGGCGATGATCCAGGAGCTGCGCCAAAAGATCGTCGCTGGGACGGAAGACGTCGGCGACCGCTTCCCCGACGAGGCGCGGCGCATGCAGGACGGCGAGGCCGAGACGCGCGCCATCCGCGGGCGCGCCAGCTTCGAGGAAGCCAAGGCGCTGCTCGAGGAAGGCATAGAAATCCTGCCGCTCCCCGGCCCGCCCGAAGACAGCCACTGAGGCTCGACCTCTACGATTTATCGCGATGTCCTCGGCGGCGCCTCACGCGCTGAATTTCCCTCATATCACAATGAATAATACACATTTTCTCTTTGAGAACGCCGCTCTTATCCCTTTGAGCCGGGCTCCGCGAAAAACCGAGACGCGAAGCCGAGCTCGAGGAGAGAAGCATGAGTTTAACGACAGAAGCCGCCGGCAAGGCCGGCGCGACCGAAAGCGCCGACGTCGTCATCGTCGATCTGAAACCGATGTGGATCGCCGCCGCAGGGCTCGTCACCTTCTATCTGTTCATTCGCATCTATGAGCAGATTTACGGCTGGCGCGCCGGTCTCGATTCCTTCGCCCCGGAATTCCAGACCTATTGGCTGACGATGCTCTGGACCGAGATTCCGCTGGAGCTGATCACTGGCCTCGGCCTCGCCGGCTATCTATGGAAGACGCGCACGCGCGACATGGCCGCGCTGAGCACGCGCGAAGAATTGCGCCGCTGGGTGTGCCTCGCGCAATGGCTGGTCGTTTACGGCATAGCGATCTACTTCGGCGCGAGCTTCTTCACAGAGCAAGACGGCACTTGGCACATGACGGTGATCCGCGACACCGACTTCACGCCGAGCCATATCATCGAGTTCTATCTGAGCTATCCCATCTACTCGATCGTCGGCGTCGGCTCGTTCTTCTATGCAAAGACCCGGCTGCCCTATTTCTCCAAGGGCTATTCGCTGGCCTTTCTGATCCTGACGATCGGCCCGTTCATGATCATTCCGAATGTCGGGCTGAACGAGTGGGGCCACACATTCTGGTTCATGGAGGAGCTGTTCGTCGCTCCGCTGCATTGGGGCTTCGTGTTCTTCGGCTGGATGGCGCTCGCCGTGTTCGGCGTAACCGCGCAGATTCTGCTGAACATGAAACGTCTGCTCGGCGAAGAAGGCGTGAAGGCGATCATCGACTGACGCGCTCATCATGCAGGGCAAAGCCGCCGCCCCTCGCTCGAGGGGCGGCTCGCTCCAATTCGACAGGCGCTCTCACATCCTTATATGATCGGCTCTGTGTTGCGATGAATTCGACGGCTCGGCGCGCGCCGAAAAGCCCGAACGCAGCCGGAGGCCGACGTGCAAAATCGACAGATATTCGGCCTCTTCCTGCTCGCCGCCATGATCGGACTCGGCGCCCTCGTCATCAGCCCATTCTGGGCGCCGCTGGCCTGGGCCGCCATTCTCGTTCACGCGACCTATGGCGCCTATCAGCGCTGCCTTCGCCTCTGCGGACAAAGGCGCAACCTCGCCGCCACGGCCGCGACGATTCTGCTGATCGTCCTCATCGTCGTTCCGGTGTCGCTGCTGCTGGTCGATCTGCAGAGCGAGGCGGTCGCGGCCTATCGCGACATCTCGACCAAATATGCGGACGAGCCGCTGGTCCTGCCCAAGGGGATCACGCGCATTCCGATGATCGGCCCCACGCTGAACGAGCTCTTGAACAATCCCGAATTTCGCAAGCAGCAGCTCGACGAATGGACAGAGCCCTGGATGCGCCAGCTCGCCGGGGTCGTCGGCGCGGTCGGCCGCAGCATTGCGCAATTCGGCGTCATGGCGATCGCGCTGTTCTTCTTCTACCGCGACGGCGACCTGATGCTCGAACAGATCCGCGTCGGGCTCCGCAGAGTCGTGGGTGAAACGGCGGATCGATATTTCGCGGCCGTCGAAACCACATCGAAAGCGGTCGTGTCCGGGCTGCTCGTCAGCGCGATGGCGCAGGGCTTCATCGCCGGCGTCGGCTATGCGATCATCGGCGCCGGCCCGCCTGTTCTGCTCGGCGCGACGACCGCTCTGACCGCGCTCATCCCCTTCGTCGGAACATGGGCGGTCTGGGCGCCGCTCGGCGCCTGGCTTCTTCTCACCGATCAGGTCGGCGCAGGCCTCGGGCTGCTCGCCTGGGGCGCGTTCGTCGTCAATCCGACCGATAATATTCTCAAGCCTCTGCTCATCAGCAATGCGGCGGACATTCCGCTCATCGTCGTCTTTCTCGGCGTGATGGGCGGCCTGCTCGCCTTCGGCTTCGTCGGTCTGTTCCTCGGCCCGCTGATTCTCGCCGTGCTGCTCGCAATATGGCGGGAATGGCTGGGAGCCGACGTCGCCGAAGCCGGTCCTTGACCCTCGCGGAATTCACGCGCGACCATATTGAAGGCGTTCTCGACGATAGCCATGTCTGCGAGGGCTTACCGCATGTCGAGCTTCCGCTCGCGCTGGAGCGGCGAGGCCCTCAGCCGGAGAGCCGACCGATGACGAATGGTAAGGAAGCTGGACGAGACGCCGCCTCCGAGTCGAAGCACGATCCCGAAAGCGGCTGGCTCCAGCGGGTCGAGCACGATGTCGAGGAGATCGTGCAGGAGCCGCCGCCGGTGATGTTCCTGCATGTGCTGAAAATCGACCTTCCCTATATTGTGATGCTTCTGGCGGCCGTCCTCGGAATCGGCATGGCGACCTTCACCGGCGAGATGACGCCGATCTATTGGGAAATTTTAACGCCCCTCTACGCCGTCACCTGCATTCACATGGGCTGGCGCCAGACCGAGGATCGCGAGGCGAGAGTAAGGCTCGTCTGGACTCAGGCCGCGCATTGGCTGGCCGTTCTCGTCGCAATGTATGTGATCTATCTGCCGCGCGTGCAGGATGTGATGAACAACAACGCCGCCGGAATCACGCTGATGACCATTCTGGCCCTCGCCACCGTGCTCGCCGGCATACATGCCTCGACCTGGCAAATCTCCGCGGTCGGCCTCGTATTGGCGATCTCCATCCCGATCGTCGCCTGGATTCAGCAATCAGCGCTGATTCTGACGATCGTCTCCATCGTGCTCGTCTTCGTGCTCCTCGTCGGCGCCTCGCTGTGGTGGACAACGCATAAGGAGAAGGGCAAATTATCCGACGCGGCGGGCTGAGGCTCCGGCAAAGAGGCGCCGCGAGAGTACGACATCGAGACGACGCAGGACTCCTCGGCGACGCTGCCGAGGAGCAGCTCGAGGCGCGCTCTTCGCGCCGCGATCACCCTGGCGCCGCGCGCCGAATTCCACCTCCTCCAGTCGATGAGACGCCATTCACGCAATCGGCGCAGCCTCAACGAGGCGGAGATAGAAGAGCTCGCGACGAAAGATCGTCGCAATTGGAGCATGACATCCAGGACGAATCGCGAGCGGCGCCGGCTTCGCCATGGGCGGCGGAAGCCGAACGCGCTCCTATCTGCGCAATCCGCTCTGCGACATGCTCGCCGATCAGGCGGCGATCTCGTCCGTCATCGCTCGGCGATCTCGTCCGTCATCGCGCCGCTTGAAACTGGGTCAGCGCCGCTTCGGCGTGTCGAACCGCAACGGCGGCGCCGGGGCCGCCATGCGTCCCCCGCGCCGTTCTGATCGCCTTCTGAAGATGCCGGATTCCGGTCTCGACGTGCGGATTCGCTTTCGCCCTCTGCGCGGCCTTGGCGTGATCGAGCGCATTGGTGGCGTGCTCCACGAGAGATGCGGAATATCCGCTTCTACCCTCCTGGATCGCCTCTGTCGTTTCCCGAATCGTCTGCGTGAGATGTTCCGCCGCAAGAGAGGCATGTGGAACGACGAGCAGCGCGAGCCACAGCGCCGCAATGGCGATCGACGATCTGCGAGTGATCATCTCCGGTCCTTTCTGCAAGAGCCCGCCGCGCCCGAACGAATAACGCGCGTCGCCGCGTGAAACGCACACCGCCGCCGGAGAAAAGAATTGCGCGCCTCGACCCGCCTCCGGCTCGCTCGATCCCTCGCTCACGAACGCCGGGGGGAGACACGGCGTCAGCGGACCATGATTTCGACCATCGCCTCCATTCCCGGCGTCAGCACGAGATCGGGGTTCGACACGGTGACGATGATCTCGCCGCCGCCTCGCTCCGCCGGCGCGTCTGCGATCTGCGTCACCCTTCCTTCGAAGGCGCGATCGGGAAACGCCTCGACCTTCAAGGACACGACGTCGCCGACCTCGATACGCTCGGCGTCTGTCGCGCTCACCTCGACCGCGACGCGCATAGTCGCGAGATCGGCGGCGATCCGAAAGAGCGTCGCGCCGGCGTCGACCTCGCCGCCGACCTCCACATTGCGCGAGACGATCGCGCCATCGACCGGCGAGACGACCTCCGTGCTCGCGAGCGCGGTCTCCGCCGCGCCGAGCGCCGCTTTCCGTCGCGCGACCTCGGCCTCGCTCTGCGCCACGCGCGCCGTCGCGCGCTCGAGCGCGGCGCTGGGCGCGGCGATGGTGCGGCGTGAGGCCGCCCCACGCCCCGCCTCGCCTCGAGCGCGCTGCAGCGTGGTCTTCGCGCGCGCGAGATGATTTTCGTTTCGCTCGAGCCGCGCGGTCGCCTCCGCCAATTCGGCTGTCCGGCGAGCGACCATGGCGCGATAGGCGGCGGGGTCGATCTTCGCGCAGAGCTGGCCCGCCTTCACCTTGTCGCCGCGCGCGCAATAGACCGCTTCCGCGACGCCGGAGGCCCGCGCCAACATCGGCTCGGAGGTGAGCGCATCGACCACTCCTGTCGTATTCACGACGCCCGCGAAAGACGACGGCCTCTCGCGCAAGCCCCAATAGAGCAGCCCGGCCGCGATGGCGGCGATGGCGACCGCGCCGACCGCCCGCCGCCAGAACGGCCGCTCCCGATAGAGTGAGGTCGGCCTCGCCTCGCGCGCTCTCGACGGCGCCGTCGTCGTGACATCGCTGGCTGCAACTTGGCGGGCGCGGATTCGCCGCTGGATGAATTTCTCGAGCTCGAGCACGAGATAGAGTCCGACGCCGACGCCGATCGCAGCCGCACCCTCGAGCAGCGACATCGGACGCGTGTCGAACATCTTCTGCATGAACGGCGCATAGGTGAAGAGGATCTGAGCGATGGTGATCGCGACGACGCCGATGATGACTGCCGGCGCTTCGAGAAGCCCCGTCCAGGGGAAGGATGCGGCGAACGGCCGACGAATGCTGAAGAGATAGAAAATTCCCATTATGACGATCGCGTTGACGACGATAGTGCGCGCCTCCTCGGTCGGCAGGCCGCGTTCCTCGGCCCAAAAGAACAGGCCGAATGCGCCGACGACATACAGAAGCGAGACGAGGACGACGCGCCAGATCAAAAAGCCGGACAGCACGGGCTCGTTCGCCGCGCGCGGCGATCTGCGCATCACATCCGGCTCCGTCGGCTCGAAGGCGAGCGTCAATCCCAGGCCGACCGCGGTCACCATATTGATCCAGAGAATTTGCAACGGCGTCATCGGCAGGGTGAACCCGACGAGAATCGCTCCGATGATCGCCAACGCCTCGCCGCCATTGGTCGGCAGCGTCCAGCCGATGACCTTCTTCAAATTGTCGTAGACCGTGCGTCCCTCGCCGACGGCGGCGACAATCGACGCGAAATTATCGTCGGCGAGCACCATTTCGGCCGCCTCTTTCGCCGCCTCCGTGCCCTTGCGTCCCATCGCCACGCCGACATCGGCCCGCTTCAGCGCCGGCGCGTCATTGACTCCGTCGCCCGTCATGGCGACGACATGGCCCTGCGACTGCAGAGCCTCGACCAGCCGCAGCTTGTGCTCGGGCGTGGTGCGCGCGAACACCGTCGTCTCGCGGGCCACGCGCTCGAACGCCTCGCCGCTCAGCTCCGAAAGCCGCTCTCCCGTCACCACCGCATCATGATGGGAGAGGCCGACGCGCTGCGCGATAGCGCTCGCGGTCGCCGCATGATCGCCGGTGATCATCTTCACGCCGACGCCGGCGCTCGCGCACTCCTCGATCGCCGCGATCGCCTCGACGCGCGGCGGATCGATCAAGCCGATGACGCCGAGCAGGCTCAGCCCGCTCTCGACATCGGCCGCGGCGATCTCGTCCATATCCGCCGCGTCCTTCGCCGCCAGCGCGATCACGCGCTGCCCTTCCCGCGCGAGGGATTCGACCGTGGCCGACCAATAGGATTTATCGAGGGGCTCAGTCCCTCGCGGCCCTTGCTGAGAGGCGCACATCTCGAGCACGCGCTCGGGCGCGCCCTTCACATAGGCCACGGCTTCGTTCTCATCGCCTCGATGCAGCGTCGCCATGAAACGACGCCGCGAGTCGAAAGGAATTTCGTCCACGCGCGCGAACCACTCGCGCGTCGCGTCGATCTCATGGCCCGCTTTCGCCGCGAAGCAGACGAGCGCTCCTTCCATCGGATCGCCGTCGACGATCCAATTGGCGCCGCTCCGCCGAACGGCGGCGTCGTTGCACAACAGCGCCGCCAGCGCCAGCTTTCGCATCACCGGGTCTTCCGCCGCGTCGAATGCTCGCCCCTCGCGCAGCAGCGCGCCTTTCGGCTCATATCCCACGCCTGTCGCCTCGACCGCGCCCGCCGACGTCACCGCGGTCTGCGCGATCATCTCGTTGCGCGTCAGCGTGCCGGTTTTGTCCGAGCAGATGACGGAGACAGATCCCAGCGTCTCGACTGCCGGCAGCCGGCGAATGATGGCGTTGCGCGCCGCCATCCTTTGCACGCCTATGGCGAGGGTGATCGTCATCACCGCGGGCAAGCCCTCTGGAATAGCCGCCACCGCGAGCCCGACCACGGTCATGAAGGCTTCTGTCCAGGGATAGGAGCGTATTCCGGTCGCGAATGCGAAGACGACAGCGGAGACCGACAAAATCACGATCGTCAGCTGGCGAGCGAAACGGCTCATCTGCCGCACCAGAGGCGTCGTCAGCGGCTCGACCGCGCCCAGTAGGGCGCTGATGCGCCCGAGCTCCGTCGACAAACCCGTCGCCGCCACGACGCCTATGCCCTGCCCCGCGACGACGAAAGTGCCGGAATAGGCCATGGACGCGCGATCGCCGAGCGCCGCGGCGGCGTCGACGGGCGCAATGCCCTTCTCGACGGCGACCGACTCGCCGGTGAGGACCGCTTCCTCGATCTTCAGATTGCGCGCGCGAACGAGCCGCAGATCCGCCGGCACGCGGTCCCCCGCCTCCAGCAGCACGATATCGCCGGGAACGACACGATCCGCTCGCACAGTCACGCGATGGCCGCCGCGCAGAACGGAAGCGCTGGGCTCGATCATGCCCTTGATGGCGTCGAGCGCTTTCTCCGCGCGTCCCTCCTGAATGAAGCCGATGATCGCATTGAGCGCGACGACGAGCAGGATGACGGCCGCATCCACGAAATGGGCGAGCAGAGCCGCCAGCACGGCCGCCGCCAGCAGAATATAGATGAGCAGATCATGGAATTGCGAGAGCAGACGGCGGAGCGCGCCGCGCGGCTTTGCCGTCGGCAGCGAATTCGGTCCATAGGCGACGAGACGCAGGTCGGCCTCCGCAGGCGCCAGCCCGTTCCGATCCGTCGAGAAGCTTTCGAGGACCTCCTCGACCGCGAGCGAATGCCACGGTCGCGCCTCGGCGCCGGGCGCGGAAGGCCCCCTGCCCCGCTGAACAGCCCCCGCCTCCGCGGCAGGCTCCACAGGCTCTGTCATGAGAGTGCCGCCTTTCGCAGCGGGCCGTCCCGACGCCCACGCGCTCACGCCCGAGGACGCGCTTCCGGGTGAAAGCACGATCCGACTCGGACTTTAAATATGGCGCCGATGCGAACTTGGAGTGGCGATCGTCATTCTGGGCCGCGGCGATCGTCCGCGCGCAGCGCTCCCGAGCGCTCGAGGCGTCTCCGCCCATGCACATCGCCCGAGCCCAGAACTCGGTCGCCGAGCCGACTTATCGTGAACTACCGGGAGATTTCGTAGGCGGGAGTGGCGCCCGGCGTCGCAAATGTCATATGATGATTTGATATTTAAAAGATAATTGTCAGTGAAAATCCCGAGGCCAACAACAAGGCCAACAGCCCATTTGCTGTTGAAAACAGCACCACTGGCGGCAACCTCCGCGATGATGTCCCCCAGGCGAAGCCGTCTGTGACTCGCCTTGGGCGCATCGTGATCGCTGTCGCCTAGCACGCCGTGACCGTGCGCCTTCCATGCTCGCCGATAGACGACGCGCCTTACGCTCCGCCATCGCGTAAATGCCGGCCGCCTTATTCTCCCGGCTGAAAGCTCAGCTTGAAGGTCGCGCCGCCGCCGGGCGTCTCTTCGACGCAGATGCGGCCGCGGAGCTTGGTGATCAGCTCCTTGGCGATGGCGAGGCCGAGCCCCGAGCCGGGCGTCGCCTCGCTCTTGCGCCAGAAGGGCTCGAAGATCGTCTCGCGGTGGCCGGGCGCGACGCCTTCCCCATGGTCGATCACTTCCACCTCGCCTTCGGGACGCAGCCGGACGAGCACGGTTCCGCCGGGCGGCTCCGCCTTCAAAGCGTTGCCGATGAGATTGGCGACGACGGATTCGATCGCGCGTCGATTTCCGCGCACGATGGTCGCGCGTTCCTCGCCCTCGACGGCGATTCCGCGCTCCGAGCGTCGCGCGAGCGGAGAATGATCTGCGACGATCTGACAAACGGTCTCGGAGAGATCGACGTCCTCGTCGATCGTCACCTGATTTTCCGAAATGCGCGCGGCGATCAGCAGCTGCTCCACCGTGGCGTGGAGACGGCTGGCGTCGCGAAGCAGATCGTTCTTCAGTGGCGAAGGCTCCTCGTTCTCGAGCCGCGCGCGCATGACGGCGAGCGGCGTGCGCAGCTCATGCGCCGTGTTGGCGGTGAATCGGCGCATGCGCGCGACGCTACCGTCGAGCCGCGCGAGAGCGCCGTTCATCGCCGCGATGATCGGCCGGATCTCGGTCGGCACGCCCGTCGCGACGATGCCCTGCCCCATCGAATCGAGATCGATCCGCTCGGCCGCCTTCGCCGCCCGCCGCAGCGAGCCGAGAGCCTGCCGAAGCCCGAGAAACACTATCGAGCAGGAAGCCAACCAGCCGACGAGAAAGGCGACCGTCTCGTAGAACTTGTCCCGAATGACGAAGTGGACGACGTCCAGCCAATGAAATCGGAATCCGCTCGCCGCGATATAGACGGGTCCGCTTCGTGTCTGCATCAAGGTCACGACGCCCCATTTTCCAGCGTCGGGACCTTTCTCCGTATGAAAGCGAAAAACGCGCGCGTCGGCTTCCTTCGCGGCGACGAGCTTCGAATGAAGCTCGGGAGAGGAGCCGGGCGCGAGCTCGGTCGAACGCGCCGCCATTGCCGCATAGCGCACATCTTCGTCCTGATCGGCCCTGAGCTTCAATCTTTCGGTGGGCGCCAGACGGACCGCTCCTTCTGGAGATGTTTCGAGCGACTCGGCGACCAGATCCTGAATATGAAAATAGGTGTAGATCTCCAGCATCGCGTCCGCCCCGCCATAGCGCTCCGCGACCGAGGCGAGATAGGCGACGACGGGCCAGGGAAGGAATGCGCCGACGAGCTGCGCGAAGAGCAGATAGACGATCAGCCGCGTCGTGAGCGATTGCATTTTCTTCACGGCGTCCTACTCACGAGAGCCGTTTGGCGATCATGTAGCCGACGCCGCGCGTCGTGTGAATCTCGACGCCGGCGCTTTCCTCGTCGAGACGCGCGCGCAGCCGCGAGACGAGGATGGTCAGAGCCTGCGGCTGAATCTCTTCGTCGGCGCTGTAGATTTCGCAGATGAGCGTGTCTCGTCTGACGACGCGTTCCGCCCGCCGCACCAGCGCTTCGAGCAGCGCGCGTTCTCGCCGGTGCAGCAGAATCGCGCGACCTTCGACCAGAGCGGTGCGAGACTCGAGATCGAAGGAAAGAGAGCCGACGGCGATCAGAGGCGAGCGAACCTCCTCGCTTCGCCGACTGATCGCCCGGATACGCGCCATCAGCTCGTCGAGACTGAACGGCTTGACGAGATAATCGTCGGCGCCGGCGTCCAGCCCCTCGATGCGGTCGTCCAGCGTGTCGAGCGCCGTCATCATCAATATGCGGCTGCCCGGCCGCTTCGCCTGTATCCAGGAAACGAGCGACAGGCCGTCGCCGTCGGGAAGCCGCCGGTCGAGCAGAGCGATCGAATAGGGCTGCGTCTCGATGAGCGCCCTGGCGTCGGACAGAGTGCCGACCGCGTCCACGGAATAGCCCGCCCGGTCGACGCGCTTGACGATCTGCGCCGCCAAGTCGGTCTGATCTTCCACCACAAGAATTCGCATGGGCGCCGCTCCCGTGTCGATCCGAATGAGGTTCGGCGGAGAGCCTAGACTCGAAGAATGCATGTGGCAAATCTGCAACATGGCGACCTTTTCCGCCGGCGCGCGCTCGCGAAAGATTTCTGAAATATAGGATCGCCCAAGAGTCTCCCCGGACCACGCGCTCGCTCGAGAGCGCGATGTGAGGAGCGGCGGATGCGGCGCGGCGGCCAAAGGGGAGTTTGCGTCACGACATGGCTCGCCCATGTCGTAGGCTGCCTCCTCCTGCTATCGATCGCCGTCGGCATTCTCGTCGAGAGAGCCGAATTCGCGACGAAAGCGGAGGGCTTCGACCTCGTGACGCCGGACGAGCTCTGCTCGCCTCGAGCGAGCGACGGCGCGCCCGCCGGCCCTGCCGAGCATCATCGCAATTGCGCCGTCTGCCTCGGCTGCGATCGAGGAGACGCTCCGACGCAGGCCTTTGCAGAGGCGTCCGTCGCCGTCTTCCCCACGCGGGCGATCTCCGGCGGCCTTCGCGAGCCGCGTCCCGCAGGCCCTTCGAGATGGGCGCGACCCTGGTCGTCCCGCGCGCCGCCGCACGCCTGACCGACTGCAAGCGTGAGGCCCGTCCGGCCTCTTCTCCATCCGCTTCAGACGGCGCTGCGCGTCGCACCATCAGGGGTCTCACATGTTTCGCTCGGCACTGCTGCGCGGCGTTTCCGCCGGCGCGCTCGCTCTCGTTCTTTCATCCGCTCTCGTATCCTCTCTCGCCATCGCGCAGGAATCGCTGCCGACCATCGACATCGCGGGCGAAGCGCCCGCGCGCGCCAAAGCGAGCGGAGAGAGGTCGACGACACAGAACGGCGCGGGCGGGCGCTTCACAGGCTACACCGTGGACATGAACACGGCGGCCGTCGCAGGAAAGGATCGGACGTCGATCCTGAAGACCCCATTCAACATTCAGGTCGTGCCGCGCCAAGCGATGGATGATCAACAGGCCATCTCGGTCAAGGACGCGATCGTCGGCAATGTCAGCAGCGTGCGCCCGGCCAGCGGCAATTTCGGAAGCAATTATCAGCAGTTTCTGATCCGGGGGATCGACAATACGAATGTCTACAGGAACAATTTGCGGCAATATCTGAACACCAGCCTGGAGACGGAAAATCTTCAGTCGATCGAAGTATTGAAAGGGCCTGCGGCGATGCTCTTCGGCAGGCTGGAGCCGGGCGGCGTCGTCAATCTCGTGGTCAAGCGGCCGCTCGAGACGCCCTATGTCTCCATTCAGGAGCAGTTCGGATCCTGGAGCACGACCAGAACGACGCTCGACGCCACGGGGCCTCTCACGGAGGACAAGACCTGGCTCTACAGGGTCAATCTCGAATTTTCCCGCAACGAGCACGTCCAGAAATATCGCACCGACCAAAACGCCTTTGTCGGACCGACGATCACCTATCAACCGATCGAGCAATTCCGATTCAATCTCGATCTCGAATATCAGAACCACATCTTCGGCCCCGACCGCCCCATCCCGGCGGTGGGGACGAGGCCGGCCTCGCTGCCGAGGAGCTTCAGCCCCGCCAATCCGGGGCTCGAGCTCGCCAATCCGTCGCGCGAGGAACGACGCAGCATCGGCTATGACTGGACCTATGATCTTTCCAATGATTGGCGCGTGACCAACCGCTTCTATTATACGAATGCGCTCCTGACGCTTCGGCAAACCGGTATTTCCGCTCTCAACGAGACGACCGGGGTCGCGACCCGGAACGTCTACGACAATGGCGACCGCGTCCTGACCACGCTCTCCACCAATCTCGACGTGAACGGCAAATTTTCGATCGGCCCATTCGACAACGCCGTCCTATTGGGCGCCGACTACTATGACTTTCATCAACGTGGGTCGAATTTCTCAGGAGCGTCTCCTTTCGCTCCGCAGATCAACATCTATTACCCCATCGAGCCGCTGCAATATTATGTGAAGCTGCCGGACAATAATTTCTTCAAGACCGTCTTCGTCTGGAAAGGCGTCTATGGGCAGGACGTCATCTCCTTTTTCGACGACAAGGTGCATGTGCTGCTGGGAGGGCGCTACGACTGGGCCGAGAACGGGACCGGAAATAGCGCGATTTCCGACGAAGAGGCGCGCGGAGTCTATAATCCCGCGACGTCGCGAGGATTTCGCACCGCCTATGACGAGGCGTTCAGCCCGCGTGTGGGCCTGCTGATCCAACCCCTGCTCTGGCTCTCCTTCTATGGCAATTTCAGTCGTTCCTTCGGCGCGACGAATGCGCTCCCTGTTCCAGGGCAGCCGCTGTTCGCGCCGCAGATCGGCACGCAATTCGAAGGCGGCGTCAAGGCGGCGGTCTTGGATGGCGCGCTGACGGCGACCTTGGCCTATTACGATATCACGAAATCCAATATCACCGTCTCTGTTCCCGGCACGCCCTATGCGGTTCCGATCGGCACGGTCCGCAGCGAAGGCTTCGAATTCGACCTCGCCGGCCGTCTCGACGAGCATTGGAGCGTGATCGCGAATTACAGTCACGACGAGGCGCGCATCACCAAGGACAGCACGGCGACTGGCGGTTCCGGAACCACCGGCAATCGGATGACGAATGTGCCGCGCAACGCCGGAAATCTCTGGCTCAAATATGACGCCGACGGCGAATTCGAAGGTCTCAGCCTCGGCGGCGGGTTCAATTACGTCGGTCATCGACAAGGCGACGCGCAGAATAGCTTTCAGCTTCCCGCCTACACGCTCGTGAACGCGATGGTCATGTATCGTTTCCAGCCGAGCGCGCTGCCTTGGGTGAAGAATCTGACGGCGCAGGTCAACGTCCGGAATCTTCTCGACACGACCTATTTCCCGAACTCCGCCGGACGGCTATTCACATATCCCGGCGACGGACGTACGATCCTCGGATCGTTGCGTGTGGAATTCTAGAAAACGAGAGGAAGAGATGCGGCAAATCTCGACCGAGCTACGGCCCCTTTCCACCGGCGCGGATGAGGCGCCGGCCAATTCGGCGCGAAGCGCCGCCGATACACGGACGCGCGCCGACGCGCGTCGCCTCTTCGTCTGGCTCCACCGCTGGGTCGGCCTCGTCACGGCGGGCTTTCTGATCCTGGTTGGACTGACCGGGGCGTTGCTCGCCTTCTATGGGGAGCTGAGCCATTGGATCGCGCCGGAGGCCTATCCGGGACTGCATGGCGAGACGCTTCCGCCCGCCGCCCTCGCGAGGCGCGCGGAGAGCCTCGTTCCGCAGGCGCGCGCGGTCGCCGTCTATCTCGGCGGCGAATCCGGCGCGGCCCGCGTCACCATGCAGGCGGCGCCGGGCGCCGAGCCGCTCGGCTTCGGCGCGGTGATGCTCGACGCGGTGACGGGGGAGGATCTCGGCCGTCGCGGCCGTCTCGGCGCGCTTCCCACCCGAGCCGCCGACATCATGCCTTTCATCTATAGCTTGCACTATCAATTGGCGATGGATTCGACCGGCGCCTGGATCCTCGGAATCGTCGCGCTCTTATGGACGATCGATTGCTTCGTCGCCTTCTATCTGACGCTGCCGCGCGCGAGCCCCGGCAATTCGCGCGGCTATTTCACGCGCTGGAAGCCGGCCTTTCTCGTCAAGCTCTCCGGCTCCTTCTATCGCATCAATTTCGATCTCCATCGCGCCGGCGGATTGTGGCTGTGGGCGATGCTGCTCGTCTTCGCCTGGTCCAGTGTCTTCTTCAATTTGAACAGCGTCTACACCGGCGTGACGAAGCTGGTCTTCGACTATGCGCCGCCGCCCTGGCAATGGCCCGCGCAGCCGCCGCGCGAGGACGCGAGCAAAATGCTCGAATGGGAGGAGGCGCAGGCCGTCGGCGAGCGGCTGATGGCCGAGCAGGCGCGAGAGCGTGGCTTTTCCATCGAGCGAGCCGATGCGCTCTACTTCAAGCCGGCCAAGGGCCTCATTCAATATCGCGTGCGATCGAGCCTGGATATCGGCGAACGCACCGCGACGACTTCCGTTCTCTTCGACGCCTATACGGGCGAGCTGGTGACGTTGAGCCTGCCGTCGGGGCTGCGCAGCGGCGACACTGTCACCAATTGGCTCGCCGCCCTGCATATGGCGCGCGTCTTCGGCCTGCCCTATCGCATCTTCGTCTGCGTCCTGGGGCTCGCCATCACGATGCTCTCCGTGACGGGAGTCTATATCTGGTGGAAGAAGAGGTCCGCGGCAAAATCGTCGTCTTCCAACCAGCGCAAGCCCGACCCGAGCGAGCCATAGTGCGCGCTCGGCATCCGACGCGGATGAAGATCGGAGACGTTGCAAAGAGGACCGGGGCGAGCGTGCGCTCCATCCGTGAGTCGCCCGGTCAAAGCGTCGGCCGCCCGATTGCTCGACGGCGCGATCCTCAGGCCAAACCTTTCCAAGGGTTTATGGCTCGGCGCGACGATCGCCGGGCATCTGATCTCCGGCGAGGTTCTGCGTAGCCGCTACGGTCTTTCCACCGGCGTCATCGGCCTTTCGGTCGCAGCCTTCGGTTTCGGGCTCGCCGCAGGCAACCTAGCCGTCGGGCGGCTGACCGCCTCGGCTGGGCGGCCCGAGACTGTGCTGGTTTTCGCCATCGGCCTCATCTTCTTTGCGCAGAGCGCGTTCCTGGCGAAAGAGTCGAGCCATGTATCGGCAATTATCCTTCTGGCTCTTCGGGGATTTGCCTCGAGCCTCGCCGCCCCGGCCAACACCGCCGTTCAAGCGAGCCGAGCTGGGTCTGACGCGGGCTTCGTATTGGCGTCATCGGAATCGACGAACAATGGCGCCCTTCTCGTTCTGGCGCCAGTCGTCGCGACCTGGATCGGACGGGCCGACACCGTCAACGCGGCGATCCTGCTCGGCGCCTGCACGCTCGCGGCGCTCGGCGTAAATCTCCTCGATCGGCAATCGCTCCCGAAAATCCTTCCCGGCGAGACTGCCTAGCATTATTCGGCGCGCCGCGTTTCGATTGCGCGATGGCGCTGGTGTTCCAGGAGGACGCGCAATTGCTTCCCTGGCGGCGTCAAGGCCAATAAGACGATTGGGCGCATCTGCGCGCAGGACGCGCCACTGATGGACGCGTCTTTCTCCGCGCTCGACACGCCGACCCGCAGCGTTTGCAGGACGATCTGCAAGACGATCTGCAAGACGATCGGGCGAGGTCCACGCCAGCCGTCACGATCGAGGTCACGCGTCTGAGATGACGCGCTAATCCACGCTTGCGCAATATCGCCTCGATCATCGAGATCAAGCTGGGTATCGACTGACGGATCTCCTACGCGTGGAGAAGCCGCCTCGAGTCGAGCCAGCCGTGGCGTGAGCGACGCGAAGTCGCCTCGCACCGTCTCGAGGCACGTTTGTTGACTTTGTCTAGTATTTTAGTCAACATATAAGCCGCCGTGAAATCCCGACTGCCTTTCACGTCCAGCAAAATGCCGGACAAAGGCAAAGTATTGACGCATCGAGGCGCCGAGCATGTTCAGCCCCTCTTCCTTCTCGGTGGTCGTCACCGACAAGAAAAGGACCGGAATCGAGACCGTTTCCGGAGTGACGCCCGGAGCGACGAGCCGGGCTTCGGCCATGGTGTTCGAGGATCCTGTCTCCTTGCGGCTCAAAGCCGATCTGCATCGGGTCGCGCCGAGCGAAGCAACCGTTTTGATCATCGGTGAGACGGGCACCGGAAAGGAGCTGGTCGCTCGCTACATTCACGCCCATAGCGCGCGCAAGGACGGCCCCTTCCTCGCGGTCAATTGCGGCGCTTTCAGCGAGACGCTGGTCGAGGCGGAGCTGTTCGGCCATGAAAAGGGCGCGTTCACTGGCGCCGCGAGAAGCGAGACCGGCTGGTTCGAGGCCGCCCATGGCGGGACGCTGCTGCTCGACGAGATCGGCGATCTTCCCCCCGCCATGCAGGTGAAGCTGCTGCGCGTCTTGCAGGAGCGCGAGATCGTGCGCGTCGGCTCGCGTAAGGCGCGGCCGATCGATGTGCGGCTGATCGCCGCCACCAATGTGAATCTCGAGGCGGCGGTGGCCGCCAGGAGCTTCCGCAAGGACCTCTTCTATCGCCTCGCCATAGCGACCGTGAATCTCGCGCCGCTGCGCGCGAGACGCGGCGACATCGAGCCGCTCGCCAATTATTTTCTGCGCCTCTATGGCGCGAAGCTCGGCCGCCCGATGCCCGTGCTCGCGCCCGAAGCCCTCGCGAAGCTGACCGCCTATCATTGGCCCGGCAATATTCGCGAGCTGGAGAATGTGCTGCACAATGCGCTGCTGCTGACGCCGGAGACGCACATAAGCGATGTGCCGATCGTCGAGACGTTCGACGCGCCGCATGCGGAAGAGGTCGCCGATTTCGAGACGCGCCTGCGCGGCCTGCTCGAAACCGCGATCACGCAGGGCGAGAAGAACCTTTTCGACCGCGTGACCCGTGCTCTCGTCTCGGTCGCTCTCGATCTCGAGCGCGGCAATCAGGTCCACACCGCCGATCGGCTCGGCATGAGCCGCAACGAGCTACGCACCCATCTCGGCCATATGGGCGTCATTGCTCCACGCAAGAAGAGCCGGCCGGAGAAATCGCGAGACCAGAAGCGGACGCCCGCGCGAAGCGCGCCCAATGTCGTCCGGCTGGGCTTTCAGAAATTCGGCACGCTCGCGGCCTTGCAGGCGCTCGGCTCGCTCGACGAGCATCTTCGACCCTTCGGCTATCGCGCCGAATGGCGGGAGTTCAGCGCCGGGCCTGCTGTTCTCGACGCGATCGGCCGCGGCGAGATCGACATCGGCGTCACCGGCGAGGCCGCGCCGGTCTTCGCGCTCGCAATGGGCGTTCCCTTCTTCTATGTCGGCTATGAATCGCCAGCCCCGACCGATGTCGCCCTCGTCGTCGTCGATCCGCGTCTCCGCTCGATCGACGATCTGAGAGGCAAGCGCGTCGCCTTCAGCCGATGGTCGAACGCCGATCATTTTCTCACGACCGCGCTCAACATCCGCGGTCTGTCGCGCGATGACATCGAGCCGGTCTATGTCCCTCCGACGCTCGATCTGCTCGAGGATTTGCGTGACGGCGCGATCGACGCATGGGCGATTTGGGAGCCGCTCCTGAGCGCCGCCCGCATGGGAAGCAAGGCTCACGTTCTCCTCGATGGCTCAGGCTTCGTCGAGAACCATCAATTCTATGTCGCGCGCCGACACTTCGCTTGCGGCCAGCCGCAGATCGTAAACGCGATCCTCGCCGAAATCCGCGCGCTCGGCGAGACGCCGCGCGAGCGCGCCGAAGCCGAGCTCGGCGCCGTCGCGCGATGCCTGCATCTGGATCGGCAGGTGGCGCGACATTATCTGCACCGGCTCGACTTCGAGCCCAAGCCGCTCGATTTCCATGTCATCGGCCAGCAGCAATCGATCGCCGACGGCTATTTCGCCGCGGGCCAACTGCCCGCTCGCGTCTCGATAGAAGGCGCCGTTTGGCGAGGCGCTTGACGGCGCCACGCGCTTCCGACTCGGAGCGTGCAATCGACCAATGATCCGCGCGCCGGCGTCAATATTTGGCGAGAATCGGCTGCGCCGACGCCCCGCCGAAGCGCAGAGTTACGCCGACGCTGGCGAGCCAAGGATCGATGTTCGACTTCACTTTGACATAGATGTTCTGATTGAGCGCGGAATTATAGATCGTCGCATAGGCGGTCGGCTCCGCCATGATGCGTTTCAGATCGACATTCACGCCGATGTTCGGCGTGATCATATAGTCGAAGCCGATCTGTCCCGCGACGCCGACGGAGGTTCCGATCTGCAGCGCGCGCACCGAATCATAGCCGGTGAAGCCGAGCGCGGTGCCGAGAGGCGTCCAGCCGTTGCCAGGGCTATATCCATAGGGAACCGCCCATGTGACGCCGACGCCGAAATAGGGTTGGAAGGCGCCGAATTGGGTGAAGTGATATTGGCCGAGAAGCGACACCGGCAGAAGATTCGTCGCGCCGACCGGAATGCCGGCGAGCGAGCCCGTCGCCGTCAGAGTGTGCCGCGTGTAGCCGGCAATCGTCTCGATGGCGAAATGCTCGTCGAAATAATAGCTGAGATCGACCTCGGGAATGATCGATGTGGAGGCGTGAACGCCGGCGCCGAAGATCTGGCCGCCAGGAACGCCGGCGGCGATTCCAGTGACCGCCGGCACGGTTCCGAAGCGGTCGAAAACGGAAAAGCCGCCATCGGGAACGATCGCCGTCGCCCGCAGCCTGATCTGGAAGGGCTGATAGTCGACGGTCGAGATCGTCGCCGACTGCGGTTGAGCGCGAGACGGCAGATCGGCGGCGAAGGCGGCGTTCGCGCAGACGAGCGCGCTCGCCGCACCGATGACGCGGTACGGGAGATTCATCTTCTTTCCTCGAAAAGCTGGAAACAAACGAGACGAATGGCGAAGACGCCTTTCGCTATTCGCCGCCTTCGTAGAACAGCTCGAGCGGCAGACCGACCGCCGTCTTGCCAATCCAGTCACGCGCGATGATGTTCGACGGCCCCATGCCGATGCCGGCGCGCGCGTCGCGGAAATAGCGCTCGAGCGCGCCTTTCTTGTAGCCGTAGCCGCCAGTGACGGTGAGCGCGGCCGCGGCGGAGAGATTGGCGGTCTCGGAGGCATGAACCTTGAATTCGGTGAGCGCGATCAGCAGCTCCGCTTGCGGCTTGCCTGCGAACCACAGCGCATCGAGCCCCGCCGCGAGCTCGCGTCGCCAGGGTCCGAGCGATTCGATCAGCACTTTCGGCTTGGCGAGCTCCTGACGGATCGCCTGGTAATCGGCGAGACGCTTGCTCGTGTCCTTGTGGAGCGAATTTTTGATATGCCCCACGGCGGCGTCGTGAGCGCCGCGGGCAACGCCCTCCCACACGGCGCCGAGGCCGATCAGATAGACCGGCGACACGCCATTGTAGATGATCTCCTTGCCTTGATTCTCCTCGCCGAGACGATCGCGCCGCGCGACCTTCACGCCCTCGTAGCGGATCGGGCCGGAATGATTTCCGCGCACGCCGAGCGCGTTCCACGGCCCGGGCGTGATGCCCGGCGATTTCCCATCGACGATGAAAAAGGAGATATCCGATTGATCACGCGCGTCCGGCGTGCGCGTCTGGGTGATGTAGTAATCCGCCTTGCCGGACGAGGTTGTGAAGGACTTTTCCGCATTGACGACATAATCATCGCCGTCGCGCGAGGCCTGCGAAAAATTATACCACCAGTGTCCGCCAGAGGCGCGCTCGCTGGTCGAATAGGTGCCGAGCAGATATTTTCCGTCCTGTGGCTTCAGCCAGCGCAGCTTCTGGTCATGCGTGCCGTAGAGATTGATCGTTTGCGCAGCGCCGACATGCATCACATAAACGAGGCCCGTCGAGGCGTCCGTCTGTCCGATGCGATAGGCGGCCTCCGCGAAGGCCGTATGATCGAGTCCGAGCCCGCCATATTCCGGCGAGACCAGCGCACGGGTCCATCCGGCTTCGGCGAGCGCATGGAGATTCTCGGCGGGGAACAGCGCCTGCTCGTCATTGCGCTCCGCATTGCCGGCGATCACCGTCTCGATGACGCGATCGAGCCGCTCGAACGCCTCTGCTCTGTTGACTTCCGACATTTTCGTGCCTCAGTTTATTCTGCCATTGCGGATCAATGCGCAGTTCCGATCGACGTGTCTCGTTTCGAAAGGCTCATGCCGCCAAGCGGGCTTGCTCGGCCTCGAGCGCGCGCACGAGCGGAATGACGCGCTTGCCGAAAAACTCGACCTCCTCCTGAAAATGCAGGAATCCGAGAAGGACGAGATCGACGCCGACCGCCTTGATATCCAATATCCGCTGGGCGACCTCTTCCGGCGAGCCGATGAGATTGGTCTTGAACCCGTCATTGTATTGGACGAGATCATCGAAGCTCGACTTCGCCCAATTGCCTTCGCGCTCCGGCGAAGCCGCGCCGGCGTTCTGAACCTCGTGGTGGAAAGCGCGAACCGCATCCGGATCGGCATGGTTCAGAATGTCGTCCAACGCGGCGCGCGCTTCCTCGGCCGTATCGCGCACGATAGCGAAGGCGTTGACTCCGATCCTCACCCGATGACCGCTCTGCGCGGCCTTGGCGCGAATGTCGTCGACCTGTTTTTGAATGCCTTCGATCGTGTTGCCATTGGTGAAATACCAGTCGGAGACGCGCGCCGCCATGTCGCGCGCCGCGCGCGAGCTGCCGCCCTGGAATATCTCCGGCGGGCTGACGGGCTTCGGCTTCAGCGTGTAGGCGCGGAACCGGTAGAAATCGCCTGCGAAGCTGAAATCGTCTTGCGACCACACGCCACGCAGAACGCGGATGAACTCCTCCGAGCGCCGATAGCGCTCGTCGTGATCGAGCCAATGTTCGCCGATTGCCTGGAACTCGCCGCGGAACCATCCCGAGACGATGTTCACCGCGAGCCGTCCGCCGGTATACCAGCTGATCGACGCGACCTGCTTGGCGACAACCGCGGGATGCCACGGGCCGGGAAGAATCGCCGCGATCACATTGAGCTTCTCGGTCGCCGCGAGCAGCGCATGGGAGAAGCTCACCGACTCGTGCTGATAGTCGGCGCCATAGCCGGCGGTGAAGCGAATCTGGGTCAAGGCATATTCGAAGCCCGACGCTTCGGCGATCTGCGCGAGCTTGCGATTATAATCGATATCCCAGCTCGTGCGCTGCTCGACCTTGCTGATGACGAGGCCGCCCGAGACATTCGGAACCCAATAGGCGAATTTGATCGCCTCCGCTTTTTGATGCTCCGAAGACGAAGAAGCGCCGCTCATCCTTAAGTCTCCCTGATGGCCCGTGCGCGTCGCCGAGTAGTCACGCGGCCGCGCATCGATCGTCTATGAATGAGCACGGCGCGTGCCACCCATTTTTCGGCCGGTGATTACGATTTTTCGCATTATCACGGGGGACGGCGATTGCATTCGCAACAGTCGAAGCGCGGCGCTGCTGCACATGCAACAATGCGATTGCGATAGGCCGCCGAGTCCCGATCCGGCGCCTCGATTGCGATGCGCTTACTTCCCAGGCACGTCGAGAGGACCTTCGAATGACACGATCGAACCGCCCGCGGCATATCGTCGACATGCGCGCGCGACCATCATTCCTTCATTCCTTCTTCGGAGCGGAGCCTGGATCGGCCGACTTCGAAACCGTGCGCTGGATGAACCGCCGCCTGGGCTCCGAGGATATCGACCACTTCACGCGAGCGCCCGACCTTCCTTCGTTTTGTCGAGAACTCGATGCGGCGGAGATCGACGTCGCTGTCATGGTGGGACGCAGCACGCCGAGCGTGCGGATTTCAAATGATGTGCTGGCGACGCTGTCTCGCTCGTCGGAAGGGCGCCTGATCGGCGTCGGCTCGGTCGACCCGCAACTCTTCACCGGCAGAGGCGCAGCCGACGAGGCCGAGCGCTGCCTGAAGGAGCTGAAGCTCGCAGGCGTCAATGTCGATCCCGCTTTTTTGGGGGAGCCGATCTCTCACGAGGATGAGACGTTGTTTCCCGTCTACGAAGTCTGCGCGGACATCGGCGCGCCGGTCTTCATGATGTCTGGTCCGACGACGCCGGACCTACGGCTCAACGATCCGCTCGCCGTCGATCGCATAGCAAGGGCCTTTCCGACCCTTCCCATCATCTGCTGCCACGCTTTCTACCCGCATATCGACGAGATGATCGGCGTCGCCTTTCGTAACGAGAATGTCTTCGTGTCGCCGGACATGTATCTCTTCGCGCCGGGCGGCCGGCGCTACGCGGATGCAGCGAGCGGATGTCTCGCGGATCAAGTCCTGTTCGGCTCGTCCTATCCGTTTCGCCCTCTCGGTCAGAGCGTCGCCGATTTCCTGCGCCTCGACCTAGACGAGGAAGTGATCGAGAAAGTCGCGTGGCGCAACGCCGCGCGCCTGCTGCGCCTCGATCTGGCATGAGCTGTTGCGCTTGACGCAGAGGCGGGTCGGAATTGCTTCGAATGCAACAGCCGAAGGACAAAAAGATCGGGGATTCAGGGACCAGCAATTGGCCCGTCTCTTGCGGCCAACAATTGCAAAAATCTCTCCTATGGCGGCGCTCGAAAAGGCGAACAGGATCGGATCATGGAAATCTTGTGGTACATTCCGACGCATGGCGACTCGCGCTATCTCGGCGCGGAGGAAGGCGCGCGGACAGCGACATTCGATTATGTTCGGCAGATAGCGATCGCCGCCGACAGCCTCGGCTATTTCGGCGTTCTCATTCCGACCGGACGCTCCTGCGAAGATCCGTGGATCGTCGCCGCCAGCCTGATCGAGTCGACGAAGAGCTTGCGCTTTCTCGTGGCCTTGCGGCCGGGCCTGGTGCAACCGGCGCTGGCGGCGCGCATGACGGCGAGCCTCGATCGTCTGTCGCGCGGGCGTCTGCTGATCAATCTCGTCGCCGGAGGCGATTCGAGCGAGCTCGCCGGGGACGGCCTCTTTCTCGATCATGCGGCTCGCTACGCCGTCTCGGCGGAGTTCGTGCGCGCATGGGAGGCGCTTCTTCACGCGAGCCACACAGATGACAGCGTCGATTTTCACGGCGCGCATTTCGATATGGAGAAGGGCAAGCTGCTGTTTCCGCCGGTGCAGAGCCCGAGGCCCCCGCTCTATTTCGGCGGCTCCTCGGAACCCGCGCACGAGCTCGCAGCGCGCGCTGTCGACACTTATCTGACATGGGGAGAACCGCCCGCCGCGGTCGCCGAGAAGATCGCGGATGTGCGGCGTCGCGCGGCGGCGTTCGGACGTGCGCCCCGCTTCGGAGTGCGGCTTCATGTGATCGTTCGAGAGACGGAAGACGAAGCCTGGGCGGCGGCGGACTCCCTCATCAGCCGCCTGGATGATAGCGCCATCGCGGAGGCGCAGAAAGCCTTCGCGAAAATGGATTCGATCGGCCAGAGGAGAATGCTCGAATTGCGCAAAGGCGGAGGGCGCACGCGCGCGGACCTCGAGATAAGCCCCAATCTCTGGGCCGGAGTGGGATTGACGCGGGGCGGCGCAGGAACGGCGATCGTCGGTAATCCGGCGCAGGTCGAGGCGCGCTTGCGTGAATATGCAGCGCTCGGCGTCGACAGCTTCATTCTTTCCGGCTATCCGCATTTGGAGGAGGCCTATCGTTTCGCCGAGCTCATGTTTCCGAGGCTCGGAGTCGAGGCGCGCGGGACATTGCCGGGCAAGAAGATCACCGGTCCGTTTGGGAGCGTTGCGGCGAAGCCCGACGCGGCGCCTTCGGCGGCGGCATGAGGAGCGCATCATAAATGTCTGACCGCATCGTCGAGATCCACGCGACCGCTGTTGCGCTCGAGAGTCTGCTCGCCGTGCTCGCCTCGAACGCCGCACAACGTGACAAGCAAGGCGGCACGGCCAAGCACGAGCGCGATCTCATTCGCGACAGCGGCCTGCTGACCCTCTCCATCCCTCACGAATTCGGCGGCGGCGGCGCGGATTGGGTCGAGATATTCGCCATTATTCGGCGAATGGCGGCGGTCGACAGCTCGCTCGCCCATCTTTTCGCGTTTCATCATCTGATGATCGCCACGCTCCAATTCTTCGGCACGGCCGAGCAGACGCGGCGCGCCATGGAGAAGACGGTTCGCGAGAATTGCTTTTGGGGCAATGCGGTCAATCCGAAAGATTCTCGTTTGCGGCTGCGCCGGCATGGCGAATCCTATCGGCTCGACGGCGCGAAGAGCTTTTGTTCCGGCGCGAGCGATTCTGACATGCTCGTCGTCTCGGCGCTCGACGATCGGGGGAAATTGAAGATCGCCGTCATTCCGACCGGGCGCGGCGGAGTTCGGATTCACGACGATTGGGACAATATGGGGCAGCGCCAGACCGATAGCGGCTCCGTGTCCTTCGACGCGGTCGAGGTGCGTGAAGACGAACTGCTCGTCTCGCCCGGGCCGCTCGGCTCGCCTTTCGCGGCCTTGCGGCCATGTCTCGCGCAGCTCATTCTCGTCGGCATTTATGTCGGATTGGCGCGTGGCGCGCTCGATTCGGCCATCGCCTATGTGCGGGAGTTGCCGAGCGATGGCGCAGCGCGCATCGGCGGCGATCCGTTCACTCTCCATACGGCAGGCGAGCTCTGGGCGCAGGTCTGCGGGGCGGAGGCGCTGGTCGATCGCGCCGTGCAGGCTTTTCAACGCGGCTGGACGCGCGGCGACGCGATCACGCCGCAAGAACGCGGCGCCATTGCGATCGATGTGGCGACCGCCAAGGTCGCGAGCGCCCGCGCGGCGCTCGACGTCGGTGGCCGCATGTTCGACATCACGGGCGCGCGCGCGACGACTGCCCGCGCCGGTCTCGACCGCTTCTGGCGCAATGCGCGCACGCATACGCTTCACGATCCGCTCGATCACAAGCTGAAGGAGCTCGGCGATTTCGCGCTGAACGGCGCCTATCCGACGCCTTCCTTCTATTCATGAACAGCGCGCAGCGCCACAGCCGACGTTCACAGTCCTCAGACAGGAGACGATATGACCGCGATAAAGCTCGTCGCCGTATCCGGCGGCCTCGGACACCCGTCACGCGCCGCCGCTCTCGCGCAAGCGATCACGATGGAAATCGCCGTATCGACAACGATCGAAGCCTATACGATCTCGGTCGCCGATCTCGTCGCCGATCTCGCCGGAGTCGTTTCGGCAAAGGACGCTCCCCCGTCGGTGAGCGAAGCCGTGAAACAAATCGAGTCCGCGGATGCGCTGGTCGTGACGACTCCGGTCTATCGCGGCTCCTACACCGGCCTCTTCAAGCATCTTTTCGATCTCGTCCATCACGAGGCGCTGATCGGCACGCCCGTTCTGCTCGCCGCGACGGGCGGCAGCGATCGACATTCATTGGTGATCGATCACCAATTGCGGCCCTTGTTCGCCTTTTTCCAATCGCTGACCTTACCTGTCGGCGTCTACGCCAATGACAGCGATTTCACGAATTATGAGGTGAGCAGCGACGCTCTGAAGGAACGCATCAGACTCGCTGTCACACGAGGGATAGAGCATTTGAAGCACTGACGGTAGCTGCGCTTCACATCACCGGAAGCCTCCGGCGCTCCTCTTCTCCTAAGCCGTTCGACGCAGGCAACCTACTGCCGCCTCCACCTGCCGTCGCCGACACGATCATCATTCCAAAAGACCGCGCGACGACCCGCGCGAGCCCTGGCGCGGTTCACTTTTTCCGCGTCGGCAGCGCCCGCTCTTGCGGGTGAGATTGGTCGAGGCGCCGGTTTCGTCGATGAAGACGAGCTTCGCAGGATCGAGGTCGAGCTGCCCGGAAAACCAAGCGTGGCGACGCGTCAGCACATCCGGGCGCTGATGCTCCTCGGCATGCGCGATCTTTTTTTGAACGATATGTCATGGCGATCGAAAAAGCGCCACAGCACCGACGACGAGAACCGCTCGCCGAAAGCATCGAGCAGTCGATGTTCGATCTCGAGCAGGGTGATGTCCGGCGTGCGACGAACAAGGCCGAGGAGATAGTCGCGATGCGCTTCGATCCGCTTCGAGCGCAGGTCTCCCCCGCTCGGCGATGGAGATATCTCACCTGTGGTCTCGAAGCGCTCGACCCAGCGCGCGGCGCTCGGAATGCTCACCCCGAACCGCTCGGCCGCCGCATTGCGCGACATCCCTTCTTCGACAACAGCCTTTAGCACCCGCTCACGAAGATCATCGGAAAGCGCCATTCCCGCCGCGTCTTTCCGCGGCGGATAGCTTGAATCAGAGAAAGCCCGATTCGGGAATCATGAAACGATTCATGCGGTTCGGAAGGAGCTAGCTCGTTCCAGAAAGCGCGCAGACCGCCCGTGAGTCCCATCTGGGAGAAATATCGGAATGGCGAGGCCGCCCCCGCGATGCAGGAGAACGCAGAAGGCGAGCGCCATGACGCTCACTCCTCAGAAGAGGGCTCGAGCACGAAGGTGCGAGGCGGCGTTCGCAGCTTGCGCAAAGCCAGCGCCGAACTCGGCATCGTCGAGTTCGGCTGAAAATCGGCGAGCGAAGGACGCCGGAAGCGGGACGCGCGATCGGCGCGTCATTCACCCCTGGCGCGCGGCGTTCGTCATCTTTGATGGGGAAGGGACCAATTCCGCTTCACCATTCGATCCGCAATGTGCCGACCGCCGTGAAGGGCGGCGCGGCGAACAGATTGAAACGCGAATTGGCGTTGAAATAAGTATCGACTCCGGTGAAATAGCGAACATTGTTGATGTTGCGCAAATTGAGTTGCGCGGTGAGCTTGTGGCCCTCGTATAGGGTCGTATAGCTCGCGAAGGCGTCGAGCCGGGCCCAGCCCGGAATGAGAAACGTGTTCTGCAAATCGCCCCAGGAATGCGTCGCCGCCGTGACGCCGCCGCCGATCCGCAAGCCGAGGCCATTGTCTCCAAAGTCATATGTCGCGAAAATCTTGCCCGAATGGCGTGGCGCGTTCACGAGGTGGGCGTAGAGAAAGCCGCTTCCATAAGGATCGAGCGGCTCTTTCGGGCTGTCGGCGATGACCTTGGCGTCGATGTGCGCGTAATTGGCGACGATGGCGATGCGGTCGGTCACACGGCCGATGATGTCGAGATCGACGCCGCGACTGCGCTGCAGGCCGGCCGGCGTCCGCACATTCGGGTCGAGCGAGGAATAGTCGCGCGTCAGCACGCCAGATTTGGTGATCTGGTAGAATGCGAGCGTCGCCGTGAGCCCCGGCATCGGCTCGGCCTTGAGGCCGACTTCCCATTGCTTGCCGCGTTGTGGCGCAAAGGCCTCGCCGGAGGCGGACAAGCCATTGTTGAGGCCAAAAGATTCCGAATAACTGCCGTAGGCGCTCAATTCGGGGAGGAGGTCGTAGACGAATCCGAGGCGCGGGCTCCATGCCTTGTCGACCCTCGTCCTGGCTTTGAGCCGGTCAGCGATGGCCAAGTCCTTCGTGGCGTCGTAGAGCGGCGCGCCCGTCACGGGATCATAGCCTCCCTCCGAAACGCCGCCGGTCACATCGGCAACGTCGTAGCGCGCACCGAGCATCAGATGCAGCGTGTCGAACCAGGTGACGTGATCCTGGACATAGAAGCCCTTCTGACGGGCGAGATTGGAAGAGTGCGACTTATAGCCGGACCCGATCACGGCGTCCTGATAGGCGGACGAGGGAACAGTACCGTATAATGGCGCATAAGCGTCGATCGAATAGACGCCCGCGCCATTGCTATAATAGTAATCATAATAGCTATTGACGTAGTCGAGCCCCATCAGAAATATGTGCCGTCCGCCGAGCGCGTCGAACTTGCCCTCGAGATCGATATTGGTCGAAAAGGTTTCGCCCGACATGAATTGATATTGCGTCGCACGCTGCAGGCTTCTGCCGTCTTTGTCCACGCAAGACGCATCGTCGGCGCAATTACCAACGAGATTTGGCTTTGAGAAGGTCGGAGTGGCCGCGTAATTGAATCTATTTGTGAGCTTCCAATTCTCTTCGAGGTTTTGACGGAACGTATAGCCGACGCTGAAGCTCTCGATGTGATCGCGCGGATCGTTCGGCTCTTGAAACGAGCGGCTCAGGGGAAGCGGGGCCGGATAGGCGCCGAAAGCGGGAAAGCCCGTGTCGCTCTGCGCCCGCTGACCGAGGTACTGCGTGTCCACGGTGAATTCCGTCCAGTCGCTCGGGCGGTAGCTCACCACGGGGGCGACGAGCACCCGCTCTCCGCCCTGAAAGGCGCGGAACGAGCCATTGTTCTGATAGGCGCCGGAAATGCGATAGGCGAGACCCGGAACCTCCGCGACGGGCGCGGTGACGTCCCATTGCGTGCGGTAGTGGTCGTAGGAGCCGAATTGTTGCTCCACGACGATCCGTCTTTCGTCGAGCGGCTGCTTCGTGATGAGATTGACGATGCCGCCCGGCTCCGCGCGTCCGAAGAGAATCGACGCGGGGCCTTTCAAAATCTCGATACGTTCCAAATTCG
The DNA here is from genome assembly GCF_009936375.1 of Methylosinus sp. C49. Lineage (GTDB taxonomy): Bacteria > Pseudomonadota > Alphaproteobacteria > Rhizobiales > Beijerinckiaceae > Methylosinus. The sequence continues at coordinate 2,257,983 of NZ_AP022332.1, read as the reverse complement.
CCGTGTCGAAACCGCTCGGATTGCTGTCGCCGCTCGGGATGGCAAGGTTGTTGCGATAGATGTTGAGGCTTCGAAAGCCGCGGATGGTGAAATTATATCCTTCCAGCTCGTTGCTGTTCGAGCGCACGCCAGAAACATTTTCGATCGCTTCCCGGACGTTCGTGATCTGCTGGTCCTGAATGACCTGCTTGGGGATCACCTGCACGGAGACCGGCGTCTGCCGGATCGGAATATCGGCCTTCGCGCCGGTCGTGGCGTTGCGCACGACATAACCTTGCTCCGGCGTCTTCGGCTCGGTGGGACCTCGGCCCGCCTCGGAGCCGCCGGTCGGACGCGCAGCGGCTATGTCGATTGTCGGCAGCGCTTCCTGCGCGCGCGTGGCCGAAGAGAAAAGAACGAGCGTAAGCGCGCCGGCGGAAACGCCGCGCGACAATGTCGAGCGAAACATGATGCGACTCCCGATACGGCCCTTGCAGCCGTTATGAACGAACAGAAAACTGGTCGGCCTTCAGGCCGACGCCTTCGATCGGATCAGGAGAAAAGGGGCGGGGCGCGCGACGACCAGGAGGTGATCCAGCCGACCGGAGGGCCCCTTGAGTTGGCCATCGAAAAGCGGGCGCTAGAGACGACTGCTTCTGGCAACGAATAGGCGTCGATGCTGAACAGCGCGGCGAAGAAAAGCGGCGATGCGTCGCGATTGCTCACACAGCCGATGCAGCACAGGGCGTGGCTACGGTGATCCTGCGCAGGAGCGCCATCGCCGAAATGTGTCTTGCAGAATCGGCCGTCTATCGAAGCGGTCACACCGGCCGCAGCGTCGCCGACGAGCAACGACGGAATGGAAGTTGCGAGCCCTTGGAGCAGAAACAGGCAAAGCGTCACGCTCGCCATTACCGAGCGCAATGAGAATCGCTTTCGTTGCAACAGATATCGCATAACACGCCATATTACATAAGGGGAATTTGGAAAATCAATAGCCACAGTAGACCATCGCGCAAATATTCTCGCGGTGTCGCAACAGAGCAACCACTCCCGACGCGCCGAAGTTCGGGCTCGTCGCGAAGCCTTTCCAGACACGATTCTCACCGTCTTCTCCATGCTCGACGTCGCCCTCCCCTCGCGCCAGCGCCGAAGGCGGTCCTCAAATCCATTCCTTTTCGTCCATCTGGAGCTGCGGATCGGCGGAGGCGGCTTCTGCGACGCGGCCATCTTGCGCTCGGACCTCGACAGCTGCTCTGCGCATCCGCTGACGCCCGTCTTGTTGTCGACAACGATTTGGAGAAGATGGTCTGCGACCCTGCCGATGTTGCGGTTGACAGTCCGCAACGATACGCCCAGTCGTTCAGCGATTTCCAGGTAGCTCATGCCGTATAGACGGCTGAGCAGGAACATCTCGCGACAGAGCTCGGGCAGCTATGCGAGGCCGAGGAGCACACGCTGCAATATGATCGTATTTCAACGGCGCGCATGCCGGCGAAATCTTCGCAAGTCGCCTCGTCGAATTCCGCGCCTTCGACAAGATAGGCCATGCGAATTCGTCTCCGTCGCGACCAATCGATCGCCATGTCCGATGCGATGCGGAACAGATAGCAGCGCAGATCGACAATCTTTTCGGAATTTTTCCAGCTCGAGAAGCCTCAGATAGGAGTCCTGGATGATGTCTTCGCAGTCCTCGCTTCCGACTCGACGCCTCACCGTCGAACGAGGCCGCGGCGTCGTTCGATCGCGAAGTGAAAACGAAGCTTGGAAGCGGATGTGAGAAGAAGAGGTCAGACCAGAGGCGCGTGGGCGCGATAGGCGCGCCCGCGCAGGCTGAGCGAAGCACGAGATTCGCGCCCGCTCATCTTCGACGTCGCAACGGACAGCGAATGGCCGTCATTCGTCCGTCGCTCGAAGCGAATAACGAAACGTCGCAACCAAACGCGCATAGAGCGCAGCCGTGACACAGCGGGCGCGAGGCGTCCAGCGCCCGATGATTGGTCGAAGCGCCCTTCTCCGAGCATGTCTGGTATCGGGAGACGCCGTCTCTTCCCGAGAGCGTCGCAGTGAAAACCGCGAACAGCCCCAAGACGTGAACACAACACAAGAGCGCGAAGAGAAATCGACGAAACATGCCGAGTCCCCGCCCGTCGCAGCTCAATGCAATTCGACTATACACGATGCCCGCAGCTGCGCAATCTACTGCCTCGCGCCCTTCGTCGCGCCGAGCGCGATCTCCATGCGCCATCATCCGCGAGCGCCGGCCTCGCGTCGTGCGCGATCGAGAAACAATGCGCTGACTCTTCGAGAGCGGGTCGCTGTCGAAGCGACGAACGCCGCCCATCGTAGGCAGCGGCGCGAGAATTTCGAGAAGGCGCCGAAAAATAGTTGGCACATTCGTCACGCCGCGAACGTCTATGTCAGCGGGAATGCGTACGCCGACGGAAAAGGTCCGTTGTCGCGCGGCGACTATGGGGGTGCACAATGTCCAAATCGTCAGATGCGTTCGCGAGCAGCCTCGCGTCGTCGACAGTGCAGACAGATCCCGAATTCGATATCGAGTCGGACAGAGGCGTGCGAGTATTGGATCGCCTTTCGGACGGCGAAGATCGGAATGCGGACGCCGGCGGCGATCACGCCTCCTTTCCTCTCTATGCCTCGTTCGGCAATCATTATCTCGCGCGGCAGGCGGAAATCGAATCCAGCGCGAGGACCTATCCGCGAAGCTTGCCGATCGCCCTCAGAGCAGGCCGCGGCGTCATCGTAGAGGACACCGATGGTCGCGAATATATCGACTGCCTCGCGGGGGCCGGGGCGTTGGCGCTCGGACACAATCACCCGATCGTCGTCGAATCGATCCGCGCGACCCTCTCGGAGGAAGCGCCGCTTCAGACGCTCGACCTGCCGACACCGCTCAAGGATCGATTTACCCGCGAGCTGTTCGACAGTCTTCCGGAAAAATTCGCCGACGACTTCAAGATTCAATTTTGCGGTCCGTCCGGCGCGGATGCGGTCGAAGCGGCGCTCAAGCTCGTCAAGACCGCGACGGGCAGGCGAGGCGTGGCGTCGTTCCATGGAGCCTATCATGGAATGACGCACGCCGCCCTCGGCGTCAGCGGCGAACCAACTCCGCGACGCGCGGTCGGCGGGCTCGGCGGGGAAGTGCAGTTTCTCCCTTATCCTTCGGATTATCGCTGTCCGTTCGGACTGGGCGGAGAGGCCGGGGCGGCCATGGGAGCGCGCTATATCGAGACTCTCCTCGATGATCCGAACAGCGGCGTGCTGCCGCCGGCCGGCATGATTCTCGAAGTCGTGCAAGGAGAGGGCGGCGTGAACCCGGCGCCCGACGATTGGTTGCGCAGAATCCGAGACATCACGAAACGGCGCGGCATTCCGCTGATCTTCGACGAAGTGCAAACAGGTCTCGGCCGTACCGGGCGCATATACGCATGCGAACATGCGGATGTGACGCCCGATGTGCTCGTGCTGTCGAAAGCGATCGGCGGGGGGCTTCCGCTATCGGTCGTCGTCTATCATCGCGATCTGGATATATGGAAGGCCGGCGCGCACGCCGGGACGTTTCGCGGCAATCAGCTCGCCTTCGCGTCCGGCGCCGCGACGATCCGCCATATCCTGCGCGAAAGGCTCGATCTCAACGCCGCGAAGATGGGCCATCGTCTTCGCCAGGGACTCGAGGCGATCGCCGACGACGCATGTTTCATCGGAGATGTGCGCGGGCGCGGCCTCATGGTGGGCGTGGAAATCGTCGATGACGGCCCGTCCGACAGCGGGACGCAGCCGCCGGCTCCGGAGATCGCGCGAAAGATTCAGCACGAGTGCTTGTGTCGAGGCCTCATTCTGGAGCTCGGCGGACGGTTCTCGTCGGTCGTGCGCTTCCTCCCTCCACTCATCGTGAGCAGCAGCGATATCGATGCAATTCTCGACAGATTCCAGGCGGCCGTGAAGGCCGTCGATCGAATCCGCGTGTCCTCTCCGCGTCGTTGAGGACACGGAAGCCGAGTCGGATTTCGAGAAAACGAGAGGAAAGTCATGGCGTGGGACGAAGAAGACAACGCGACCTATGCGGTCGTCGTCAATGAAGAGGAACAATATTCGATCTGGCCGGAACACAAACCGATTCCGGGCGGGTGGCGTTCGGTGGGGAGAACCGGCTCGAAGACGGATTGTCTCGACTTCATTCGAGAGGTCTGGACAGACATGCGCCCGCTCAGCTTGCGTCACCGAATGCAGGAGGCGTCTCCTCCGCGAAGCTAGATGTCGTGCTGCTACGACGAGACCTAGTCGCTTCATCGCGCGAATGACAATCGATCGGCGCGGCGGCGAATGTCCTGCGATTCGCGTCGCATCGACGCCGTCGATCTCGCTCCTTTCATCGAGGACGGGCCCGGAGCGTGACGCTCGGGGCCCGGCCCGGCTCCAACGGAAGCCACAATGTCGCAGACCTATGACATCGATGAGCTGGCCGATCTGTCTCCAAAAGACTTCATGAATTCTTACGTCCGGCCCGGCCGGCCGGTCGTCGTGCGGGGCGCGTTGAACGCTTGCCCGGCCGCGACGGATTGGACTCTGGACTATCTCCGCAGGACCGCCGGCGAAGACATTGCATCGCTCAAGAGATGGACCGGCGGCGGAATCCGCGTCGAGCGAATGCCCCTGAGCGATTATCTCGACGCGACGGAGCGATATGAAGAAGCGAAACGGGCGGGACGAGCGCAAGAGCCGCCCGCCTATCTTCACGATGTTCCGCTGACGTCCCTGTTTCGGCGCGCCGACCGCGATCTTGCGCCCTTTCCCTGCGACTTCTTTCCGGCCTGGTACGGCCCCCGCTGGACGGCCTTCGCTCAGATGTTTCTCGGACCGTCGTCGAGCATCACGCCGTTGCACTTCGACTGTCTGCTCACTCACAATCTCTTCTTCCAGATATGGGGCCGAAAGCGCTTCACGCTGCTGCCGCATCGGGAGCTGAAGCGCTGCTATCCGTACAACTGGCGCTGGTGCAAGGTCGATGTCGAAAAGCCGGACCATGGTCTCTATCCGCTCTATAGAGACGCTGCGCGCGCCGTCGTCGTCGTCGGTCCCGGCGACCTCCTCTACATGCCGCCGGGAACCCTGCACCATGTCAGAAGCCTCGACTGCGCGCTATCCTTCAATGTCGATTGGCATACGAAGCGTAGCGCCGTGAGCGGCGTGCTGGCGCTCGCACGCGGGATGCCGATCAAGAACGTCTATTACAACGCGCTCCTCGCATTCGGAATGTGGGCGAACGTCCCCGTTCCGCGCGTGCTGCCGTACTACAAGGCCTATCTCAACTACGTGTCGTGACGAACACGGGCCCTTCCGACCGATACGGACATAACCGCTACGGTGCGAAACATGTCATCGATTCACGATAGCATCCACGGTACGATCTCCCGACCCGGCTTCGTCAGTCTTGTCGATCTGCTGCGCATGCGCGCGGCCGAGCAGCCGGCCAAGCCCGCATATGTCTTTTTGGAGGACGGCGAACGCGAAGGCGCCCGGCTCTCCTATGGGGATCTGGACCGGCGCGCGCGCGCCATCGCGCTGCATCTTCGCACGCTCGGCGTCGGCGGCGAACGCGCGCTGCTCCTGTATCCGCCGGGCCTCGCCTATATCGAGGCGTTCTTCGGCTGTCTGTATGCGGGCGTCGTCGCCGTGCCGGCCTATCCGCCATCCGGTCGGCATCTGCGGAGGCTGCAGTCCATCGCGAAAGACGCGGCGCCGATCGCCGTGCTGTCGATCGCGTCGATGCGAGACCGGTTCGAGTTGGAGGCGCGTGATCGCCTGGCCTCACGCCCCCTCCCCTGGATCGCAACCGACGAGATCGATTCCGAGGAGGCGGACGCCTTTTTGCGATCTGCGCCGGCCGCGGATCAGCTCGCATTCCTGCAATATACGTCCGGATCGACCGGCGATCCGAAAGGAGTGATGGTCTCGCACGGCAATCTGTCGAGCAATCAGCTGCTCATCGCCGAAAGCTTCGCGCATGACGGCGATTCCGATCTGGTCGGATGGCTGCCGCTCTATCATGATATGGGGCTGATCGGGAACATTCTGCAGCCGCTCTTTGTCGGGGCGACCGCCTATCTGATGTCGCCGACGGCCTTCCTCGAGAAGCCGCTGCGCTGGCTGAAGGCGATCTCGGCCTATAAGGCGCGTACCAGCGGCGGTCCCAATTTCGCGTTCGATCTCTGCGTGAGCAAGATCAAGGAAGAGGACAAGCGCGAATTGGATCTTACCGGCTGGCGGATCGCCTTCACCGGAGCAGAACCCGTGCGCGCGGCGACGCTCGATCGCTTTGCCGCCTCCTTCGCGAGCTGCGGCTTCCGTCGCGAGAGCTTTTTTCCGTGTTACGGCCTCGCCGAGGCGACATTGGTCGTGACCGCGCCGACATATGGCGAGCGGATCTCGTCGATCGACATCGATCGCGACGCCTCGGAAGCCCGGCGAGTCGCCTCGACGCGGAACGGCAGAGCCACGCGGCTGATCGGTTGCGGTCACGCATGGGAGGGTCATGACGTCCAGATCGTCGATCCGGACACGTCGAGGCGCTGCTCCCGGGGCGAGATCGGAGAAATCTGGACGGCTGGTCCCGGCGTCGCGCAAGGATATTGGAACCGGCCGGAGGAGACGGCGCGTGTGTTCGAGGCGAAGATCGCCGGCGGCGACGGGCGTCCCTATCTCCGCACCGGCGATCTCGGCTTCGCCGACGAAGGGCAGACCTATGTCACGGGCAGGCTGAAGGATCTCGTCATCGTCGCCGGGCGCAATTTTCATCCCGAAGACATCGAGAATGCAGTCGAAGAGAAGAGTTCCGGGCTTCGACGCGGCGCGACCGCTGCTTTCGCCGTGACGATCGAAGACAAAGAGCAGCTCGTGATCGTCGCCGAGCCCGACCGAGCGCTCTCGACGACGATCGGAAGCGGCCGCGAAAGAGACGTTCTTCGCCGGATTCGGGACTGCGTGGTCTACGACATCGGGATCGAACCCGCGGATATCGTCCTCGCTCAATCCGGATCGGTCCCGAAGACGTCGAGCGGGAAAATCCGCCGGAGCGAATGTCGGCGCAATTATCTCGCCGATGAGCTCAAGACGCTCGCGCGCCTGAACCACACGGCGCCGGTCGGCAGGGACTCGGTGAGCGCTTCGGGCGCCGGCGACGCTCCTCACGTCGCCGCCTTCCTGCGACAGGCGGTCGCCTGCTTGGATCACGCGAAGAAATCAGAGCTTCTCACGCGTTTCGTGATCTCGAACATCGCCCGATTGCTGAAGGGATCGGAGCGCGAGTTCACCGCCGCGACCCGCATGTCCCGCGCCGGGCTGTCATCGCTTCGCGCCGTCGAACTGAAGCACGCGCTCGATACGGCGCTGGGCGTCGAAACGCCGATCGCAATTTTCCTATCCGACCTGACGATCGCCGAGGCCGCGGACTCCATTGCGCGGTCGCTCGACGACGCCGCTCTCGCCTCCGACGTCCCGCCCGTCGGGGCGCCGGAGCCATTCGCCCCCATGTCATTCAGCCAGCGCGCGATATGGACGGTTCACCAGATCGATGCGGCGAGCGAGGCCTATAACCTTCATCTCGCGCTCGCAATCGACGGCGAGCTCGACTTCGAACGTCTGCGGACGGCCGTGTCGCAGCTCATGGAGGCGCACGCGCAGCTCCGCACGATCTATCGCGCGGACGGCTCCGGTCAGGAAACAGTCCCTCTGGCCGCGCTCGGAGAGTGGCTGCGCCGGGAGGATGCGGCCGCCTGGAGCGCGAATGAATTGAACGCCGCTCTGGCGCGCGAGGCCCGACGCCGCTTCGATCTTGAAAAAGATGCGCCGCTACGAATCGTCTCGTTCGACCGAGGCGCGACGGGCTCGATTCTCTTCTTCGCCGCGCATCACATCGCCGTCGACCTCTGGTCGCTGCTGATTTTCGTGTCGCAGCTCGACGCCGCTTATCGGACTCCAGAGCGCCACGTCGCGCACGGCGCCTATTCGGACGTTCTTCGCAGGGAGGCGCGCTATCTCGATTCCCCGTCGTTCGAGAGCGATTGGGCCTATTGGGCGGAGCAACTGACCATCCCGCTTCCGACCCTCGCGCTTCCCACCGATTTTCGCCGTTCGTCGACGCCGGATCATCGGGGCGCGTCAGCGCCGATTCGGCTCGACAGCGAACTCTTCCGCAAGCTGAAGGCGCTCGCGAAGCAGGAAGGAACGAGCCTGTTTTCCCTGCTGCTCGCCGCATATTTCGTTCTGCTCCACCGGCTTTCCGGGCAGACGGATATCATCGTCGGAGCTCCGACCAGCGGCCGTTTGGACTCCGAAACAGAAAGTCTCATCGGCAATTGCGTCAATCCGATCGCCTTGCGAGCGCAGATTCGCGGCGATGATCGTTTTCGCGACGTTCTCGTCGAGACGCAGGCGCGTGTGCGCGGCGCGCTCGAGCATCAGCGTTTCCCGTTTCCGTTGATCGTCGAGCGCATCAAGCCGGAACGCCACGGCGATCGATGGCCGATCTACCAGAGCTGGTTCGTGTTGCAGGAAGCGCAGAGCGGCGCGCCGTCCGATCTGGCGGCGCTGGCGCTCGGCGAGGACGGAGCGGCATTTTCGTTCTGCGGCCGATCCGCGAAATCTCTGCGCCTGCCCGAACGAGCCGAAATCTTCGATCTCAAAGTCATGGCCGCCGAGATCGGACAGGAGCTGCTCGTCTCCTTTCAATACGAGACGCGATTGTTCGTTTCCGACACGATCGAGCGTTTCGCCCGATATTATGTGAGGCTGCTCGAAGACATCGTCTCTCGGCCCGAGCAGCGCGTCGACGGTCTCGCCATGCTGGGCGATGCGGAACGGCGTCGGCTGCTGGTCGACTGGAATGAAACGACGACCCCTTATTCAAGCGACAAGCTCATTCACGAGATGTTCGAGGAGCAGGCGGCCAAATCGCCCGACGCCGTCGCTGTCGAATTCGAGGACCGATATCTGAGCTACGCCGAGCTCGACGCGGAGGCCGACCGCCTCGCGCGTCTGCTAGGCCGCAGAGGCGTCGGAGCGGACGCCATCGTCGGAATATGCCTCGAACGGTCGGTCGAGATGGTCGTCTCGCTGCTCGCCGTCCTCAAGGCGGGAGGCGCCTATCTGCCGCTCGACCCCGACCATCCGCCGGAGCGCCTCGGCTATATGATCGGCGATGCGTCGCCTCGTCTCGTCATCACGACGGACCGGCTCTCGGCTCGCCTGCCGTCCGAGATCGACCTGCTGAAGCTCGATCACGATGAGGGGGTGATTGCGGCGGAGACATCGGATCCTTCGAGCGCGCGCGCGGACGCCGACAATCTCGCCTATGTCATCTACACCTCGGGCTCCACGGGCCGGCCGAAGGGCGTCGGCGCGCCGCATCGCGGGGTGGTCAACCGCCTTTCCTGGATGCAGGCGCATTTCGAGCTGACCTCCGAGGATTCGGTTCTTCAGAAGACGCGCTTCGGGTTCGACGTCTCGGTTTGGGAATTCTTCTGGCCTCTGCTCGTCGGCGCGCGCGTGACGCTCGCCGGGCCGGACGATCATCTCGACCCGGCCCGGCTCGCGGAGCTCATTCGACAAAAGCGCGTGACGACTCTGCATTTCGTGCCGACGATGCTGCAGGCCTTCCTGAACGTCGTCGACATGTCGACTCTGCCGTCGCTCCGTCGCGTGATTTGCAGCGGCGAGGAGCTTCCATCCGCAGCCGTGCGCCGCTTCTTCGCGGCGTCGCGCGCGGAGCTGCACAATCTCTATGGCCCGACGGAGGTGTCGATCGACGTCAGCGCCTTCGCGTGCCTGCGAAGCGAGGAGTCCGACGTGGTTCCGATCGGGCGCCCGATTGCGAATATCCAGCTCTACCTGCTCGATGCGAATCTCGAGCCCGTTCCGCGCGGCGTCGCCGCGGAACTCTTCATCGGCGGCGTCGGCCTCGCGCGCGGCTATCTCGGCAAGCCGCACCTCACTGCCGAAAGATTTGTTCCGAATCCGTTTTCCGCCAGCGGCGAGCGCCTGTATCGCACCGGCGATCTCGCGCGCTATCGGCGGGACGGGGAGATTGAGTTCCTCGGCCGCATCGACCGGCAGGTGAAGATCAGAGGCTTTCGCATCGAGCTCGGGGAAGTCGAATCGGCTCTCTCGCGCATCCTGCGAGGAGGCGAGAGTGTCGTTCTCGCGCGGACCGACGCGTCCGGCTCGCGGCGGCTCGTCGCCTATGTCGTGACCACGGGCGGTCTCGATGCGGCCGCGCTCGATGCGGCGCTCCGGCGAGAGCTCCCCGACTACATGATTCCGACGCAGTTCGTCCGCCTCGACGCCATGCCGCTGACGCCGAACGGCAAGATCGACCGAAAGGCGCTGCCCGCTCCCGATCCGGACGACGCCCGGCGGCGTCCCTATGTTCCGCCACGGACCACGGTCGAGAAGCTCGTATGCGAGATTTTCGCCGACGTGCTCGATATCGAGAAGATCGGGCGAGACGACGGCTTCTTCGAGCTCGGGGGCGATTCGATCCGCGCGATCCAAGTCACGAGCAGATTGCGGCAGGCCGGATACGAGCTGACGCCGCGTCACCTGTTTCAGAGCCCGTCCGCAGCCCTTTTGGCATCGCAGCTGAACGCGCTGCCATCCGGGCTCTCCTCCGTCCCCGAGGTGGAGCGGGCGCTCTTAGAGTTCGCTCGTCCATTCTCGTTGGCGGAATTGGAGTCAGAGGAGATCGAGCGCATCAGACGCAGGCTTGGAGACGTCGAGGATATCTATCCGCTGACGCCAATGCAGGAAGGCATGCTGTTTCACGCGCTCTCGCATAAGGGCGCCGGCCTCTATCATATGCAGGAGCGCTACGAGATCAACGGACCGTTCGATATCGACGACTTCGTCTCCGCATGGCGGGCCGTCGTCGCACGTCATTCGAATTTGCGCACCTCCTTCATCTCCGAGACCGGCGGCCGCGCGCATCAGATCGTGCATCGGCAGGCCTCTCTGCCGGTCGATGTCGTCGATCTTCGGGCTCTGGCCTCGGATGAGCAGACGGCGCGCATCGACGAAATGTTGAGGCGGGAGCGCGCGGAAGGGTTCGACCTGGCGCAAGCGCCGCTGATGCGGATCAAGATCATCCGCGTCGCCGACGATCGTCATATCTTCGTGCGCTGCTTCCACCACATCATCATGGACGATTGGTGCACCTCGCCGCTGATGCTCGACATGCGGGAGCACTATGCGGCGGCGCGGCGCGGGACGCCGGCCACGGCCGCGCCCGCAAGGCAATTCCGAGACTATATCGCTTGGCTGCGGACGCGGAGCGCGGACGCGGCCGAAAGCTTCTGGCGCAGCTATCTGGACGGCTTCTCGGAGCCGACTCCACTCGTCGGGGCAAAGGCCGCCGCCGGCGACGCCGCGGTCGCGGTCGACGACGTCATCGTCGAGCTCTCGGCCGAGCGTTACGGCCGGCTGGAGGAACTCGCGCGTCAAAACATGCTCACGGTGAACACTTATGTCCAAGGCGCCGTCGCATTGCTGCTCGCTAGAGTCGGCGGCGTCGACGAGGTCGTGTTCGGCGTGACCGTCGCGGGCCGTCCGACGGATCTTCCGGGCGCGGAGTCGACGCTGGGTCTTTTCATCAACAGCCTGCCTCTGCGTGTGCGAATCCGCCCGGAGGAGCGCGTCGTCGATTGGCTGCGAAGCCTGCTGTCGGACAATCTCGAGATGCGGCAGCACGAATTCGTCTCTCAATCCGCAATTCAGAGCTGGAGCGCCATTCCTCGTTCTGATTCGCTGCTGTTCCAGCATCTTCTCACCTTCGAGAACGCGCCGGTCGATCCGACCCTGCGCAAGGACAAGGACATTCTCGACATTGATCTTCAGCAGTTGCGGGTCCACACCAACTACCCGCTTACCTTCGTCGCGATACCAGGCAAGTCCCTGACGCTCCGCCTGACCTATGATCGCGATGTGTTCGGCAGGCCGGTCATCGAAAGCATGGCGGCCCGCTTGAAGCGGGGGCTCGAGGAGCTGATCGAGAAGACCGGCGGCCACGTCGGCGAGGTCGATCTTCTCGACGAAGCGGAACGAGCGAGGATCGGGTCGTTCTGGTCCGGGAGGGTTTGGGACTATGGCGAGCCCGTCGATGTGGCCTCCCGGTTCGAGGCGCAGGCGCGCATGTCCGGGGAGGCGATTGCGGCGTCCTGCGGCGATGCGCGGCTCTCTTATCGCGCGCTCGACGAGCGCGCCGATCGCCTCGCCCATGCGCTCGTCGCCAGCGGCGTCGGCCCCGACGCCGTCGTCGCTCTGCTCGACGAACGCGGCCTCGATTTCCTGGTCGCCGTGCTCGCCGTCTTCAAGGCGGGAGGAGCCTATCTCCCCCTCGATCCGGCCCATCCGGACGGCCGCGTCGCCGCAGTGCTGGAGGAGAGCCGCGCCGGCCTGCTGCTCGCCGGCTCCGCCCTGCGCGAGCGCGCCGAGACAATCGTCATCGGCCTCGCCGAGCCGCGGCCCGAAGTCCTCGACATGGCCGCGCTCGAAGCCGGAGAGAAGCGGGTCGGCGCGCCGCCCCGACGCCATGCGCCCGACAATCTCGCCTTCGTCATCTACACCTCGGGATCGACCGGAAAGCCCAAGGGCGCGATGGTCGAGCACCGCGGCATGTTCAACAATCTCGTCACCAAGATCCCCGCGCTCGGCCTCGCGAGCGGGGACGTCATCGCGCAGACCGCCTCGCAATGCTTCGACATTTCCGTCTGGCAGTTCCTGACCGCCCTGACGATCGGAGCGAGGGTCGAGATATTCCCCGACGCCGTCTCGCGCGATCCCCAGCGGCTCGCCGAGGAAATCGAGGCGCGTGGCGTCACCATCCTCGAGGCCGTGCCCTCCATGATCCGGGCGCTGCTCGACATCTCCGAGACCGGGACGCCGCTCCGCGGCCTGCGCTGGCTCCTGCCCTGCGGCGAGGCGTTCTCGCCCGAGCTGTGCCGGCGCTTCATGGAGCGCTATCCACAGGTGCGGCTGCTCAACGCCTATGGGCCGGCCGAATGTTCCGACGACGTGACCTATCATCCGATCGAGAGCCCGCCGCAGGGCGACGATCTCAGCGTCCCCATCGGCCGGCCCGTCGACAACACCCGTATCTATCTCCTCGACCGCCGGCTCGAGCCGACCCCGATCGGCGCGCCCGGAGAAATCTGCGTCGGCGGCGTCCAGGTCGGGCGCGGCTATCTGCAGAGGCCCGATCTCACCGCCGCGTCCTTCGCGCCCGACCCCTTCGGTCCGGCCGGAACACGGCTCTATCGGACCGGCGATCTCGGCCGCTATCGTCCCGACGGCGTCATCGAATTTCTCGGGCGGGTCGACCATCAGGTGAAGATCCGCGGCCACCGGATCGAGCCGGGCGAGGTCGAGGCGCGCCTCTCCGCCCATCCGCTCGTCCGGGCGGCGAGCGTCGTCGCCCGGCCCGCGGGGCCCGGCCTCTATCGCCTCGTCGCCTATCTGGTCGGACGCCTCGGCGATGTCGACGCCGACGAGCTGCGCCGGCATCTGCGCCAGACGCTGCCCGACTATATGATCCCCTCCGCCTTCGTCCCGCTCGACGCCCTGCCGCTCACCCCCAACGGCAAGGTCGACCGCAAGGCCCTGCCCGAGCCCGACCTCGCCCACCTCGCCCGACGCTTCGTCGCGCCCAGAAACCAGACCGAGAATATCCTCGCCAAAATCTGGGCCGATGTTCTCCGTCTCCCCGACGTCGGCGTCCATGACAATTTCTTCGAGCTCGGCGGCGACTCGATCCTGAGCATACAGATCGTGAGCCGCGCGCGGCAGGCGGGCGTAATGCTCATGCCGAAGCAGCTCTTCGATCTCCAGACGATCGCGGAGCTCGCCGCCGCGACGGAGCCTCTTCGCATCGTCGCGGAGGAGGGCGTCGTGGAAGGCGAAGCGCCGCTGACGCCGATCCAACGCTGGTTCTTCGAACAGAATCCGGTAAACGCGGCGCATTGGAACCTCGCGGTGCTTCTACAGGTTCGCGCCGCGCTGGATGCGGCGGCTATGGCGGCCGTCGTCCGGCGGCTCGTCGACCATCACGACGCCTTGCGCGCGCGCTTCCTGCGGCGAGACGGAGAATGGACCTTCGTCAACGCCGCCGCGGAGACGCGTGAGATCTTCCATCGCGAGGATTTGAGCGACATCGCTTCCGAGCGGATGGAGCAAGCTCTGGCCGACGCCGCGCAGCATTGGCAGCAGAGCCTCGATCTCGAGAACGGTCCTTTGCTCCGCGTCGTGTGGATCGACCTCGGCCGTGGTCTTTCGCCGCGGCTCCTCATCGTCGTTCATCATCTGGTCGCAGACGGCGTGAGCTTGCGGATTTTGCTCGAAGACCTCGATACGGCTTGCCGTCGGGTCCGAAACGGCGAGCCCATCGTGCTGCCGGCGAAGACGACCTCCTATCGGGCATGGGCGCTGCGCCTGCGCGACGCCGCGCAACGCGCGCCCGAGGCCGACCTCGCTCACTGGGCGAAGCTCGCGGTCGCGGCGACGTCCGCTCCGTCGTTGAACGCCGAGCGCCCGGACGGCTCCAATGCGCGCACCTTCTTCCAAGAGATCACCGTCTCCCTGAGCCGCGAGCGCACGCGCGCGCTGCTGCAGGATGTCTCCGGCGCCTATCGCACGAGAATCAACGACGTGCTTCTCGCCGCCCTCGCCAAGGCGATCTCCCGCTCGATCGGCTCGACCGCGGTCCTCGTCGATGTCGAAGGCCATGGCCGCGAGGATATTCTACCCGGCGTCGATCTCGCGCGCACGGTCGGCTGGTTCACCAGCATCTATCCGGTCCTGCTGCAGCTCGCCGACCAGGACGATCCGGGCGTCCTTCTCAAATCGGTCAAGGAGCAGCTGCGCGCCGTTCCGAGCAATGGCTTCTGGTACGGACCGAGCCGCTATCTCGCCAACGACGCCGGCCCCGCGATCGAGGCCCCGATCCTCTTCAATTATCTCGGGCAGCTCGATCAAGCGCTGCCGCTCGACTCCGCCTTCGCCCCGGCGACGGAATCGGCCGGCGTCTCTCTGTCGCCGTCCAGTCGCTCGCGGCACGAATGGGAGATCATCGGCGACGTGACCGACGCTCGCCTTCGCCTCCACTGGCGTTTCAGCGGCGAGCGATATTCACCCGAAACGATGCGGACGCTCGCCGAGGATTGCAGGCGAGAGCTCGAAACCCTCGTGGACCATTGCCGGCTCGGATCCGGCGGAACGACGCCGTCGGATTTTCCACTCGCCTCGCTCGAGCAGGACGACATCGACAGGCTCGTCGACGATCCGCGAAACGTCGAGGACATCTATCCGCTCTCGCCGATGCAGCAGGGACTGCTGCTGCACACCCTGCTCGATCCGCGCTCCGGCGTGTATCTGATGCAGGACGTGATCGACCTCGAAGGCGATCTCGATCCGGATGCATTTCGTCACGCATGGCGGCAGGTCGTCGACGCTCACTCCATATTGCGCACCGCTTTCTTCTGGACCACGGACAAGCAGCCGCATCAGATCGTCTACAAGGCGGTCGACATGCCTTGCGAGGTGATGGACTGGCGTGACTGTGACGAAGAGGATCGTCGCCGTCGCCTGCAGACCATGCTCGAAGCCGAATTGGCGGAGGGATTGGGACTCGATCGCGCGCCGATCTTGCGCATGCGCCTGATACGGATCGGCGAAAGCCGCTGGATCTACGCCAGGAGCCATCACCACATCATGCTCGACGCCTGGTGTCTGCCATTGCTGCTGGCCGACTTTCTCCACTATTACGAGGCGCGTCTCGCCGGCGCGGCGGCGCCGACGCGGGTGGCGACGCCTTACAGCGCTTACATCGGCTGGCTGCAGCGGCAGGACTTCGCCGCGGCGGAGGTCTATTGGCGCAAGGTCCTGAAGGGATTTGAAACGCCGACCTATCTCGCCGCGCATCGCAGCCCGCGTGCGCTCGCTCCCGGCGAGGTCGAGGTCTCGGACGCCCTCGCCGAACTCTCGGCTCCGGACACTGTCGCGTTGCAGGAGGCGTGCCGCAAGCACAGGCTCACGCCGAGCGCCTTCCTTCAGGGGGCTTGGGCCCTGCTGATGTCCCATTACCTGAACCGGCGAGAAATCCTCTTCGGCGTCACCGTGGCGGGCCGTCCGGCCGAATTGCCTCGCGTCGAGGAGATGGCCGGTCTGTTCATCAACACGCTTCCCTTCAGGACGATCGTCGATCCTTCGGCTCCATTGCTCGAGTGGCTGCAAGGCTTGTTGTCGCAGACCGCGGAGATGCGGCAGTACGAATATGCGGCGCTTGCCGACATTCAAAAATGGAGCGAGATCGAACGCGGCCAGCAGCTCTTCGACAGCTTCGTCGTCTTCGAGAACGTGCCGGTTCATCCCACTCTGCAGCGCGAACAATTGCCGCTGAGAATATTGAACTACTCCTCGCGAACACATTCGAACTATCCCATCAACCTCAGCATCATGCCCCATGACTCGCTGCAATTGAAGCTGACCTATGATCGACGCCTGATGGACGCCGCGACCGCGGAGCTGATGCTCGGGCATTATCGCAATCTACTCGAAGGCATGATCCGTCATTCCGAGGCTCGGATCGGGGACATCACGCTTCTCGATGAAGCGGAACGAGCGAGGATCGGGTCGTTCTGGTCCGGGAGGGTGTGGGACGATGGCGAGCCCGTCGATGTGGCCTCCCGGTTCGAGGCGCAGGCGCGCATGTCCGGGGAGGCGATTGCGGCGTCCTGCGGCGATGCGCGGCTCTCCTATCGCGCGCTCGACGAGCGCGCCGATCGCCTCGCCCATGCGCTCGTCGCCAGCGGCGTCGGCCCCGACGCCGTCGTCGCTCTGCTCGACGAACGCGGCCTCGATTTCCTGGTCGCCGTGCTCGCCGTCTTCAAGGCGGGAGGAGCCTATCTCCCCCTCGATCCGGCCCATCCGGACGGCCGCGTCGCCGCAGTGCTGGAGGAGAGCCGCGCCGGCCTGCTGCTCGCCGGCTCCGCCCTGCGCGAGCGCGCCGAGACAATCGTCATCGGCCTCGCCGAGCCGCGGCCCGAAGTCCTCGACATGGCCGCGCTCGAAGCCGGAGAGAAGCGGGTCGGCGCGCCGCCCCGACGCCATGCGCCCGACAATCTCGCCTTCGTCATCTACACCTCGGGATCGACCGGAAAGCCCAAGGGCGCGATGGTCGAGCACCGCGGCATGTTCAACAATCTCGTCACCAAGATCCCCGCGCTCGGCCTCGCGAGCGGGGACGTCATCGCGCAGACCGCCTCGCAATGCTTCGACATTTCCGTCTGGCAGTTCCTGACCGCCCTGACGATCGGAGCGAGGGTCGAGATATTCCCCGACGCCGTCTCGCGCGATCCCCAGCGGCTCGCCGAGGAAATCGAGGCGCGTGGCGTCACCATCCTCGAGGCCGTGCCCTCCATGATCCGGGCGCTGCTCGACATCTCCGAGACCGGGACGCCGCTCCGCGGCCTGCGCTGGCTCCTGCCCTGCGGCGAGGCGTTCTCGCCCGAGCTGTGCCGGCGCTTCATGGAGCGCTATCCACAGGTGCGGCTGCTCAACGCCTATGGGCCGGCCGAATGTTCCGACGACGTGACCTATCATCCGATCGAGAGCCCGCCGCAGGGCGACGATCTCAGCGTCCCCATCGGCCGGCCCGTCGACAACACCCGTATCTATCTCCTCGACCGCCGGCTCGAGCCGACCCCGATCGGCGCGCCCGGAGAAATCTGCGTCGGCGGCGTCCAGGTCGGGCGCGGCTATCTGCAGAGGCCCGATCTCACCGCCGCGTCCTTCGCGCCCGACCCCTTCGGTCCGGCCGGAACACGGCTCTATCGGACCGGCGATCTCGGCCGCTATCGTCCCGACGGCGTCATCGAATTTCTCGGGCGGGTCGACCATCAGGTGAAGATCCGCGGCCACCGGATCGAGCCGGGCGAGGTCGAGGCGCGCCTCTCCGCCCATCCGCTCGTCCGGGCGGCGAGCGTCGTCGCCCGGCCCGCGGGGCCCGGCCTCTATCGCCTCGTCGCCTATCTGGTCGGACGCCTCGGCGATGTCGACGCCGACGAGCTGCGCCGGCATCTGCGCCAGACGCTGCCCGACTATATGATCCCCTCCGCCTTCGTCCCGCTCGACGCCCTGCCGCTCACCCCCAACGGCAAGGTCGACCGCAAGGCCCTGCCCGAGCCCGACCTCGCCCACCTCGCCCGACGCTTCGTCGCGCCCAGAAACCAGACCGAGAATATCCTCGCCAAAATCTGGGCCGATGTTCTCCGTCTCCCCGACGTCGGCGTCCATGACAATTTCTTCGAGCTCGGCGGACATTCGCTGCTCGCGACTCGCATCGCCTCTCGAATTCGCACGGCCTTCGAAATGGAGATTCCACTGCGCGCGCTGTTCGAAGCGCAGACCATCGCCGAAATGGCGGAGATGGTGAACGCCAGCCGCGTCCTGCGCGACGAGACCGAAGACGACGCGGCGGCTCCGCAGGACTATGAGGACATCGAGCTATGAGATTGCCCGAGCTCCTGCGGGAGCTGCAGCGCCGCGACATTCGTCCCTATGTTCAGGACATGCGGTTGCGCTGCAGGGCTCCGCGCGACGCGCTGACTCCCGATCTGCGCGCGGCGATCGACGCTTATGGCGACGAGCTGCGAGAGATATTCGCCTCCACGACGTCGGACTTTCCGAAGATCGAACGCGCCGATCGAACGCAGCCGCCGCCGCTCTCCTTCGCGCAGCAGCGCCTCTGGTTCCTCGCTCAGCTCGACCCCGGCGCCGCCATCTACAACATTCCGGTGGCGCTGCGGCTGAGCGGCAAGCTCGACGTGAGGAGCCTCGAGCGAAGCTTCGACGAAATTCTTCGGCGACACGAAATCCTACGCACCTGCTACGGGCTGAAAGACCACTCTCCCGTCCAGCGCATTTGCGAGGACGTCGTCATGCCCTTGCCGATCCGGGACATCGGCGAGCTGGCTGAAGCCGAATGCGAAGAGGCCGTGCGACGCATCGCTCTCGACGACTCGCAAGAGCCGTTCGATCTCGCCACGGCGCCTCTGATGCGCGCCCGCCTTCTCGTCCTGCCGGACCGATCCGGCGTTCCCGAACATGTCCTGCTGATCGTCTTCCACCATATCGTGACCGACGATTGGTCGTCGGCCCTCTTCTTCAGAGAATTGGCCGCGATCTATACCGGTTTCGCGACAGCTCGGCCCGCGCCTCCGCCGGCACCCCGGCTGCAATATGCCGATTTCGCCGTGGCGCAACGAAACTGGCTGCAAGGCGCCGTGCTGGAGCGGCATCTGACCTATTGGCGAGACAAGCTCGCCGGCAATACGCCGACCATAGCGCTGCCGAGGCGCGGCAGACGGCGCGAGACCACAGGCCCCGGAGCGGAGCTCCCTTTCGAGATTCCGCAAGCCCTCCGCGAGGGACTGCGCAGAATGGGGCGGAGCCGCCGAGCGACGCAATTCGTCGTGATGCTCACCTCATTCTATGCGCTGCTCCATCGCTACTCCGGCCAGACCGACATCAGCGTCGGAACCACCATCGCCAATCGGAATCGGATCGACGTCGAAGCGATGATGGGCTTCTTCGTCAATACGCTGGTTCTTCGCGCCGACCTCTCCGGAAACCCGCGTTTCGACGAGCTACTCGCTCAGACGCAGACGATCACGTCTCAGGCGCAATCGCATCAGGACCTGCCGTTCGAACGGCTGGTCGAGGAGCTGCGCCCGCAGGCGCGGGACGTAGATCCGGCGCCGCTCTTCCAGATCATGTTCGTCTTTCACAATATGGGATTCGAGCAGCTCGCCATTCCAGATCTGCATGTCGGCGCCGTGGACGGCGTCAAGCGGAGCGCGGTCTTCGAGCTTGTGCTGCATATCACCGAAAGCGGCGGCGATCTGTCCGGCTGGTTCGAATACGATCCCGGCGTCTTCGATTCCGCGACGATCGAACGTATGGCGCGGAACTTTCTCGTGCTGCTCGAGGGCGTCGCCGCCGATCCGGACCGACGGCTCTCGGAGACGCCGCTTCTCGACGAGGCCGAGCGGCGCAGCTTGCTCGTCGAATGGAACGCGGCCACGGCCGTTCCTGCGCGCGAGCGGCTCCTGCACAGAATGTTCGAGCGCCAAGCCGAGCGGAGGCCCGAAGCGATCGCGATCGCACACAAGGGCGAGGAAGTTGCCTATGCAGAGCTTGAAACGCGGGCGAATCGACTAGCTCATGCGTTGCTGGAGAAGGGCGTCGCGCCGGAAACCCGTGTCGGCCTCCTCATCGACCGAGGCGTCGACATGCTCGTCGGCATCCTCGGCATCCTCAAGGCCGGCGGAGCCTATGTGCCTCTCGACCCCGGCTATCCGGCGACGCGCATCGCCCATATGATCGAGGATTCTCGCATCGGCCTAGTCGTGACGCGCGAAGAGCTGCTCACGCATTTGTCGTCGGCCAATATCGTGTCGCTGTGCTTCGATCGAGATCGGCCGACGATCGCCGAGCAGAGCGCCGCCGCGCCACGCACGATCGGCGACGCCGATTGCGCCGCCTATGTCATCTATACGTCCGGATCGACCGGCAAGCCCAAGGGCGTCGTGATCAGTCACGCCAACGCCGTTCACTCCACCCTGGCGCGGAGCCTGTATTATCCGGACAAGCCGCGCGGTTTCTTGCTCCTCTCCTCGTTCGCCTTCGACAGCTCGGTCGCGGGGGTGTTCTGGACCCTCGCGGAGGGCGGGACATTGTGCATCCCCGAGCGAGGCTTCGAGCACGATCCCCAGCGGCTCGGCGAGCTGATCATCCGCCACCGCCTCTCCCATCTTCTATGCCTGCCGTCCCTCTATCGCCTTCTCCTCGATCAGGAGGAGGTCGCCCGCGCCGGATCGTTGCGCGCCGTCATCGTCGCCGGCGAGGCCTGCGCACCGGAGATCGTGACTCGTCACTATGCGCGGCGTCCCGATGTCGCGCTCTACAACGAGTATGGTCCGACCGAGGCCACAGTGTGGAGCACCGTCCAGCGGATGCGCCCCGAGCCGGTCATTCCGATCGGGCGCCCGATCGCTGGCGTGCGCATCTATCTGCTCGATCAATGGCTACAGCCCGTTCCCATCGGCTCCGACGGGGAGATGTTCATCGGCGGCGCCGGCGTCGGACGCGGCTATCTGAACCACGCCGATCTGACCGCCGAGCGCTTCATGCCGGACCCTTTCGGCGAGAAGGGCGAAAGGGTCTATCGCACCGGCGATCTCGCCCGATACCGAGAGGATGGGACGATCGAGTTTCTGGGACGGGTCGATCATCAGGTGAAGATTCGCGGCTTTCGGATCGAGCTCGGAGAAATCGAGGCCGCCTTGTCGGCGCATCCCAGCGTGCGTGAGGCCGTCGTGACGGCCTGCGGCGACGAACGTGGCGAGACGCGGCTCGTCGCTCATCTTGTTCCGGCGCGCGAGCAGGAGTTCGACGAGGACGATCTACGAAGCGGACTGCGCCGATCCTTGCCGGACCATATGATTCCTTCGGCCTTCGTCAGGCTCGCCGCCCTGCCGCTGTCGTCCAATGGCAAGATCGATCGAAGCGCCCTGCCCCCGCCGGATTTCGACGCACGAACGGCGCATTCCTTCATAGCGCCGCGCACATCCACCGAAAGACGGCTCTGCGGCATTTGGGCGAAGGTGTTGGGTCTCCCGCAAATCGGCGCTGAGGATGATTTCTTCGCGCTCGGCGGACATTCGCTTCTGGCGACGCAGGCGGTGTCGCGGATGAGGGCGGCGTTCGGCGTCGACCTTCCGCTGCGCAGCCTGTTCGATCACCCGACCGTGTCGGCGCTGGCGCCGCTTCTCGACACGCTGCGCTCATCTGCCGGCTCCGTCCCTTCGCCGGCGACGCGCGAAGGCTCGCTCCCATTGTCCTTTGCGCAACAAAGACTCTGGTTTCTTGACCGGCTCCTGCCCGGCGACAGCGCATATTGCATACCCGCCGCAATTCGTCTGACCGGCCGGCTCGACGCGGCCGCGCTCGAAGCCGGACTGCGCCTTTTGGGGCATAGGCACGAAATCCTGCGCACCACCTTCTCGCACGACGAAGATCAGCCGGCGCAGGTCGTCGCCTCGGACTTCGATTTGTCCTTTTCACGGGTCGGTCTCTCGGCTCTCTCCCCCGACGAGCGAGAAGCCGAGATGCGGCGCCTCGTGGAAGCGGAAGCCCATAGATCTTTCGATCTGGCCCATGGGCCGCTGCTGCGCGCGACGCTGCTCGGGCTCGGCGAGCGTGAGCACGTCCTCGCGCTCATGCTTCATCACATTGTTTCGGACGGCTGGTCGACCGACATTCTCATTCGAGACTTCACGGCGTTCTACACCGCCTTCCGGCGCGGCCTGCAGGCGGATCTGCCGTCGCTGCCAATCCAATACGCCGATTTTTCGATCTGGCAGCGCCGGCGCATGCGCGATGGAGGATTCGAGAGCCAGATCGGCTATTGGCGGCGAAAGCTGGAGGGGGCGCCGCTGCGATCGAAGCTACCGACCGATCGTTCGCGCCCGCCGATTCAGCGTCATCGAGGCGCGACCCTCGCATTCGAGACGCCTGCGTCGGTAGCGAATGGGTTGCGGATCGTCGGGCGGCGCGCCGGAGCGACTCTCTTCATGGTCTTGCTCGCGGCCTTCAAGGTCCTGCTGATGCGCCATTCCGGCCAGCGGGACATTTGCGTCGGCACGTTGATCGCCAATCGCGCATGCCCGGAGGTCGAGAATTTGATCGGGTTTTTCGCCAATACTCTCGTGCTGCGCACGGATCTGAACGGCGACCCGACTTTCCACGAGCTTCTGGGCCGTGTTCGCGAGACCTCGCTCGAAGCCCAAGAGAACCAGGACGCTCCCTTCGAGAAGGTCGTGGAGGAGATCGATCCGCCGCGCGATCCGAGCCGCAATCCGCTCGTCCAGGTGCTGTTCGTGCTACAGAATGCGCCGCTGAGGGCGTTGGAGCTGCCCGAGTTGACGGTCGAAGCGCTGGATGTGCGCACGCGCACCGCACGGTTCGATCTCACTCTGGCCATGGTCGAGCGCGAATGCGCGCTCGTCTCAGAATGGGAATATGACAGCGATCTGTTCGACGCCGACACGGCTCGGCGGATGCAGACCGACTACGCGACGCTGCTCGAGATCGTCGCGGCGGATCCCGGAAAACGCCTTTCCGAGCTGCCGCTCCCCTCCAGAGCCCAGGCCACGGAAGTCGACGAGACGGCGCCATCGCGCCCTGCCGCGCCGGCGCCGCATGTCGCTCCGCGCAACCCGACCGAGCAGGAGCTGGCGAATCTGTTCGAGCACCTTCTCGGGGTCGACAAGGTGAGCGTCCACGATGATTTTTTCGAGATCGGCGGACATTCGCTGCTCGCCGCCGCGCTGGCGCGCCGCATGAGAAGCGCCCTTGGCGTCGATGTCCCGCTCCTGGCCGTCTTCCGAGCTCCGAGCGTCGCACGGCTCGCGGAGCTGGTAGACGATCTTCGCCGCGACGATCGGCATGTTGCGACGCTCATCGCGCCAATCGAGTCCGAGCGGCGCGAAAACCGATGGTCGATCTGAGCTCGCGAGGCGCTTTCATGTCGAATGTGATGTTCTTCATCCTGCACGAGGTCGGCTCGTTGAACGCCAGCTTCCGACTGGCGAATGATCTGAAGGCGCGCGCGCATCGCGTGACTTATGTCGGCGTCGCCGATTCACGGGAGCTGGTCGAAGCGAACGGATTTGCGTTCGTCACACTGTTTCGAGAGCATTTTCCCGAGGGAAGCGTCGGAGAGCTGACCAATCAGGGCGTTCTTCGGCGAGGCCTCGCCCATCTCCTCTTTGCGCCTCGCAGACATTCTGTCTTCCGGCGCTTCGTCGATTATCTGGTCGCGGGCGGCGACGAGGAGTTTTTCTCGGCGTTGGACGAGCTGCAGCCCGATATCATTCTCTTTTCGGGCGGCCCCTACATCGAATGGCCCGCGCTGATGGCGCAGTCGCGCGGAATCAAGAGCGCCTACTTCTGCTCCACCCTCGCGCCGCGCGACGGAACCGGCCTCCCGCCGATGTCGTCCGCGATCGTCCCTCGACGCCGCGAGACGCTGTGGAGCGCCGCCCGCATCCGGGCGGCTTGGAAACGGGTCGAATGGCGACGACGGCTGCTGCTTTTCGGTCATGACCGACTGACGCGTCGCGTCGCGGCGAAATATGGACTGACGGCGTTCCGACGGAGGACGGCGTGTCCGAGGGAGCTCGCGATTCCCCTGACCGAAATCGTGCCCTTCCCCTCCTGCTTCGACTTTCCGTCGTCGCCGCTTCCCGATCAGCATTATATAGGCGCGTCGATCGGCCTCGAACGCCGCGAGGTCGAGTTTCCTTGGGGCCTGCTGGACGCCGACAAGCCGCTCGCCTATTGCGCTCTCGGAACCTATCTGTGGCGCTCTCCGGAAATATATCGGCGCTTCTATCGAGCGGTGCTCGACGCGGCCGAGGCGACGCCGCAATGGCAATGGGTGCTGGCGATCGGCGGCGCGGCCGGCCTGAACGCGCTCGGCGCGATTCCGGCGAATGCGGTCGTGGTCGCGCATGCGCCGCAGATCGCCCTGCTGCGGCGCGCGAGCGTCATGGTCAGCCATGGCGGCGCGAACACGGTCAAGGAATGCATATTTCTCGGCGTTCCCATGGTGATATTTCCCCTCGGGGGAGATCATCCCGGCATTGCCGCGCGCGCGACCTATCACGGCTTGGCGACCAATGGCGGAGAGCTCGCCGAGGTCGACGGCGCGAGAGTGAAGTCCCTCGTCGAGGCGACGATGAACAACCCTCATATCGGCGTGCAGCTCGCAATCATGCAGGCGCGCTTCGCAGAAGAAGAGGCGGAGGGACGGGGCGTGACGCTCCTCGAATCCATTTTGCGTTCGCAAGGACGCGCTTCGACAAGAGAGCGCGCGCCGACCGACATCCCTCGTGGGCGCGAGGCGCAGCGGGCGACGCCAGCCTGATCGTTCATGACCATAGAAACCCGCTTCGGCGAGACGAGCGGCACGGTTGATCATTTCGACAGCGATTCGAGCCGGAAAAGTCGAGGGAGGCGCATGGCGAACAAGCGCATACGAGAAGCGGCGCGACCTGCGCGCGGGTGGAGCCTCTGGAGTCTCTTCGCGGCGTCGAAGCGCGCCTTGGCGATTTCGGTCGTTACCGGGACGATCGCGGGC
The DNA here is from genome assembly GCF_009936375.1 of Methylosinus sp. C49. GTDB lineage: Bacteria > Pseudomonadota > Alphaproteobacteria > Rhizobiales > Beijerinckiaceae > Methylosinus. The sequence goes on along the minus strand of NZ_AP022332.1, from coordinate 2,232,737 downwards.
GCAAGCAGCATGTGGCTGCTCGCATTCATCACGCATGCGCTCGAAGGCGGCAAGGACGACCTGTCGGACATCGCCGTAGCGTTCTTCGCGCTGTGCTTCGTCTCCTTGGCGTCGAGCCTCGTCTCCATCATGCTGTTGTCCCGAATCGCCCAGGAGAATCTCTTCAATCTGCGTCTGTGGCTCGCGTCCCGCATTCTGGCGGCGCCTCTCCGAGAAGCGCAGATGCTGGGAGAGCATCGAATGATGGCGGCTCTGACCAGCGATGTCGACAGCGTCGTCAACGCTCAAGAGATTCTGCCGGCCTTGTTGATCGAAGGCTCCAAGGTCGTCGCCGTCTTCGCCTATCTCTGGACGCTGTCTCCGGGACTCTTTGCTTTCGTATCGGCGTTCATCGCGTCGAGCTTTCTCGCGGTTCGCGCGCCGCAGAGCTGGGGCTGGCGATGGCTCGAACGCGCGCGGTCGAGCGAAAACACGATTTTTCGGCATTTTCGCGCGGTCACGGACGGGGGCAAAGAATTGAGAATGAACGCTCGCCGCCGGCGGGCCTTTCTCGAGCAGGATCTTCGCGCCGCCGCCGGCGTGCTGAAGACGCAGCGATTGCGGGCGCAGGCGATCTTCATATTCGTCGAACGCGCGGCCGAGGCGCTCCTCTATCTGCTCATCGGCGTCATCCTGTTCCTCGTCCCTCGGTTTTATGGACTTTCGCTCGAGGCTTCGACCGGTTTCGCAGTGGCCATGCTCTATCTCGGCGGCCCGTTGTCGTTCATCGGAGGCTGGCTCCCCAAGCTCGGCCGCGGGGCCGCAGCCTTGCGCAACATCGAGGCGATGGGATTGCGGCTCACGAAAGATACGCATGATGCGGACGACGAGTCGCGCGCGCTCTCGCAGCTCCGGCCCGGCGCTCTGGAGCTCGTCGGAGTGACCTATCGATACGACAATGAAAGCGGCGACGGCGGTTGTCTGATCGGTCCCATAAGCCTTCGCATCCCACCCGGCGAAATCCTTTTCCTCACCGGCGGCAATGGAAGCGGAAAGACGACCTTGGCCCTGCTGATGCTCGGTCTCCTCGTCCCGGAGGCGGGCGAGCTGCGCCTCGGCGGACAGAAAGTCTGCGACGAGAATCGAGAGGCCTACCGACAGAACTTTTCCGCGGTCTTCGCCGACGCCTATGTCTTCGACCCGCTGCTCGGCTACGGCGAGCCGCCGGCGCAGGCTCGCGCCGAGAAAATGCTGACGCTGTTGGAGCTCGACGGCAAGCTTCGCATCGAGGAGGGGCGGTTCTCCACGACCGCGCTGTCGCGAGGCGAGCGCAAGAGGCTGGCGTTGCTGACCGCCTATGTCGAGGATCGGCCCCTCTACCTGTTCGACGAATGGGCCGCCGAGCAAGATCCACAATTCCGCGACGCTTTCTATCGACGGCTCCTGCCCGATCTCAAGGCGTGCGGCAAAACGGTCGTCGTGATCACGCATGACGACCGCTATTTTCATCTGGCCGATCATCTCATTCGCATGAGCGCCGGACAGATCGACGGCCCCTTGCCGGGCGCGCTCGAAATCCAACCTTCGTTCGGACAGAGATGCGAACATGCGTAGAATATGGAGCCTTGCGGGCTGCGTGGCCGTCATCGCGCTTGTGGCGGCGACCGCCGCCCTATACGGCCTGTTGCGTCTTCCCCTGCACAACGACAGCGGCCTCCGCTTCGTTCCGGGCTTGCACGGGGCCGTCGAGGTGGCCTTCGACGCGATCGGCGAGCCTCACATCAAGGCTCGAGATCGTGAAGACGCCTATGCCGCATTGGGTTACGCGACGGCCCGCGACCGCCTTTTCCAAATGGATCTCTTGCGCCGCAAGACAGGGGGACGGCTGGCCGAGCTGTTCGGCCAGGCGCTGGTGAAAGACGATAGCTGGAGCCGTGCGATGGGCTTCGAACGGCTGGCGGGCGAGATTTTGCGACAGCTTCCGCCCGGACAGCAGGCCGCGCTGACTTCCTATGCGGCCGGAGTCAATCAGGCGATGAAGGACGCGCCGGTCTGGCCGTGGGAGTTCGTCGTTCTCGGCTATGCGCCGGAGCCGTGGCGTCGTGAGGACAGCATATTGGTGGCGCTCGGCCTCGCGGATCTCTCCTATTCGGTGGATCAGGAGCGCACGGCGAGCGTCATGCGGGCGGCGCTTCCGCCTGCTGTCGTCGAATTCCTCACGCCCGAGAGCGACTGCTACAACGAATCCCTGGCGCCGCGCGCGCCCGATCGCTGCTTGTCGGATGCGCTTCCGCCGCGAGAGCTCGAGCTGCTGCTTCATGGACGCGAGCGAACGGAGCGCGACGCCGCGCTCATCGGCGGAACGCGCGCGCCTCGAGGCTCCAACGGCTGGGTCGTGGCGCCCGGCAGGACGCGGGACGGCCGCGCGATTCTCGCCAATGACATGCACTTGGCGCTCGGCCTGCCCAATATTTGGTATCGAGCCGATCTTTCTTATGGCCCCTTGCGAGTCGAAGGCCTCACTTTGCCCGGCTTGCCTCTGGTGATCGCAGGAACGAACGGACGCGTCGCGTGGGGGCTGACGAGCGTCGAAGGCGATTTCGCCGACCTCGTGCGATTGCGTCTCGAGGGCGTGGATGCGTCGACCTATCGAGCTCCAGACGGCGCCCGTGATTTTTCGTCCCGCATCGAGCGCATCGGCGTGCGCGGGGCGTCCGACGTCGAGCTGCGCGTCGAGGATACCATCTGGGGCCCGGTTCTGCCGGATCCGCTGCTGGGTGGAAAGGTCGCGCTCCGTTGGACGATGCTGGAGGCGAGCTCGACAAATCTCGGATTGATCGACATGGATGGGGTTTCGAATGTTAAGGAGGCGCTGCCCGTCCTGCGCAGCGCCGGCGTTCCGCCGCTCAACGGCCTGCTCGCGGACAGCTCCGGCTCGATCGCATGGACCTTCATGGGCAAGATGCCGAAAAGAAAGGGTTTCGACGGTTTGTTCGCCGAATACTGGGACGACGGACAAATCGGATGGGACGGCCATTACACGCCGCGAGAGCTGCCTACCATCATCGATCCGGCGTCCGGCTTCATCGTCAACGCCAATCAAAGAATGTTGTCGTCCGCCGATTTTGCTCCAGGCATCGGCCACGACTATTCGGGAGGCTATCGGGCGTGGCGGATCAGCCAAAGGCTACGCGAGGCGAAGCAAGTCGACGAAAAGGACATGGCCGAGCTCCAACTGGACACGGTGACGGATGTGTACGGCTATTATCGTATCGTCGCGCTACGCGCCCTGAAAGAGCAAAGCCGGGATCGGGGAGAAGAGCTCGCCGATCTGATCCGCGTCTTGGAAGATTGGGACGGGCGGGCAGAAGCGCGAAGCCTCGGCCTGCCGGTTCTCGTCGAATTTCGTAAGGCTCTGATAGAGTCACTGTTGTCACCGCTCCTTGCACGATGCCGAAAACTGGAGCCGGGTTTCGTGTATGATTGGTCCAATGTGGACGAGCCTGTTCGGACAATCCTGGAAAGCCGGCAAGCCGACCTTTGGCCAGCATTCGCTAACGGCGACAAGAACGCATTTTTGCGATCGCTCCTGACGAAGACCGCGGAGCGGCTGCGACAAAGGCACGAAGGCCGTTCATTGTCGGACATCCGCTGGGGCGATGCGAATCGTGTAGAAATGGCTCATCCGCTCGCCGCGGCGTCGCCGATTCTGGCATCGCTTCTGAACATGTCGCACGCGAAGCTCGCGGGTTGCGCGCAATGCGTGCGCTATTATTTCGCCGAGAACGGCAAGAGCTCCGGCGCAAATGCGCGCATGGTCATTTCGCCGGGGCGCGAAACGGACGGGCTGATGCAGATGGCCGCCGGCCAGTCGGGACAACTCCTGTCCGATCACTACGACGACCAGCAGTCCGATTGGGTCGCCGGCCACTCGAGCCCGTTTCGTCGAACGGACACCATAGCATCGATCAGCTTGAGGCCTTCTGCCACTCGGCCTGGAAGCCTCGCTTCGATTCACTTCTGACGCATCACGGTTGTATCCGAACGATTTCTAAAACGAAGAGAGAGTTCCCCCGGCTCTGCCGGTGTGGCGCAGGGCTCCGAATCCGGGTTAACGCGCTGAACTCGACGCCGTGTCGGCCGATCGTGACGCGATGGTCGCGACCGCCTTGGCTGTATTGCGCGAGGTAGATGCGCCCCCTTTGGGGGTCACCTTGCAGCCAAACCCGGGAATCTCACTGTCCCAAAGAAAGGTGTCACGCACGGAAGGCTCGATCCGCCCGCTTGGTGATCTTCTCCCGCATACCCGCCTCCCTTTCGGCCAGAAGCGCGTCAGCCGGGAGCGAAGGTTGTCGCCGACCGCCCTTTCTAGCAAGGAGACAGCAAGGAGGAGGAGGCAAGTCGGAGCGTATCCGGGCGTAGAGCTGCGGAAGGAGGCTCCGCAGGAGCTGGACGCTAACTCGTTTAGTTATCGTAGTCTAGCGTGATGGAGTGGATGCCCCCTCCTGACGGCATCGCGATGTGCCAAAGTGGCGATGTTTGCGCATCCCACGAATGAAGAGGGCATCCATGGAAAACGTTAGCATCATCGGCATCGACCTTGCAAAACGCTCCTTTCAGGCCCACGGCGCTCGGGCCGATGGCAGCGTGGCGTTCCATAAGAAGCTCTCGCGGGAGAAGGTTCTCGCCTTCTTGGGTGAGCAATCGCGCTGTGTCGTCGCTATGGAGGCTTGCGGAAGCGCGCATCACTGGGGGCGTGCGATCAGTGCATTGGGCCACGAGGTTCGCCTATTGCCGCCGGCCTACGTCAAACCCTTCGTCAAGCGCCAAAAGAATGATTCGGCTGACGCCGAGGCGATCTGCGAAGCAGCGATCCGACCGACCATGCGCTTTGTCGCCGTCAAGACCGAAGAGCAGCAGGGCCGCGCCATGCTTTTTCGTACTCGCGATCTTCTGGTCCGGCAGCGCACGCAGCTCATCAACGCTTTGCGTGGCCACTTGGCCGAGCACGGTGTCGTCGCCCCGCAAGGGCCTGCGAATGTGAAGATACTCGCGGACGCGGTCGAGGAGACGACAACCTCACTTCCGCTTCTGGTGGTCGAGCTGTCGCGTATTTTCCTCGGGCAAATCGAGGCGCTGGCGAACAAGATCGCCGATCTCGAGAAGGCGACGGCTCTCGAAGCCGCCCGCGGCGCGATAACCCGCCGTTTGCAGACGATGCCGGGCGTCGGGCCGATCACAGCCATGGCAATCGAGACCTTCGCGCCGTCGATGGACCACTTCAAATGCGGCCGAGATTTTTCCGCCTGGCTCGGGATCGTTCCACGGCAGCATTCGACCGGCGGCAAACAGCTTCTGGGGAGAACATCGAAGATGGGACAGCGCGACATTCGGCGCCTGCTTATCGTTGGCGCCATGGCCGTCGTGCGTGGGGCCTGCCGGAAGGGGGCGCCGGAGGGAACGTTGCTCCATCGCATGTTGGGACGCAAGCCGCGAATGCTCGTCGCGATCGCGCTCGCCAACAAGATGGCCCGTTCGATCTGGGCCATGCTGACGAAAAACGAGGATTATCGTATTCCTGTAGCTGCAACGATCTGATGTGAGAAAAACAAGCAGCACTGCAGGAATGTCAGGCGTGTGAGGAGGTCGACGAACGGTAAGGTCTAATGATCGGTCAGATCCGGGTCTGGCAAAGCAGCAAAATCCACAGAGCTTTCAGCTCGTTTGAGTGATGTGCTCCGGATCCGCGTATCTCCATACCGGCCAGCGGTCGATTTAGGCCGCATCTCGAGGCCTGATACATGACCGCACCCGATCACACGACCCGCCGTCTGAAAACTTCTTGCGCGAACGGGGGCATCCATACATGGATTTTCGTAGGCGGGAGTGGTGCCAGGGGCGTCATCACAGAATTATCATAACAGTTTGATCTTTAATAGACAATTGTCAGCGTGGAAAATACTGGGGCCAACGAAAAGGCCAACAGCCCATTTGCTGTTGAAAACTCTCACATTGCTGGTCGGTCTAGGTAGGCCGTTAGCTGACCGGCGATAGCAACCTTGTTGCCGCCCGAAGTTTGAAGGGAGGGCGGCCAGGCTTCAGAAGCTCCAAGCCGCACATCAACAGCGTCCAGCTCGGCCCTAATTCAACGACATCGCGCTACGGGCCTGACCACCTCAACTGGGCCGCGGCTATACTCGGTCTGCAACAGCCGCAGGAAGTTCAGGTGAAAAGAGCCGGGCATCCCCAGCAGAGGATGTTGTCCAGAATTTCTGCGACGTGACCGTGAGCGAATCTTTCGGTCGCGGCCAGACCCGGCGCGACGCTATCGAGTTCCTCGAGAAGTGCATTCTGGTTTCGCATCACGTTGGTGGCGCCCCGGAACGCGATGCTCACCGGGTTGGCCCTCAGTCGGCTCGCCAGGGAGCAGCCGAAGGCGAGCGCGGCGTAGTAGTTGATCGGCCAGAGATGGGCGATGACCTGCTGTTGCGGCGAGCAGAGTTCTTGCGCGAGTCCGATTCGTGCCATTCCATCCATTGTCTGCGCCGACCCGCTGCTGCACACATTGAGTACGAGGAGACGGCGACCGGCAGCAGGGACGGCTAACGATGCGATTTGTGGCATGGGAAGCAGATCGCCTGTATCCATGATGAGGCCAGTCTCATAGACGCTGTAGGGCGACTGCTGTCCGTGACCGATAACCCAGAGCGCATCGGGCTCCGGGTCTTCATAGAAGTCCTTGAAGGCCGCAGCGTCCAGTTGGCCCTCACGCACCTTCAATCTCCAACCGGCCACCTGTGCCGCGGCACGAAGGCACTCAAGTTCCGGCTCGGTTAGCTGGGTCGCGCCGGGCCACACGCTTAGGACCTCGATTGGCCTGTCGGTTGCTGCGGCTGCAAGGCTCGCCTCCAGGGCGGCAAATCGGCCTGTTCCGAGAGAGAAGAGGCTTTGGAGAGGATCGCGGTGGCCAGGCACAACCACGATGGCCCGAGGAGCGAAATCATGCGGCAGCTGCTGGGCTAGTCCGCGCAACTGGTAATGACCTTCGACGGCCTCGGCCAGGGCCCGCCCATTCTCGAAGGCGGGTATGCCTGCCCGACGCCCATCGAGGTCCACGATGCGATCCCCAGCGGGGCCCCGGAAGTAGTCCGACAGGGCGTTCGAAACGGCGACGAGCAGGGCCTCCAGGCTGCCGCTGATGTCCGCATGCGGTGCGAACCAGCGCCCATGGGGCCAGACATAAGCGACGCCATCGCCGTGGTTAGGGGATATGAAAAGGACATTTGAGTCACCTCGCTCCCAGTCGACTGAGCCGTACCATGCCCAAAGCACATCCAGAATGTCGTCGACTGATCCCACTCTCGTTAGGCAGTAGATCAGCGGCATCAGGATAGAGGCGCGAGATTCGAGGGAGATCAGGGCCTCGGCGCGCGGGGATCTTTCATGGTAGGACGCGGACAGGCGGCGGATTTCCGTGAGGATGACGGTTCGGTTCGCCGTCCAGGAAGCCAGATCGTCGGTCGCCACCGCCATTGTCTGGAAGACCTCGTGCTCCCTGAGATGTTCGCGCCGAGTCTCGAGCAGATGTCGGGCCCACTCGACGGGCGTGCGATCCGTCCATTGCGCCGCAGAGGTGAGGAAAAGCGTCTCGATCCGCGCCTTGGTCTCTGCGTTGACGAAGTCCTGCTGCATGAGTTGGAACAACGTTCTGGTCAGGGTCTCGGCTCCGGCGTGGCCTCGTGTGGTCGCCCAGTTGGCCATTGCTATCGTTGCGTCGACGCCCGCGCGGAGATCGCCATTCGCCATTGCGGTCAAGATGATGTGGATCGAGTAGTCAAAGAAATCCCGGCAGTGGTCGTCGAGGCCGCCGAATTTGCGAGCGAGCAGATAGGCGGTTTGGATCCAGTCCACCACGAATGGCAGCACGGCTTCATTGTGAGCATGCGGCGCGTCCCCATAGGGAGGCAGAGCATAGTTCGCATTGTTTACCCGTGCCGTCGGATCGTGCGCTCGGGATATTCCCCAGAGGACCCAGCCATAGCTGTCCCCGAGTTGGCCTAGCGCGAGCGTTCGCTGGGCCGGGATGACCGCGGCGATAAACCTTACGCAGTCGATGCAGCTGGCGGTTGCCTCGTCCGGCGCACGGGCAGTCTGCTCGATGATGTCGGCGCATACCGAGACCGAGAATGCGAGCATCTGGCCGTCGCTTTCTTCAATCAGCCAGTGCTGGGTTTCTACCAGAAACTCGCAGACGTCCACCCCGCGTTGTCGCCAATCAAATTCGTCATTCCACCAGGTAATCTGAGGATATGCCTCGTAAGTAAGCGGAAAGATGTCTGAGAGCTTCATTGTCGTCGAAACGCCCCTGCTTTGCTCCGTCCGACCGCCGTCCCATGGAGCCGGGGCGGCGTGAAACCTACGCAGCTACGTGATTGCTGAACGACCGGAAGTTTGCGGTAAGAAAAGCGATGGTGTGCCTCGCTGCGACATTGATGTCTCCGCGCCGCCCGCCATCGTTCACGCCTCATCGTGCGGCATTTCCTCTGACGTGGTATGGATATCTTCCCCACGTTCTTTCCGTTCATCCTCGAACGCCCGTTTCCCCTTCGCGGCCCACAGCGCTCGTGCATGATCACCGTCCTCGCTCTGGAGTTTATTGGCCATCCAGAGGAGCGCGCCGAAAATGGTAGCGCGATCGTCGCCAGTCAAGTCGACGACGCCGGCCTTGACGACGAGGCCGCCGAGTTCGATCAGATGTCGCGTGCGCTTGCGGCGCTCGATCTGCCATGTTTGCATATCATGCCGCGCCTGCGCCGCCTGATGACTGTTGCGCGCCACTCTGTTGCGCCGAAGCGCCTCCAGTGTCGCGGCCAGGCCCTGACGCAGTTCGTCGCGACCGGCCCTGAAAGTACGCGGCCCCGCGTTTCGCCCATGCCTCCCTCTTTCCGGCATCCTTGGTTTCGGCCAGCACGATCAGTGCGCCCGCCAATTCGTCGGCGCTGAGCGAGTCGGTTCCAGTCGAAATGACCAGCTCGCCAAGCTGTTGTACCTTGCGGTTTCTGAGGTCTCGCGCCTTGTGTTCGAGCGACTTCAATTCTGCGTCGAAGTCCCGCGGCTTACGCATCGTGCCCTCCACATGCTGTTGATGGAGAGATGATAGTCGAGCGGCTACCGAAATGATGTAAGGTTGCCGGGACAGTTGGGGACGGCGTGGTCCCTCCCGAGAATTTTTCGAGGGAGGGCGCGCTTATACGTCGTTCCGACGTGCGCTTCGCTGTGATGATGTTCGGATCGCGATGGCGATCTATCATCTTCACATCAAGGTCATTGGCCGCAAATGCGGCTCCAGCGCGGTGGCGTCCGCCGCCTACCGCTCGGCCTCGCGGTTGCGCGACGACCGGCTCGGACGCAGTCATGATTTCTCGGCCAAGCGCGGCGTGGTCCATTCCGAGGTGATGCTGCCGGAGAATGCGCCGGAGGCGTGGAAGGACCGCGAACAACTTTGGAACGATGTCGAGGCGCTCGAAATCAGGAAGGATGCGCAGCTTGCCCGCGAAGTCGAATTCGCCCTTCCTCGCGAGATGACGGAGCGCCAGGGCATCGAACTCGCCCGCGACTTCGTGCGGTCCGAATTCATAGACCGGGGCATGATCGCCGACCTCAATGTGCATTGGGATATGGCCGAGGACGGAATGCTGAAGCCCCACGCGCATGTCATGCTGACCATGCGCTCGGTGGACGAGAATGGCTTCGGTCCGAAGGTGCGGGAGTGGAACCGCACCGAGATGCTCGAACGCTGGCGGGAGCGTTGGGCAGAGCTTGCCAACGAGCGACTGGCCGAACTCGACGTCGACGCGCGCATCGACCATCGCAGCCTGGAAGCGCAGGGCATCGCGCTGGAGCCGCAAAGCCAGATCGGCGCGCCCGCACATCGCATCGCAGGCGAAGGCCTCGAGGTTGCCGACCGCGCGGACATGCACCGCGAGATCGCGCGCGGCAATGGCGAGCGCATCATCGCCGATCCCGCCATGGCGCTCGACGCCATCACGCATCAGCAATCGACCTTCACACGGCGCGACATGGCGATGTTCGCCCACCGGCACAGCGACGGGAGCGACCAGTTCAATGGGGTGATGGGCGCGATGCGGGAGGCGCCCGATCTCGTCCAATTGGGCAAGGATGGACGAGGCGAGGATCGCTTCACCACACGCCAGATGATCGAGACCGAGCAGCGCCTGCACCGCGCTGCCGACCTCATGGCTGCGAAGGAGCGCCACGAGATCGGTGACAGGGACCGTGAAGCGGCGCTGGCGCGCGCGGAAGCACGCGGTCTCGTCCTTTCGGGAGAGCAGGCCGACGCGCTGGCGCACGTCACGGACCGGCGCGATCTCGGCGTCGTCGTTGGCTATGCCGGAACGGGGAAGAGCGCGATGCTGGGCGTGGCGCGCGAAACGTGGGAAGCAGCGGGCTACGAGGTTCGTGGCGTGGCGCTGTCAGGCATCGCCGCCGAGAATCTCGAAAGCGGATCGGGCATCTCGTCGCGCACCATCGCCAGCCTGGAACACGGTTGGGGACAGGGCCGCGATGTGCTCACCGCGCGTGATATTCTGGTGATCGACGAGGCCGGCATGGTCGGCACGCGCCAGTTGGAGCGCGTGCTGTCCCATGCCGCCGAGGCCGGCGCCAAGGTGGTGCTGGTCGGCGATCCGCAACAGTTGCAATCCATCGAAGCCGGCGCGGCGTTCCGGTCTATCCACCAACGTCACGGTGGGGCGGAGATCGGCGAGGTGCGCCGCCAGCGGGAGGATTGGCAGCGCGACGCAACGCGCGATCTGGCGACCGGCCGAACCGCCGATGCGCTCCGTGCCTATGACAAACACGGCATGATCCGTGCCGCTGCGACACGGGAACAGGCGCGCGACGATCTGATCGACCACTGTGATCGCGACCGTCAGGCGTCGCCGGGCCGCAGCCGTATCATCCTCACCCACACCAATGCCGAGGTGCGCGCTTTGAATGAGGCGGCGCGCGGCAGGATGCGGGACGCCGGAAACCTCGGCGACGAGGTGCGCCTGGTGGTCGAACGCGGTGAGCGAAGCTTCGCGCGCGGAGATCGCGTCATGTTCCTTCAGAACGAGCGCGGCCTCGGCATCCAGAACGGCACGCTCGGCGTCATCGAACAGGTCAGCACGCAGAGCATGAGCGTGCGCACCGATGATGGCCGTTCCGTTCGTTTTGACCTGAAGGATTACGACCGCATCGACCACGGCTATGCCGCAACCATCCACAAGGCGCAGGGCATGACCGTGGACCGCGCCCATGTTCTGGCGACGCCGGGCCTGGACGCCCACGACGCCTATGTCGCGTTGTCGCGCCACCGCGACCGCATGGAGTTGCATTATGGCCATGACGACTTTACCAGCCAGGATCGGCTTCTCGGCGCCCTGTCGCGCGACCGGGCCAAGGATATGGCGTCAGATTACGAGCGGCTCGAGCCGGCGCGCGATTATGCCGAACGGCGCGGGATCACTTTCCGCGAGCGCATGGAGCGGGTCGTCGAGATCGTCAAGCAGGCGCCCGAGAAGCTGCGCGGAATGTTCGACGGCCTGCGCCTGCCCGCCGCCGGCGGACAGGGGCCGGAAAGGAGGGTGGCGGAAGACCCGGAAATGGCGCTGCGCCGCGCCCGCACCAAGGCGTTGATCCGCCATGCTCGCGCCGTGGATGCGATCTTCGAGATACAGGAGAGAGGCGGCAAGGCCAACCCGGAGCAGGTGAAGGAATTGCAGGAGGCACGCAAGGTCTTCGAGGAGGTGCGGCCCTATGGCTCGCACGATGCCGAAGCCGCCTATAAGAAGCACCCGGAACTCGCCTCGGAAGCGGCCACGGGGCGCATCGCCCGCGCCATCCGCGCCCTACAACTCGAAACCGAACTGCGCACCGATCCGCAGCGCCGCGCCGATCGCTTCGTGGAACGCTAGCGGGAGCTCGGCCAGACCAGCCAGCGCCAATATCAGGCAGCGGACATGTCCGGCTACAAGGCCACGCGATCGGCGATGGGTGACATGGCGCAGAGCCTCGAACGCGATCCGCAACTCGAGTCGATCCTTGCCGGCCGCGAGCGAGACCTCGGCATTGGGATCGAATCGGGCCGCCGACTCGGATTGGAGCTCGCCTTCAGCCACGGCATCGACCTTGGCAGAGGCCGGAACATCGGACTTTGACCCCGCCTATTTTCCGCCGCCGGCGCGCCACGCTGCGACGCCGCGCAAAACCCTCTTGCACAGCGATAAATCCTTGTCCTGTCTGGCTCGGGAGCAGTCAGACAAAGCCAGTCGAGGCAGCCGTGCGCCAACCAGACCGTATCATCCGCCTGAGAACCGTCCTCGCCCGGACCGGCCTGTCGCGGTCCACCATTTACCGCAAGATCGCCGAGGGCACCTTCCCCGCACAGATCAAGATCAGCGCCAACGGCGCGGGCTGGCATGAATCCGAAATCGACCGCTGGGTCGCCGATCCCCTTGCATGGCGGCCGGTGGAAGAGGTCGATGACGGTCGGTGAGGCCAGCGCGCTCATACAATAGTGCACGATCGGCGAGATCTTTCGTCACGGCGTTCGTTTGAATTTATCAATGCAGTCTGACCACGCCTGCATCAGTTCGATCCGCTCTTGCCAATAGCTCGCTCGGTTGTAGGCGCGCCGAATTTCGTTCTGATCTTGATGCCCGAGCGCGGCCTCGATCACGTCGGGCGGGAAACCCCGCTCGTTCAATATCGAGCTTGCCGCAGCCCGAAAGCCGTGCGCGGTCATCTCATCCTGCGTAAAGCCCATGCGCCGCAGCGCGGCGTTCATGGCGTTCTCCGACAGGGGGCGGGCATTGGAGCGGATAGAGGGGAACACGAGCGTGCTCCGGGCGACCTCTTTCACCTCGCGCAGCACATCGAGCGCTTGTCGGGAGAGCGGCACGTCATGCGGCCGGCGAACCTTTGTGCGGTCTCCGTCGATGCGCCAGATTGCCTCCTCCACGTCGATTTCTGCCCATGTGGCGCCGCGGACCTCGCCGGGGCGGGCGAACGTCAGCGCGGTGAACTGAAGAGCGCACCGGAGCGTTGGCCAGCCGTCATAGGCGTCTATGGCCACCAGAAGCGCGCCGAGATGCTTCTCGTCGGTGATTGCGGCCCGATGCTGCACCTTCGGCGCCATCAGGGCACCACGCAGCAGGAGAGTCGGATCGTCCTCGGCCCGCAGCGTGGAGACAGCGAGTCGGAAGACGGTGCCGATCACGCTTCGCAGCCGCCGCGCCGTCTCCCGGCGCCCACTGCGTTCGATCTGTTGCAGCAACGCGAGGATTTCCGCCGGGGTGATATCCGCGATTGGTCGGGCGCCGAGGTCTGGGCCGGCGAGATCGACAAGCAGCCATCGGTTCTTCGTGATGGTGGACGCGGCGGCGCCTTCATCCTCGATGCGTTGCAGATATTCCTCGGCAACGCCCCCGAAGGTGTTCGTCGCCGAGATGACGGCGGTCAGTTTCGCAGCCTTCTTGTTGGCCCCAGGATCGACTCCCGAGGCCAACAGCTTCTTCGCTTCGTCGCGCAGCCGCCGCGCCTCGACGAGGGGAACGGAGGGATAGGCGCCGTGGGAGAGCTTCTTCTGCTTACCGCTGAACCGGTATGCCTGGTTCCAGAGCCGCGCGCCGCTCGGCTTCACAAGAAGGTAGAGCCCGCCGCCATCGGAGAGCTTGTATTCCGACTCCCGGCCCTTGGCGGCGCGGCACGCTGTATCTGTCAGGGGCATTGACGCCTCCCGGCTGTTGGCCTCGGGCCAGCAGATACCAGGGCGAGGCCAACATCAAGGCCAACAAATTCATGAGATCGGGTGATATCCGAAGATGCCGATTGAGACGGCGGAAGGCGTCAAAATCTAACAAACAACAATCATATCAATGCAATACGGCGCCGACTGAGACGTCCTGAGATGCCGGGAGATTAGGGGGATGGTGCCCAGGGGCGGAATCGAACCACCGACACTGCGATTTTCAGTCGCATGCTCTACCAACTGAGCTACCTGGGCCTAGGCGCCTCGCGACGCCGAGAGCGGGCTTATAGAAAGCGCCGCCGGCCTTGTCTAGACCCCAAAAGCGTATTTCTCACAAGCTCGCGCAAAAAGGCGCGCGCCACCACCGTGGCCAGGCCGCAGCGCGCAGGCGAGACCGTGAGAGGAACGGCGCCGGCCCCTTTTCGCCCCTCATGACATCGAGAGGCGCGCGCCATTCTGGCGCGCGCGTCGACACGACGGCATTGTCCCATCGATGACGGCACTGCTTTTGCTGAACAGCAACGTAGCGTGATTATTTGTCTCGATCCGAGACGTTGTCTCGCCACAGCGCCGGCGACAGCTGTATCATTCTGCTAGTTCAAAGGTGCTACCGCGGTGCAGAGAACCGATTACGCGATCGAAGATCTATCGTTCTTTCAAGATCGAGCAAGTGTGCGCAGAGTCGACGAAAGAATCTCTCGACGAAGCGTCGAGCGCTCTCATATTAACTATTCGAAACATAAGCTACTTTACGATAGGGTATGATACATAATAATAATGCTACAGATAGAAGAATACCATTCAACATATTGGGGCATATCGGCCTATATGACAGCGCTTTTATTTCATATCGTAAGCCTATTGCAATCGCATAGACGAACGCCTTCCAACTATGAGGGAATCTTTTCCTGATGCGCGTCGCAGTAGTGCACGACTGGCTCTATGTCTTGGGCGGCGCCGAGCGCGTCCTCGGCGAAATTTTGCAATGCTATCCGCAAGCGCATGTCTTTTCGCTCTTCGACGTTCTACCGCCCGCAGATCGCGCCGTCATCGGCATCGCCCGCGAGACGACCAGCTTTCTGCAGAACGCGCCTTTCGTCGGCACGCATCATCGCTTCTATCTGCCATTGATGCCATTGGCGATCGAGCAGTTCGATCTCTCCGCCTACGACCTCGTCATCTCCAGCAGCTTCGCCACTGCGAAGGGCGTGCTGACGGGACCAGATCAGATTCACATTTCCTATGTGCATTCGCCGATGCGATACGCTTGGGACATGCAGCATCAATATTTGCGCGACAATGGCTTCGAGAAAGGCATGAAGGGAGCGGTCGCGCGCATATTGCTTCACTATCTGCGCATTTGGGATGCGCGAACCGCGAATGGACCGGACGTTATGGTCGCCAATTCGCAATTCGTCGCACGGCGGATAGAGAAATCCTACGGACGCAAAGCAAAGGTGATCTATCCGCCGGTCACGCTCGGCGGAGGCCGGGAAGTCTTACATCGCCCCTATTTTCTCACCGCCAGCCGGCTCGTGCCGTATAAGAATGTCGAAGCGATCGTGAGGGCTTTCGCCGATCTGGAAGATCTTCAGTTGATCGTCGCGGGAGACGGCCCCGAAGCTGCGCGCCTGCGCAGGATGGCGACGGAGAATGTCTCCTTCGAAGGCTTCGTCAGCGATGAGCGGCTTCGCTATCTGATGGCCTCCGCCCGCGCCTTCGTTTTCGCCGCCGAGGAGGATTTCGGCATCGTCGTGGTCGAGGCCATGTCGGAAGGAACGCCCGTGCTGGCGCTCGACCGCGGCGGCGCGCGAGAGTCGGTGTCGGCGAGTGAGCCGCGTTCGGGAATGTTCTTCGCGAATGCGACGCCGGCGGACATCGCCGCTTGCATTCGCAAATTCGTCGCAGAAGAGGATCGCTTTTCCCGCACCGCTTGCCGAAGGCAAGCGCAGAATTTTTCAGCGGAGCGCTTTCGGCGCGAATTCAAAGATCTCGTAGATCGAACGATCGCGGATCGCGAGCGCGGCAAAGAAACGAATTGGACCCCCGCATGGCCTATGACAATCTAGGCGCAACTGTCTCCGACATGGAGACGCGGCGCGCGACGAGCGCCGCCGCCGCCCCGCCGGGACATGGCCTGCTCGCCGCGCTGTGGCGACGCAAGGCGATATTTTCGGTCATTTTCATCGCCATTCTCGGCGCCGTCGTCGCAGCGCTCCTCGTGCTGCCGGTCCAATATATGGCGACGGGATCGGTGATCGTCGCCGAGCAGGAGCCCGGCGACAATAATTCTTCCGCCGTTTGGGCGCAGAAGGCCGGCGATCCCGCCGATATGGAGAGTCAGCTTCTCATCATCGGCTCGTCGCGCGTGCTGAAGGCGGCGATCGCCGCGCCCGGCGTATTCGAATTGGCGCTGCAAGATTGCGCTGCGAGCAAAGGGATCGGCGCATTGCTGGAGACGCTCGGCCGCCGCTCCGGCTGCGACAAGCTCCGCGAGGACGCCGACGCGCTCGTCGAATTCGTCCGCCCGCGCTACTCCATCGGCAATGTCGGACGATCGCGCGTCATCAGCATTTCATACCAATCCACTCGGCCGGAAATCGCGCAGAAGATGGCCAATGCGCTGATCGCCGCCTTCCTCGAGGATCAGCGCGCAAATCTTTCGTCCGGGCGCCAACACGCCGCGGATTGGCTATGGGCCGAGGTTCATCGGCTCGAGACCGAATTGCGCGATGATGACGGCAAGATTCAAGAATACAAGCGCAAGAAGGGCCTCGCGCGCGGAACCAATGCGCTGATCGACTCCGAACGCCTGACCAGCCTCACGCAGCAGCTTTCCACCGCCGAGGCCACGCGCGCGGAGGCGTCGGCGCGGCTGAGGGAGATCTCCGCGAACAAAGGAAAAGGCTTGGCCGACTCGCCTGCGGTGCTGGCGAGCCGCAGCGTTTCCGATCTCAAGCAGCAGCTCACTATGATCGAGATCCGGCTCGCTTCCACCCGGACGACGCTCGGCGATCGCCATCCCGCCCTGCGCGAGCTGGAGCAGGAGCGCGACATCGCCCAGCGACGGCTCGCCGCCGAGGTCGCCGGCGTCGCCGCCGCGGTGAAACGCAATTACGAAGCCGCCAACTCGCTCGTCGCCTCGCTGAAAGCCAAGGTGGAAGGCGCCAAGATAGAGGTCGGCGACGCAATGATCGACCAGGGCTCCATAGAGACGCTGGTGCATGGCGTCGATATGAAGAGGCGCCAATATTCCGAGCTCTACAAGCGCGCCAGCGAGCTCGACGCCGATCGGCGCGTGCTGAACGGAAGCACGCGCCTCGTCGGCATGGCCGAACTGCCCAATCAACCGTACTTCCCGAAGAAGCTGCCATTCCTCGCTGCTGGATTGACGCTGGCGACGCTGCTCGGAGCCACAGCGGCGATTTTGCGCGACCGCTTCGACAAGAGCCTGCGTGGCTCGGCCGAGCTCACCGCTCTCGCCGGCGACGCGCTCTGCGTCGAGCTGCCGCATTTGCGCGGCGCGCATGGCAAGCTCTTCGGCCGGCGCGAGCGTCGAGATCGCGCCCTGCCTTTGATGGCTCTCGCCAAGCTCGCGGAGAGCGACGAGACTACGCAACGCCAGCTGTTCGAGATCTATTCGAGCGCGCGCATCGGCGAGGCGAAAGGTTCGAGGATCATCGCCGTGACCTCTCCCGCGCACGGCGACGGCAAGACGTTCCTCACTCTGGCCCTGGCGCAATTCGTGGCGACGATGGGGCATCGCGTGCTGGTCGTAGAATGCGACCGCGCCAATCCTTGCTTCGACTCCGCGCTCGGCCTCGAGCATGGGCCGGGTCTGCTCGAGGCGCTGGACGGAACGGCCTCTCTGCGGGACTGCGTGACGGGAACCGCCTCGCGACTGCTCGACGCCTTGCCGCTCGGCGCCTCCGGCGAAGCGGCGCCGCCGCAGATCGGCAAGCGTATCGAGACCGTGCTGAAAGCGACGCGCGACTATGATCTCGTCCTGCTCGACTGCCCGCCAGCGGATGCATTGGACGCGCGCCTTCTGGTTCGTCAGGCGGATTCGATCCTGCTCTGCGCGCGCGCTGGAGGAAGCTCTGCGGAGGAAGCGCTCGCAGCGAGCGAGGCGCTCACAGCATCCGGCGGGCGGCTGCTCGGCGTCGTCGTCAATTTGGCGGAGCGCGACGAGCCGCTGTTCTCGAGGCGATGAGGCGGAGATGACGAGCTTCGCTGGCGCCAGAACAGACAACGGCCTTCGCCGCGAGGCGGCGCCGAGCGCGCGCGATCAATCGAGCGGATGCGCCGCAGCGCTGGCGACATTGCTGATCGCCGGCGCTATCGGGCCTTTCCTCGGCGCGCCCGCCCGCGCGCTCTACGTGGTCGCCTGCGCAGCCGTCGGATGGTGGACCTGGCGGCGCGGACCCTCGGCTCATGTCGGCGCCGCGCTGCTCCTGTTTCTCTTCACGCCCTTTGTGAGGCGGCTGGTCGACGTTCGCCTCGGCTATGATACGAGCAGCTTGATGCTGGTGGGGCCGCTGGCCTGCCTCATGGCGCCTCTTCATCACCTTCTCGGCTTCATGGGCTCGACAGGCCGAATGCGGCGCATGGAGCCTTTGCTCATGGTCATCGCCTGCGTCGTCTATGCGATGATCCTCACTTTGTTCAAAGGTGAATGGATGAGCGCCGCGCGCGACGCCGTCAAATGGTTCGCTCCCCTGCTCTACGCCATGCTGCTCGCGGAAACCGCCGACAGGGACGAAATTCTCGCCGCCGTCACCAATGTCTTCGCGATCGCTTTGCCGATCATCGGCGTCTATGGCGTCGTGCAATATGTCGATCCAGCCATCTGGGATCGCTATTGGATGCGGAATGCGCCG
The DNA here is from genome assembly GCF_009936375.1 of Methylosinus sp. C49. Classification (GTDB taxonomy): domain Bacteria; phylum Pseudomonadota; class Alphaproteobacteria; order Rhizobiales; family Beijerinckiaceae; genus Methylosinus. Next base: position 2,214,065 of record NZ_AP022332.1, on the reverse strand, counting down.
ATCACCTCTATCGGCCAGCCCGTCCCCTATGGCGTGCGCGTCTTCAGCACGATGAACGCCCCCGCGGGCTTTGCGACCTTCACCGCCGTCGGGCTGCTGCTCGTATGGTTTCGCAAGAGCGATTGGCTGTCGCAGATCGCCACCGCGCCCGCGGCGCTCGCGCTGTTTCTTTCGCTCTATCGCACAGCCTGGATATCGCTCGTCGTGGCCATGCTGTTCTGCGCCGCGTTCCGCGCCACGCGCGGACGCTCATTCGTCATGATGTTCGGCCTATGCGCAGCGACCATCATCGCTTTGATCGCGACGCCCTTCGGCGAGTCGATCAGCGCGCGATTGGCGACCTTCTCGGAAGGCAGCCGCGACGGCAGCGCGCGCGAGCGCCTCGATCAATATTTCGCATTGTGGAATCTTTCCGACAGCTCGCTGATCGGCGCCGGTTTCACCACGGTCGACACGGGCGTCGCCGGCTCGCAGCCGGTCGATGGAATGATCATCGCCTGCTGGCAGTCGATGGGAATCGTCTTCGGCCTCATCTGCCTCTTCGCGCTGATATGGGTCGCCGTCTCGGCGATCGTCGGCGCGCTGAGCGACGGCCACGCGGCAAGCGTCATGCTCGGCGCATTCGGCGCCTTCTTCCTCGTCCAATTGCCGCTCGCCGGCATAGGCTCGGGCGAAGCGGGCTTTCTCTTCTGGACCTTCATGGCGCTCGCTCTCTCCTCCGTCCCGGCCCGCGGACTGCGTCACGGCCCCGACATCGGGCGGCGCCGATGAGCTGGAAAGAGCGCCTTCGCGGCTCGGCGCCGCCGCAGAGCCCTCCGAGCACGCCCGCGGCGCCGACGCGCGCCGCGCCGCGCAAAATGGCCGCGCTGCTGATGCTCGGCGCGCTCGCCAGCAAGATTCTCGGCTTCGCGCGCGAGATATTGATGGCGCAAGTGCTGGGCGCGTCGCTGCTCGCCGACGGTTACAGAGGCGCCGTCACCGTGATCTTGCTCCCCTTGTGCTTTCTGCAGAATGAGAGCGCGCCGGCCATTCTGATCCCCATGCTGCAACGCGCCCAGTCGGAAGGGCGCGCCCCGCGCCTGCTCGCCTCGCTCTGCTGCGCGCTGACGCTCGCCGCCATTGCGGTGATGCTCTGCGTGCAGGCGCTCGGCGCCTGGTGGATCGATCTGATGCTCGGCGGCTTCACGCCCGAGGCCAAGGCGCTGACGTTGAGCTATGTCGAGATCATGAGCGTCGCTATGCCGGCCTCCGTGCTCGTGAACACGCTGGCGGCGGGCGAGATCGCGCTCGGCAAGACGCGGCTCTCCAATCTGCGCGCCGGCCTTTTGAATCTGTCGATGATCATCGGCCTCGCTCTCTATGCCTTCCTCGGCTGGTTCGGCGCGCTCGCCTGGCCCTTCACGCTCTCCTTCAACGCCTTGGCGCTGTTCGGCCTCTGGTCGCGCTATGGGGAGCGCACGCTGGACCCGAGCGGCGCGCATCCGGCAATGATCCTCGCCGCCGGACGCGAGTTTCTGTGGCGCCTGCGCCCGCTGCTCGCGATTCCTTTCGCGGAACAGACGCAGGTCTGGATCGAGCGCTTGGCGGCCTCGCGAAACGTCACCGGCGCGGTGGCCTCGCTCGACTATTCGCGCACGCTCTCGGACACGGCGCTGCTGCTCGTCAGCCAGCCGATCGGGCTCGCTTATATGTCGAGCTATCGGAAGGACGAGAGCCATCATCAGATCGAAGCCATAGCCCGCCTCATCCTCGCGCTCACCGTCCCGGCGTCCGCCTTCGTCTTCGTCTTCGCCTCCGATATCGTGCGACTGGTGTTTTTCCGCGGCGCCTTCTCGGAGACAGGACTGCTGCTCGCGAGCGCGACGCTGCGCGGCGTCTCTATCGGCCTTTGGGCCTCGACGCTCGGATGGATTCTCCTGCGGCATCTCAACAGCGAGGGCCGCAATGCGCGAGCGACGTTGATCGTCGTCGGCGCCTATCTCGTCAATATCGTCATCAATGCGCTCGGCGCTCGGCTGGCGCCGCCGCTCGGACTCGGCATGCTGCTGATCGGCCTCGGCGAGAGCGCGCGCAGCCTCACATTGCTGGCCGGGACGACATGGACCTTGCCCAATCGTGGGCGGTTAATGTCGCTGATATGCGTGGCGGCCGCGCCCGGCGCCGCCATGCTGGCGGTGGGATGGATGATCGAGACGCAAGCGAGCGCCCTGGCGCCGCGGCTCATCGCCGGCGTCGCTGCTTGCGCAGTCTGCACGGCGGCCGGATCATTCCTGCTGCTGCCGCAATTGCGCGATGCGAGTCTTTCGAAGCTGCGAATATTGCTCAGAACAGGAGAGGCGCCATGAGTTTCGCGTCGAGCTTGACAGACATTCTGCCGATGGAGGCCGCGCTGCGACCCATCGGCGCGCTCCTCGACAGGGCGAGAGGCGCGCGCGGCTGTCTACTCACCTTTCATCGCGCCGCGCCGAGCGCGCTATGGGCGCGGCTGCCCAATCGCAATTTCTATCTCGATCTCGCCTATCTCGATCGCCTGCTCGCCTATCTGAAGGCGCAGCGCTGGTCGATCGTGACGATGGAAGAGGCGATAGAGCGCGCCGCCGCCGATCGCCCCGGCGACCGCTTCGTGAATTTTTCCGTCGATGATTGCTACCGCGACAGTTTCGAGGAGATCGTCCCGCTGTTTCGCGCGCATGAAGCGCCGGTGACGCTCTTCGTGACCACGGGCATTCCCGATGGAACAATGTCGATGTGGCACGCCGGCCTCGAGGACATCATCCTGAGCCAAGACCAGATTGCTCACGACGGGCGGACAGTGGAAGTCGAAACCGCGCAAGAGAAGCGCGCCGCCTATGCGACGATAGAGAGAGCGTGGGAAGGACCGCGAGCAGGCGCGCTCTATTCGGCCTTTTGCGCGGAAAATGGATTCGACGAGAAGCGGCTGCGCGAGAAGCACGCCCTCTCATGGGACATGCTGCAATTGCTGGCCCGCGATCCGCTCGTCGAGATCGGCGCGCATACGGTCGATCATCCGCGCGTCTCGGCGCTCGTCGAAGCGGAGGCGCTCGCCGAATTGGAAGCCTGCCGTCGGCGGCTGCGCGAGCGGCTCGGCCTCGAGATTCGACATTTCGCCTTTCCCTTCGGCCGCGCGGCCGACGCCGGCGAGCGTGATTTCGCGCTCGCGCGGCGAGCGGGCTTTTCCTCTGCGGCGACGACGCGCAAAGGCGTGATGCGGCGCCCGAGCAATATGTTCAGCCTGCCGCGCAACACGCTCAATGGCGGCGCGAAAAGTCTTGCGATGGCCGAGATGCATTTGACCGGCGCGTCCGGCATTGTCGCGAGGATGCTCGGCCGTGTCTGACCTTCGCAGCGCCCCCTCCCCTCTACGCGTCGTTTCCGTCGCGCATTCCGCCGTCGGCCAGAAAGGCGGACGGCAGCGCTACACGCCCCTGCTCCGGCAGAGCGATCTCGATCTGCATCTCGTCGTGCCGAAAAATTGGCGTGAGTTCGGCCGCTCGCTCACCGGCGAGCCCGCAGCCGATCCCGCGATGCAGCTGCATGTGCTGCCGATCCTGTTTCCGAACGCTGGGCCGTTGAACTGGTATCTGCATTTCTATCCGCGCCTCCCGCGCCTGCTGCGCAAGCTGCGGCCGCATGTGCTTCATCTTTGGGAAGAGCCTTGGAGCATGGTGGCGCTGCAAGCCGCGCTGACGAAGCAGGATGCGGCGCTCGTGCTCGAGGTCGATCAGAACATTCTCAAAACCCTGCCGCCGCCCTTCGAGACTATTCGCCGCTTCGTGCTGAAGAAATGCGCGCATATTCTCGCGCGCAGCCCGGACGCCGAGGCCGTGGTGAGGGCCGGCGGCTATGAGGGGCCGGTCACGATGATCGGCTATGGCGTGGATCAGGACTGCTTTCGTCCCGACGGAGCCACGACGCCGCGGGGCGCGGGATTGCGCATCGGCTATGTCGGCCGTCTCGTCGAGGAGAAGGGACTCGATGATGTGCTGGATGCGATCGCGCGCGCGGAGGCCAGTGTCAGCCTCGATCTGATCGGAGCCGGCCCGCATGAAGGCAAATTGCGCGCGCGCGTCGCGCAGCTCGGTCTCGGCGACCGCGTGAGCTTTCGCGATTGGGCGGCGCCGCATGAGGTCGCGCAATTCATGCGCGGGCTCGACGCGCTGATCTTGTTCACGCGCACGACGCCGCGCGTCCGCGAGCAATTCGGCCGCGTCATCATCGAGGCGCAGAGCTGCGGCGTGCCGGTGATCGGCTCCACCGGCGGCGCGATCCCCGATGTGATCGGCGAAGGCGGATGGGTCGCGCCCGAGCGCGACAGCGCGGCGCTCGCGCGCCTGCTCGACGACATCGCCGCCGGAAAATACGATCTGCGCGCGAAATCACGCGCTGCGCTGGAGAATGTCGCCGCGCGCTTCACCTATGAAGAGGTCGCGCGCACGCTGCGGCGCGCTTGGCTCGAGGCCCATGATGCGCCGTCGATCAGGGCTTAGGCCGGGGCAGGAAAACCATATGGGTCTCGTCCGGCTTCAGCCCGGCGAAGCGATGCTCCGATCCCGCCACAGGGACGCGTCGACGCAATCCGTCCCAGCCCCACAGTTCCGCGGTGACGGCCCATTCCGGCAAGGGCGCGGTCCATGCCGAGCCGGGCGCGTCGGTCCAGCCCTCGAGATCATGCCAGACGAGCAATCGCCCCGTCGGACCTTCCAACGTCAGCAGCCCCTTCTCGCGATCGATGGAGATGAAATGCATCGAGCCGGCGAGCTCGATCAGATTGCGCAACACGATGGCGCGCGCCTCCGGTCGCCAAGGAGCGGCGCCCGCCGCCATTGCGTAGCTCGGACCCTCTATCGCGCCAGTGTCGCCGAGATTCCAAGGCATGGCGAAAACCGTCGCAGGCCTGCGCCCGTCGGCGCCGACGACCGCCATCTCGTCCCAAAAGGCGGTCAGGAACAGCTTGGCGGCAGTCTCCGGCCGCGCCCAGCCTTCCGATTTCGAGATATTATATTCGGTCGCGTAGAAATTAATATCGCGGGAGAGGCCCATCGCTTTTTTGACGCGATCGAAGCAGCTCTGCGCCGAGAATTGGCGACCGCGAGTCAGAGGAAACCAGCGGAAATTATAATAAGTGTGCAGATCGACGCCATCGAGGCGACCATCCTCGAGCAATGGCGCAATGGCCGGGCCATAGCCGCGCAAAGTCGCGTCGCCATGCGAGTTGCAAGTGGCGAAGCCCCCGGGCACGACCTTCAGATCCCTATTGACGCTGTGAACACCATCGGCCAGCCCCTCCAGCGCGCGCCGATAGTCCTCGCGCGGAATGGTCGCCTGCACATCCGGCTCGTTGATCGCCGTGAAGATGGTCGCGCCCCATCCCGCGACATGATTGGCCTTCGCCCAATCGCCGCCGGGCTGGAAGCGCCGCGCATAAGCGACGCCGGCGATGAACCAGTCTCGGTAGGAGCCGATCGGCTGCGGCGGATCGAGAAACTGATAAGAGCCTTCGTATTCCAGCAGAATGACCGGCGTGATTCCGCGCTCATAGGCCTCGCGCATGGCGGCGTCGAAATCGCTCGGCGTCGGCTTGCGGTCGAGCGTGCGCCAGCCATAGGAATCCATGCGTCCGAGCGGCGCGCCGACTCCGCGCAGCGCCGCATAGATTTGCGCGGAAGGCGCTCCGTGCAGATGCGTCACGAGATTGCCGCCGCCGATGCGCATCCGCAAAGGCGCATCGGCCTCAAGCGGCTTCTCCTCGCAAAAGGCGGCCGATGCGACGAATAGAAGAGCCGAGCAGGCTGCTCTTACGAAGATTTGTGTCATGGATTTGCCGATGAGCTCACGCAATTCACTCGAAATCATTCAGGTCGTGCAAGAATTCAGCAGAGACGGCGGCGTCGAGACAGTCGCCTTCGAGCTCGCGAAAGCCTTCACGCGCGCCGGAGCGCGCAATAGCGTCGTGGCCGCGGTCGTCGCCGACGATGGCGACGCGCCGTCCGAGATCGCGCAGATCACGCCATGGCTCTCGTGCGTGCCGACGCGCGGCGCCATGCGCCATATCGGCCGGCTCGTCGTCATGCCGATATTCACGCTCGCCGCGACGCTGGCCCTTCGGCGCCGCGCGCGGGCGGCGCGGATCATCAGCCATGGCGATTGCCTGCGCGGCGACATTCTCGTCGTTCACGCCGTGAATGCAGAAAGTCTCGCGCTGAAGCGCAAGGCCGGCAATTGGGGCTGGCTGCTCAATCCTATGCATTATTGGGTCGCCCTGCGTGACCGATGGATGATCGGCGGGCTCCGCTACCGTAAATACGTCGCCGTCTCCTCTCGCGTCCGCGAAGAATTGCAATCGCATTACAATGTCCCCGCCGAGCGCATTCGCATCATCTACAATGGCATCGATCTCGATCGTTTCCAAGCCACGGAGGAAGCGCGCGCGCAGATTCGCAGCGAGTTCGGAATACCGCGCGACGCCCGGCTGCTGCTGTTCGTCGGACATGAATTTGCGCGCAAGGGCCTCGCTCCGCTGATCGAAGCGCTCGCGCTTCTGGGTGAGCGCTATTGGCTGGCGGTGGTCGGCTCCGACAATCCAGCGCGCTACAGAAAGCTCGCCGAGCAAGCCGAAAGCCGCGTCGTCTTTTGCGGCGCTCGGCGTGACGTCGCCGCCTTTTATGCCGCGGCCGACGCTTTCGTGCTGCCGACCGCCTATGAGACTTTCTCGCTCGTCAGCATGGAGGCGATGGCGGCCGGCCTCCCCGTCTTCGCGACCCGCGTCGGCGGGATCGAAGACTATCTGCAGGACGGCGTGAACGGCTTAACGATCGAGCGGAACGCCCGAAATATTGTAGAAAAACTGCGCTCCGCCTTCGAGGACGAGGCCGGTTTCGCGACGTTGCGGGCCGGCGCCCGCACCACCGCAGAGAGCTTCGGCTGGGACAGCGTCGCGACGAAATATCTAGAATTGTTAAAGGAATTAGAAGCTGAAGAGCCGGCAGCAGCCAAGCGATGACTTCGTCGAAAACCTCGGTGCGGCTGAACTACGCGAAGTAGCAACAAACATTCCGCATTACGCACTCGGTAGACAGTCGAGCCCGCAGAATTTGCGCTTGGTAAATCATTCAGCGCGAGCTAGACAACAAAGATGCGGAAAGGCGGAACTCGGTAATGCGGAAGTGGTTGAAGCTGAAGCCGCTCGTGGCGAAATCGGGGGAGATGCTGCACCTCGACGCGCTTCGCTTTCTCGCCTCTCTCGGAATCGTGTTTCATCATTCCAAAGAGTTCATGCTCTCTTCCGCCGCCAATGAGCGCTCGGATGGCCTGGCTCTATTCGTCGACATGTTTTTCATCATATCTGGATATGTCATATCCTACGTGTATTTCGAGCGCATCCACGATCTCGGCTCCTATGGCGGCTTTTTGAAGAAGCGCGTCGCGAGACTATTCCCGCTTCATCTGCTGACCCTCGTCGTGTCCGCGATCCTCTATGCTGGCTTTTCGGCGCTGCAGCTGCCGAGCCGGCACACGCCATCCTTCAGCCCGCTGTGCATAGCGGATACGGCCCTATTGCTGCATACTGTCATCGAATGCGGAAATCACCTGTATTTCAACGGTGTCAACTGGTCGATCAGCGTCGAAATGATGATGTATCTCGCCTTTCCGATCACCCTTATTCTCGCACGAAGCGCCCGGCAGAGAGATGTTCTCGTCATCGCGACGATCTGCATCGCGATCATATTCGGGGAAATTCGCCGATATGGCCTCGCTTTCAGCGTTCATGATTGGATCGACGCCGGGAGCTTTCATCCGCTTCTGCGTGGCGTTTTCGGCTTCGGCGTCGGCGTGGCGCTGTTCCGGCTCCGTCATCTCCTCGCGCCCATCACGCCGCCTTTTCCCATTCTCGCGGGCGGCCTGCTGGCGATTCTGGCAGCGATGCTCGCGGGACAATCACCCTTGCTGATCTTGGCTCTGATCGTCTTGCTCGTGACGGGCGCTGTCGCGCGCGACGTCCACGCGACCGCCACGCCGAGCCTGAGGCGGATCGCCCCATTCGGACAGCTCACCTATTCGATCTATATGTGGCACAATTTATTTATTCTGGTCTTTATCAACATCGTCGGCGACAAGCTCATGAGGGGAAGCGGAATCGCGATCGCCGCGCTGACGCTCCTCTGCTATGTGCTCATCTTCGCGACGAGCCTGCTTTCATTTCATTTGTTCGAGACGCCGATGCGGCGCGCGATCGATCGGATTTCCGTCTTCGGCAAAGCGCACGCGCAGAAATCGCGTGTCGCGAGCTGAACGCGCGAAAGGCGCGCGCCGAGGTCAAGCGCCGCCGCAGCGTCTCGACGAGAGGCGCTCCAGCAACCGCTCCCAACGATCGAGAGCCACGCGCTTATCGAGCTTTTCCACGCAGAGCCGACGCGCCCTCTCGCCAATGTCTCTGCAACGATCGGGGTCCCGCGCGAGCGCCAAAATCTGCGCAGCCAGCTGCTCGCCGTCGCCCTGCGGCGCTACGCAGCCGAGATCGTCTCGTCTGACGATCCGCGCGATTTCGCCATCGAAATCGCCGATGAAAATGGTCGGGCGACCTGCCGCGGCGACGCCATAGAATTTACTCGGCACGACCGCGCCCTCGAGATCGGGTCGTAAGCATACGAGATGCACATCCGCCGTCGACAAGCTCTCCGAAAGGCGCTCGCGCGGCTGGTAGGGCGCGAATAGAACATCCTGAAGCCCCTTTGCGCGCAACTCCCGCGCGAGGGCGTCGTAAAGCGCGCCTCCCCCTATGAACAGCCATCGAATTATCGGGGTCTCCGAGGACGCCTCGTTCAGCCTCTCGATGGCGCCCAGCATAGCGCGATAATCATGCGCGCGCCCGAGGTTGCCCGAATAGCCCACGACAAAAGCGCCATCGAGCCCCCATTCCTTCCGCGCCGGATTGTCCTTTGGCGCAACGGGCCGGATCAGCTCCGCATCGGCCCAATTCGGAATGACGGCGATGCGATCCGACGCGAGGCCGAGCGAAGACAATCGCTCCGACATTTTTTCGCCGAGCGCCACATTCATCGCCGCCGAGCGCAGCGATGCGTTGCGCAGCATGTGAAGCCCGCCGTAGACGAAAGGCGGAAGCCGCCGCCGGCCCAGCCCTACGGACGCTGCGACCTCTGGAAACAGATCCTGCAGCCAATTCACCAGCAGCGCGCCCCGCCAATACGCAATTGGAGCGACAATGACGGACAGCATGGGAGGGTCGGTCTCGGCGATGACAATGTCTCCGGCGCGCGCCAATCGCAGGAGACGCCAAGCTGCGGATAAATAGAAGGTCGCGTAGTCGATCGCCCGACCGATGAGATTGCCGCGACCGAAGCGCGACGTCCACACGCGAAACAGCTCTACCCCTCCGACGGTCTCATGAGCCGGCAAGGGATCCTCGGGCGCATCATATCGCAGACGCGAGGCTATGACGCGCACATCATGCCCACGCGCGCGCAATCCGAATGCGAGATCGGACGACATCTGGCTCGTCGCCGAATGGTCCGGGTAGAAATAGCGGTTCACGAAAATCAGCATCGCGACTCCGAGCGCGGCGCTCGAAGCCGGCGCTCAACCATTACGCCGAATGAAGCTGTTCCCCAACACCAGCACATCCATCTTGGTTCTCGAGAAGCAGTCGAGCGCCTCCTCCGGCCTGCAGACCACGGGCTCATTCTCGTTGAACGAGGTGTTGAGCACCATGGGCACGCCGGTCCGCGCCCGAAACGCCTCGATCAATCGCCAATAGCGCGGATTGGTCTCGCGATGAACCGTCTGCAAGCGCCCCGATCCATCGACATGGGCGACCGCCGGTATCGCCGAACGCTTCTCTTCCCTTATCTGAAACACTTGCATCATGAAGGGCGCATCGTCATCCTCCTCGAACCAATGCGCGACCCACTCTCTCAGAATCGAAGGCGCGAACGGTCGAAAGCTCTCGCGACGCTTGATTTTGAGATTCAGAATATCCTTCATATCGGCGCGACGCGGATCACAGATGATCGAACGGTTGCCGAGCGCCCGCGGCCCCCACTCCATCCGTCCCTGAAACCAGCCGACGACCTCGCCCTGCGCGATAGCGTCGGCTGCGCGCTCGCATAAGGCGGCCTCGTCCTCGATAGGCTCGACGACGCAATTCTGAGCCGTCAGCTCCGCCCGGCGCGCGACGAGCAGAGCCTCGATCGACTTGTCGTCATAGCTGGGACCGAGATAGGCGTGATCCATCACGCTCCGGCTGGATATGCTGTTCCCCGACAGCGCCGTCGCCGCCGATGCGCCATGCGAGCCGCCCCCGAGCTCGCTCCAGACCTGCATCGCCGCGCCGATCGCTCCGCCAGCGTCACCCGCCGCAGATTGAATATAGACCCGCCTGAACGGCGAATTGCGCTTGATCTTGCCGTTGGCGACCGAGTTCAGCGCGCATCCTCCGGCGAGCGCGAGATCGCAATGCCGGTATCGTTCATGAAGCTTTCTGAGCAAATGAAAGAATGCTTCTTCGTACATCGCCTGAGCTGAGCGCGCGATATCGCGATGGCGCTCCTGCAGCGGCTCGTCATTCGTCCGCGCTGGTCCGAGCAGCTCCTCGAGCGCCGGACTATAGAGCGCGCCGACATGTGGCGCGCCGCCGGACCATTCATAAGCGATTTTTTCCTTGTGATGGCGAAAATAGCTCAGATCGAGCGCGAAAGCGCCATTACCCTCGGCGTGAAGAACGCGTCGCATCTCGCTCATGAATCGCGGGCGGCCATAAGGCGCGAGCCCCATGACCTTATATTCATCGCCATAGTGCGGAAAGCCGAGATATTGCGTGATCGCCTGATAGAAGATCCCGAGCGAATGGGGGAAGTAGACGCGACCGTCGATCGACACGCTGTTTCGCTCGCCCATGCCCCAGGCGGCGCTCGAAAAATCGCCGAACCCGTCCACCGATAGAACGACCGCGCGCTCGAAAGAAGAAACCAGAAACGCCGAGGCGGCATGAGCCATATGATGCTCGATGCGGTGAACCGCGCCCTCGAAGGTCGCCCCCGGGAAAGCGATCGCCAATTCCCCTTCGAGCGACCGCCGCTTCGTCTGATTGCGGATCCGATCCGCAATGAGGGACAGATCGGGACGAGTTTTCAGCGCATAGCCGATTTTACGAAAGAGATTCGCCTTGGGATCGGAATTCACCGCGATATGCGCCACGTCGGAGAGCGTCACGCCGCCTTCCTCGAGGCAATAGCGAATAGCCTCCGAGGGAAACCCCGCCCAATGCTTGACGCGGCGGAAGCGCTCCTCCTCCGCCGCTGCGACAATGGAGCCGTCGCGCAAGAGGCAGGCCGAAGCGTCGCCATGATAGGCGTTGAGCCCGAGAATAATGGTCACGGCTCTCCTCTTTTCGACCCACAGCCGACTGCGATCGTCGAGCCGGCCACGGAAATTCCGACAATAGCGTGAGTGGATTTCCGCCTGAAGCGCTGACGAGCCTCGTCGCCAATCAAAAAGATTTCGATGATCGAACGGCCGAGATCGGCGAAA